>MFCJ01000138.1:0-3415 GCA_001775255.1 Candidatus Dadabacteria bacterium RIFCSPHIGHO2_12_FULL_53_21
TTGTCGACATAGCCTTCAATCAGTTCGTTGACAGTGTTCACTTTTAAATAATGGGGCGGGCTTATAGGCATTATAATCACCCCTTCCCTAGAAAGCTTGAGCGCGTTTTCGAGAGCAATCGAGCTTAACGGGGTCTCCCTGAGGGCTATAACGAGCCTCCTCCTCTCCTTGAGCGCGACCTGCGCTACCCTCGTGATGAGCGTATCGGCGATGCCGTTCGCTATCTTCGCCAGAGTGGAAATCGAGCAGGGAATTATGACCAGTGAATCGAAGTGGTTGCTGCCCGACGAAAACGGGGCCGCGAGGTCGGAATCGCTGTAAATATCCCTGACCCAGGGTCTTAGCTCCTCCAGCTTGAGACCGAGCTCCTCATGGAGCACCCTCTTCCCCCATTTGCTCGCTATAAGGAACTTGTCCTCGGGGCACCTTCTGAGGAAATCGACGCCGTACGCCACCCCGGAAGCACCCGTAAATCCGACTATAGTCCGCATCACGGTAAGTATATCCCAGAGACGATAAAAAGGAAGACAGCGAGGCCCACCACGATATTGATCTTGAAGAACGCAAGGTCGACGTTTTCCGACTTTTTGTGCTCCATATAGAGCAGAAAACCGACGGCGGCGAGAAGTACTGCGGCCGCGATAGTCTTGAACATAAAGAAGTAAATGAACGCTATGCAGAAGAATGCGGCGTAGTGGAGGAGGCCCGCTATGTAGAGTCCCGTCTCTTTGCCGTAAACCGAGACCATGGAGCGCACACCGCTCCCCCTGTCGGACTCCTCGTCGAGCGTGGCGTATATGATATCGAAACCCGATACCCAGAAGAAGGTGAATAAAGAGAGCATTACCCCGGGGAATATTCCCGACAAAGAGCATGTGACCGCGACCCATCCGCCGAGAGGGCCGAGGGCAAGGCCGAGCCCCACTCCGAAATGGCAGAGAGGCGTGAACCGCTTCATCAGCGGGTAAACGATAAAAATGACGATCGGTATAGGGGAGAGCTTGAGTACGAGATCACATATGAAATAAGCCGAGACGAAGTAGAGGATCAGGCCCGCGGCGGTGATACCGAGAGCGGAGAAGAGGCTTATCTTGCCCGAGGGCAGCTCCCTGCCCTGCGTCCTCGGATTGAGACCGTCTATCTTCCTGTCGATTATGCGGTTAAGGGCGAGCGCGGCAGTCCTTGCGCCCGTGCCCGCCAGTATTATCAGGACGATCAAATGGAGCTCGGGGATGCCTCCCCAGGCCAGGAAAGCGCCCGCAAAAATTAGCGGGAGCGAAAATAGCGTGTGCTCGAACTTGATAAAGTTCGTGAAGTTCCTAATTCCGTCCATCGGATGTTCCCACTTTACTCCGGGTGAGGCTTCATTCTACTTTACTTTTACTCCCTCTTCTATACACTAACCCTCTATTCCAACGGGGCGGAGAAAATCGTGCCGAGACCCGAACTCGCCGAAAAAATTTCCATCAGTCTGAACGAGGGCAATATCCAGGAGATCAAGGACCTCCTGGAAGAGGTCCATCCCTCGGAGATAGCCGGCATACTCCAGACCCTTGACCCCGAAGATCACCAGAGAGTCCTCGAAGCGCTCGACACGGACACGGCTTCCGAAGTCATCCTCGAGATGGACCCCGAGCAGAGGGAGGAGCTCTTAGGCGAGCTCGACGCGGAGAAGATCGCGGAAATAGTTGAAGAGATGGAATCCGACGACGCGGCGGATTTGATCGGGGAGCTCCCCGAGCAGACCGCGAGCGACGTGATGGCCAGGATGGACCCGGAGGATTTGAGGGACGTCGAGCCGCTCCTCAAATACCCGGACGATTCGGCCGGCGGTATTATGCAGACCGAGCTCGTGAAGGTCTCGGAAAAGTTCACGGTACGGGATACGATCAACTGGATCAGGCTGATTGCAGACGAAATCCAGGACTTTTATCTTATATACGTCACCGATGAGGACGACAGCCTCCTCGGGCAGATATCTCTGAGCAGGCTCGTGCTCGCCACCCCGGGCACCAGTGTGATGAATATAATGGAGCCTGTCGAGCATGAGGCGACGCCCTACATGGACCAGGAGGAAGTCGCCAAGATCTTTCAGAAGTACGGCATACTGTCACTCCCGGTCGTTGACGACAGAAGGGTGCTCCTGGGGAGGATTACAGCCGACGACATAATGGACGTCGTTACCGAAGAAGCGTCCGAGGACATCCTTCAGATGGCGGGCGTGGGGGAATCCCTCCACCCCTTATATACGCCGACCCGGACGAGGATCGCGCTCCGTACGCCTTGGCTGCTGATGACCCTGATAGGCGAATTGTTCATCGCATTCATAATCGTTTACGCGTTCGAGCCGACGCTCAAGAAGGTAGCGATACTGGCGGCATTCATGCCGGCGATAATGGCGACGGGGGGGAATGTAGGGCTTCAGACGACGACTATAATCATCAGGAGCCTCGGCATGGGGACTATAAATATTAGACACATACTCAGGATTATTCTCTCGGAAGTGAAAGTGGGCATATCGCTTGGAATCATTTGCGGGGTAATCGCTGCGCTCATAGGGGGCCTCATAAGCTACGACCAGCCGGATGTAATAAAAATAGCACTTGCAGTATTGATCGCGATGGTCTCGGCTACTATGGCCACTTCCTTCATTGGGGTCGCGGCCCCTTTACTGCTCCACAAGTTCAGGTTCGACCCCGCCGCAGCGTCGGGCCCTTTCCTCACGATGTTCAACGATATTTTCGGGTCGGTTTTTTATCTCTTCATTGCGATGCTGATCTTCTAGCAAGCTGACCTTCAACCCTCCCGATGGCATGCGGGCTCGATCCGGTTTCCGAGGCAATGAGCGGCTGAGTCCCTACTTGCTCAGGTTCTTACAGCCTTCTATGCCGTTCTGCGTGCAGAAGAACTGAGTGCAGTAAATCGCCATCTCGTAGTTGTATGTGGTCCCCTCTTTCCAATCGGACATGCATTTGTCCAGCACCTCCCTTTCCCTGGTCCCGCCTGAAAATGAGCTCGTCATCTTGTCTATCTTATCCTTCGCGACCGCCCTGCTTTTCATGCAATTTTCCTGCTCGTCGGGGGTATGAAGCCGATCCTGACACCATGATTTCACATCGTCCACGGGGACTTCCTCTTCCTTGAGCTCTTCGGCCGCCTCGCCCGGAGGCATAGCTGCGACCTCTTGATTGTCGGCAGCCGGCGCTGCGTCTCCGGCTTTAGAGGTGTCGGCCGCAGGGTTCCCGGGAGATTTTTCAGCCACCTTTCCCTCATCCGTGACCGGGGCCTGCGGAGTTTCAGTTTCGGTATCACCCGAGCCCGCTTCCACCGTGTCCTCAGCCGGCTGAGCGGTTTTAGTCTGCTCCATTATCTTTTGATTGAGCCTCTCTATCTTCTCTTCGTCGGATTCTTCTTC
>MFCJ01000138.1:3545-5680 GCA_001775255.1 Candidatus Dadabacteria bacterium RIFCSPHIGHO2_12_FULL_53_21
TCCCGAGGGGTCTCAGGCCCGGATACCTCCTCCCCGGGTTCAGATGCAGCCGGCGCTTCACTGACGGCGTTATCCCCCACGGGAGCCTCGGATTGAGAAGAGTCCTCAGCCTCCATCTCGGCCTGCACCTTCCTGGAGATCTCCTCGAGTACCTCCGCTTTAGTCTTCACACCCTCGGCCGGGGGTCCCGAGGCGGTTTTCACCGGTTCTCCTTGCAGGCCGCTTTCATCGGGGGGGGTGTCTCCCGCTAATCCCGCATCCGTAATATCGCCCTCTGTAATCTCTTCCTTAGTTTCTTTCTTTACTACCGCGGGTCCGGCTGCTTTGAGATTTTCGATCTCTTCATAGGCTTTTCCCACAGACCCGACGGATTTATTGAGAAATATTCCTCCCTGGCTGACAAGGCTCTCCTTAACGCCGAAATCCTCTTCAGTGCAGGCTTTGAAATAAAGCTCAAGCCCGCTCGAATAACCGTTAAGGGCCTGCATTGCGTATTCGTGCACGGTTTCGAGCCTTGGCGGAGGGGTCAATGAGCCGAATTGATTTCCGAGTGAGCCGACTATACCCCTGTAATCGGCGAGCTTTGACGCGCACTCTTCGGGAGGGGCCGACTGGAGCTTAAGCACGGAAGCGCTTACATCCGACGCCGCCTGCGAGAACTCGTATAGTATAGGGGTGATATTTTTTAGGTATATCTGCTCCGGGGCGCTGTATACGCCCTGGGCGAGCGATTTCCCGGGGAGCCACGGCACAGTTAAAAATAACGACAGAATGAAAAGAGAATAAACGGCTGTCCGTATCCCCTCTTTTTTGCTAAAGGGTAGTTTATCCATAACATACTCCCGAACGATCCAATTCCATCACCCTCGATATCCGCGTGTCTACGCAGCGGATAATATTATATAAGAACTAAATGCTCAACTCTAGTAAATCTTTCCGGATATTCTCCGAAACCTCCCGATAGCGGATGAATACCCGTCCGGGCTATACCGTCAACGCCTGTATTGTCCGTGATGAAGAGTCAGGGGGAAAATCGTCAGCTATTCGCCAACTCCCCAGTTTTTAGGAATAATATCAGTTTAATGAAAAGCTCAGAAGCGTTATTGCTCCGTAAGAGGCCCTACGGCGACGCCGACTACGTTATAACGCTCTTCACGAAGGAGTTCGGAAAGATAAGCGCTTTCGCAAAGAACGCAAAATCGAGCAGGAAGCGGTTCGGCGGGAGGCTCGAGCCCTTCGTCCATTTCCGCGCGCGGTTCCGCGAAAGACCGGGGGGGGATATGAAGTTCCTGGAGGACCTCGAGACGATAGAGGTGTTCCGGCACCTGATGGAAGACCTGGAGCTCTTTATGTGGGGCAGTTTCATGACAGAGTCCGCAGAAATACTGCTTCCCAAAGAATCCCCCAACGAGGATATGTTCAACCTGTTCGTGGACTCGCTAAGGGAGCTCAACAGCGGGAAGAGCGCCATGCCGCTCGTGCTCGCATTCCAGCTGGGGACTCTATCACTTTCGGGGTACGGGCCGAGCCTCGACGCATGCGCGGAATGCGGGAAAGAAGCGGGGACCGGCGCACGCTTCAGCATCAAGAAAGGGGGCGCACTGTGCGCGGAATGCGCCGCCGGGGCGGAGAACGGTATAGCTTTCTCAGGTGATTTCCTCAGGGATAAAGAATTAATGGAAATACACCTCGGTAAGGTGCTAAAATACATCAAACTGTTTTCAAGATTCACCGAATACCATACCGAAAAAAAATTGAATTCATCGAAATTCATCGAGGAGCTCAAGATATGATAAAGGTTCCCGGATTCGCCGGAAGCGGCATATCGTGCGGAATAAAAAAGAGGGGGAAGAAGGACCTGGCCCTCATCTTCTCCGAAAACCCGGCCAAAGCGGCGGGCATGTTCACACTGAATATCGTGAAGGCTCCCCCCGTGCTCCTGGGAATGGAGCGGATTAAACACGGTCTATGCCAGGCGGTATTAATTAACAGCGGTGTCGCCAACGCGTTCACGGGAAAACCTGGCATGAAAGCCGCTTTACTCACGACCGGGCGCGCGGCCGGGGAGCTGGGCATCGATGAATCCCTCGTCATCCCGTCCTCGACGGGGTTAATTGGAGGGCCGCTCCCGGTCG
>MFCJ01000138.1:5696-6487 GCA_001775255.1 Candidatus Dadabacteria bacterium RIFCSPHIGHO2_12_FULL_53_21
GATGCCCCACCTCGTATCGGAGCTGAGCGAGGAAGGGCTGCCCGACGCAGCCGAGGCGATCATGACGACCGACGCCTTCCCTAAGTACGCCATCTCAAAGGTCGGCATCGGCGGGAGGACGGGGACAGTTTGCGTAATCGGTAAGGGCGCGGGGATGATAATGCCGAACATGGCGACCATGCTCGCGTATATCCTCACGGACATCAACGTGGGAAGGCGGACATTGACGAAAGCGCTCAGAAATGCGGTCAATAATTCCTTCAACAAGATAATCGTGGACGGCGATACATCGACCAACGACACCGTGCTGATTCTCGCAAACGGGAAGCTCGGGAATACGGCGATCGGACTCACAGGGACCTCATACAGGAAGCTCGAGCAGGCGGTGACCGAGACGGCCGCTGAAGTAGCCGAGATGATAGTGAAGGACGGAGAGGGCGCGACGAAGACGGTGAGGATAATCGTCAAGGGCGCCAGGTCCGAGAGCGCCGCCGAGAACGTGGCGAGGACCATAGGCACGTCGCTCCTCGTGAAGAGCGCCCTCTACGGGGAAGACCCGAACTGGGGGAGGATAGTTGCCGCCGCCGGGAGGGCGGTGGTCGATTTCAACCCGGACAGGCTCGACCTCTATATCGGGGACCATAAGGTTTTAAGCAATTCGCGGCAGGTTATGGACGAAGCCAGGGCTCATGAAATCATGAAAACACCTGAATTCTCCATCACGCTCGACCTCAAGACCGGGAAGAAGGCTTCATTCGTGATAACGAGCGACATTACTTACGACTATTTAA
>MFCJ01000139.1 GCA_001775255.1 Candidatus Dadabacteria bacterium RIFCSPHIGHO2_12_FULL_53_21
CGAAAGGTTTTTTGCGGAATAACTCCCTGATAGTTACTGATTCCGGTCAAGCCCATCGAATCCGGGCCGGACGGCCCTTTACGGTTATTAACTAAATATCTGAGTCGAGGTTTTACCTTCTGGGTCTACAGAACCCGAGCACTTCATAACCCCGGGGACGACAAAGGCGACGGCAAGACTCATGAATATAAGGGATATTCTAAGGGTTTTCTTTATTCTTGCTGATAATTTCATTTTCACAATCCTCCTCCGAATTGATATTTAACAGATTGATTTATTTCTTATCGACTACCGAACTGCTTGCACTAATCCCGCCGGCATTTCCGGATTTGGTTCCCACCTCTCCTTGACACTGACATCCGTAGGCGAAGAGCAATGCAAGGAGGCATACTAACGAAAGGATCGAATTCCGATTCTTTTTGAGCGTTCTTACGATTTTCATGCTTCCATCCTTATCTTGGTATGATTCATCTCTCTGTAACTAATACTCATTAATACTCATTATTATTATATCACAGTAAAACTCAGAGAGCAATCAGGGAATTTCGTATGGTTTCCCGATCGGAAAACACACCGGACATGCCCGGATTTAAGTTCAGGATTGAAGAGATTTTACTATCTTCCTCACGAGGAACCGCGGCGTGAATCTCAGAAGGAACGGTATCAGCTTCTGTTTAAACCCGGGCAGCACTATGACTTCCCCCCTCCTGAATCCTTCATAACCCGCCCTGGCTACGGGCTCGACGTCCATGAGGCTCAACTTGAACAAGAGCGAGTCGTCGAGCTCGGACTTCGTTCCGAATTCCGTCCTCACCGGGCCGGGGGCGAGGCATGTGATTTTTATATTCGGATTCCGTACCTCCTCGGAGAGGGCTTCGGTGAAGGACAGCACATATGCCTTGGTGGCGTAATAGACCGCCAGGTTCGGCCCCGGCTGGAACCCCGCGAGTGAGCCGACGTTGAGTATACCGCCGCGCCCGCGTTCGATGATGCCCGGAAGGAAGAGTCTCGTTAAATGGGTGAGTGCCGCTACGTTAACCTGGATCATGTCTATCTGCCCTTCCTCGCCCAGTTCGGCGAATCTTCCGCGTGCGCCGAAGCCCGCGCTATTTACGACCACGTCGATTTGTATGCCTTCTTTCTGAAGCGCCTCGAATATCTCTCTGGGTGCGTTCTTTTCCGAAAGGTCTTTCGGCAGAATGAAGACGTCGACGCCGAATTCGGATTTGATTTCGTCCGCGAGCGCTTTGAGCCTTTCCTCCCTCCGCGCGACGAGCACCAGGTCCGAATCGTCCGCAGCGAACAGCCTCGCCATCTCAAGGCCGATGCCTGAGGACGCCCCTGTTATGAGTGCTGTCTCGTTTGCCATATTCGTGTTATCTCTCCCCTGTGAAAAATATCCATTGTATTACACCTCGTCCACTACCGTGTCAATCGGCAATCGGGCAAGGGTGTTATCTTTCGATCGTAAGTTATTTGATCCTCTTCAAATAGCCTGTCCCCAGATTGTCCATCTGACCGATTATCCATCCCTGCCGTTCGCGCACATATCTCGAAGGTTTTACGGCGGACATGCGCACGGGGTTCGGAAGAATGGCGGCTATGAGGGCGGATTCCTCCTTCGTGAGGTTCCCGGCTGATTTCCCGAAATAGACTTCACCCGCTTTCCCCACGCCGTATACGCCCTTCCCCGTCTCGATGACGTTCAAATACACCTCAAGTATCCTCTTCTTGCCCCATATCTTCTCGATGAGGAACGTGAAATAGGCTTCGGCCGTCTTTCGCATCCAGGTCCTCGACGGCCAGAGGAATACGTTCTTCGCTGTCTGCTGGCTAATCGTGCTCGCCCCGCGTAGTCTGTCGCCGCTCATCTTATCGCCTATCGCGTCTTTTATGGACTCTATATCGAAACCCTCGTGCGTGGGGAATTTCTGGTCCTCCGCCGCGATTACCGCGAGCTTCATATAATTCGAGATATTCTTATAGTCGCTCCACTCTTTTTTTATTGTTCTCTTTCCTCCGAAGTACCCGATGACCATGAGGGGCGTCAGAGGCGGATTCACATACCTGTAGAGCGCCACCCAGACCATGGTTGCGACAATTACCAGCAAGACCGTTTTTATTGCGAATTTGATTACGCCGAAGAGAAATTTTTTCATATATACGCTCTATTCCGGGCCCTGACCGAAGGCTGGCCGGTTCTTAGGTCTTTCCGGGAATATCTTTCATCTAACGTACCTTATGATTTATTCCGGCTGCAAATCGATTGACTCTTACCTTCCTCTCATATAACCTTATTAGCCAATATTTATAGACATTTAGGAGGCCTGTAATATATGACAATGCCGTCTCAGATACTGCCCGTCAACATCGAAGACGAGATGAAGGAGTCTTATCTCAGTTACTCGATGAGCGTTATCATCGGGCGCGCCCTTCCCGACGTGAGGGATGGTCTCAAGCCCGTGCACAGGCGAATACTCTACGGAATGGAAGAGGCGGGGAACCAGTGGAACAGGCCCTATAAAAAGTCGGCGAGGATAGTCGGGGACGTGATGGGTAAATACCATCCGCACGGCGACGCCGCTATCTACGACGCGCTCGTCAGAATGGCTCAGGACTTTTCCATGAGGTATACGCTCGTCGACGGTCAGGGCAACTTCGGCTCGATCGACGGAGACCCCCCGGCCGCTATGAGGTACACGGAAGTCAGGCTCGACAGGATAGCGAGCGAGATGCTCGCGGACCTCGAAAAAGAGACCGTGGATTTCGTCCCCAATTATGACGGCGGCGAGAAAGAGCCACTCGTGCTCCCGGCCAAGATACCGAACCTGCTCCTGAACGGCTCCTCCGGTATAGCCGTCGGTATGTCGACAAATATCCCCCCCCACAACCTTAACGAGCTTATCGACGCAGTAGTAGCGCAGGCCGGGAATCCGGACATTACCCTCGACGAGCTTATGACTCACATCCCCGGGCCGGATTTCCCTACGGGCGGCTTCATCACGGGCAGGGCCCCGATCAGAGAGGCATACGAGACGGGCAGGGGAATAATACGAATAAGGGCCAAAGCCAGGATAGAGAGGCAGAAGAAGGGAGACAAGGAAATAATAATCGTCAGCGAGATACCTTATCAGGTGAACAAGGTGAAGCTGATAGAGCGGATAGCGGAGCTCGTCAAGGACGAGAAGATAAAAGGCATATCCGATATAAGGGACGAGTCCGATAGAGAGGGGATAAGGCTGGTCATAGATATCAAACGCGGCGACATCGCGGACGTCGTGCTGAACCAGCTCTACAAGCATACGCAGATGGACATGTCCTTCGGCATTATCATGCTCGCGCTCGTGAGGAACCAGCCCCGCGTGCTCCCGCTCAAGGAAGCCATAAGCCACTTCATTGAGCACAGGAAAGAGGTCGTAACCAGGCGCACTCAGTATGAGCTGGGCAAGGCTGAAGACAGGCTCCACATACTGGAAGGCCTCAAGATAGCGCTCGACCACCTGGACGAGGTTATTGCCCTCATCCGCAAGTCGGCGAGCCCCCAGGAGGCGAAAGACGGGTTGATGCAGAAACTAGGCCTCTCGGAGCTTCAGGCGCAGGCAATACTCGACATGAGGCTCCAGCGCCTTACCGCGCTCGAGAGGGACAAGATACTCGAGGAAAGGAACGAGCTCATAAATACCGTGAAGCGCCTGAAGGAGATACTCGAGCGCGAGCACCTGATACTGGGCATAGTTACCGAAGAGCTGAAAGAGATAAAAGACAGGTACGGGGACGAGAGGCGGACCGAGATACTCGAGAGCTCGGAGGAAATCTCGATAGAGGACCTCATTGCGGACGAGGACATGGTGGTCACTACTACTCACGACGGTTATATAAAGACAACCCCGTTGAGTATCTACCGGAGTCAGAGGAGGGGGGGCAAGGGCAGGACCGGTATCACGACGAAAGAGCTCGATTTTGTCGAGACCCTTTTTATAGCGTCCAAGCACAACTACGTACTCTTTTTCACCAACCTCGGCAGGTGTTACTGGATAAAGGTCCACGAGATACCGGAGGCGGGCCCGACCGCGAGAGGGAAAGCCCTCGTCAATCTCCTGAACTTATCTGAAGGCGAGAAGGTTGCCGCAGTGCTCCCCGTGAGGGAGTTCAAGGAAAACCAGTATATCATCATGGCGACTAAGAACGGGATAGTTAAGAAAACCAAGCTTATGGCTTATTCCAACCCCCGTGCCGGAGGCATAATCGCGCTCAATATCAGAGAGGACGACGAGCTTATAGAAGCCAGGATTACGAGCGGTCAGGACGAGATACTCCTCACGTCACATTTCGGTCAGGCAATAAGGTTCGAAGAAGACGATGTGAGGGATATGGGCAGGACGGCAACGGGCGTAATAGGCATAAGGCTCGACGAAGGGGACCAGGTCGTAAGCCTGGAGGTGATAGAAAACCCTGAAGCCCAGGTCCTTACCGTGACCGAAATGGGATACGGGAAGAGGACCCTCGTATCCGCGTACAGGGTTACCGGGCGGGGAGGAAAGGGCGTGATCACGATCAAGACCTCCGGAAGGAACGGAAGGGTCGTGGGCGCTTTTCAGGTGACTAACGATACGCAGATCATGATAATCACCACGCACGGCGGGAAGGTTATCAGGATGAACGCTTCCGAGATAAGCGTATTCGGGAGAGGCACACAGGGTGTCACGCTCATCGATCTCAAGTCCGATGAAAAGGTAGCCGCCGTGGCAAAGGTGGTGGAAAGGGATTAGTCCGTGTATTTTTTCTTTGGCATTTCCTCAGCGCTCAGATGATCCGCGAGATTGAAAATATATTCCTCGATTTCCCCGGTTACGGATGCTTCGCCTGCGACCCGCGCAATACTCACGGGCTCCGACTCAGATTCTACGCCGACGACGAAAAGGGGGACGTCTACACCCGCACCACGCCCGAAAAGCACCTCCAGGGTTTCCCGGGAATACTCCACGGCGGTATCCAGTGCGCGCTCGTCGACGAAGTAGCTTTCTGGACCATGTTCGATAAGTACAAAAAGATCGCGCTGACCGCAAAGATAGACATGGAGTTCCTGAGGCCGGTCGGGACTGCGTCCGAACTCGAGGTAAGGGGCAGGATCGCCGGGGAGGACGGGCGTAAAATCGGGGTCGAGGTGATTATCTATGAACAGCAGAAGGTTTGCACGAGGAGCAGGGTAGATTATATTATCCCCAGGAAAGAGGTGACCTTGAGGGTTATGGGGAAAGAGAGGTTTACCGAAAAATTCAAAAAATATCTGGATGACTGAAGATGCTTAAACTATATGACCATCCGCTCTCGGGCAACTGCTACAAAGTCAGGCTTGCGCTGAGCCAGCTCGGGGTCGAATACGAAAGAGAGTACCTCGACATATTCAAGGGCGATCAGCACGCGCGGGACTATCAGTCATTGAATCCGAACAGGAAAATTCCGGTGCTGATAGACGAAGGCTTCCATATGTGGGAGTCGAATGCGATACTTCTGTACCTCGGCAGGAAATACTCCCCCAACCGGCTATACCCCGAAGACCTCAGGGGATTCGGAGCCATGGCTCAGTGGCTCTTTTTCGGGAAAACATCAGTCGATCCGAACCTCGCCGTGGCGAGGTATTTTACGAAATTCCTCGGTCCCGCGGACAGGGACGAAAAGAGACTTAACGAGCTCCGCACGCAGGGGAACGGGGTGCTCAAGGTCATGGACGATCATCTGGAGCGAAATGATTTCCTTGCCGGAAGCTATACCATAGCCGATATCGCCTGTTATCCCTACGTAAACCTGGCCCCAGAGGGAGGGATAGAACTTTCGCCCTACCCGAGCGTCATATTGTGGTGCGACCGGATCAGGTCTCAGCCGGGATATATTTCGATGGAGGATTGAACGGGTGGAGCGGGAAACGGGATTCGAACCCGCGACCTTCTCCTTGGCAAGGAGACGCTCTAGCCAGCTGAGCTATTCCCGCTTTGTGAAGAACTAAGATAGCTAGGCGGAGGTCCGTTGTCAAGAATTCACGTGAACACGGGCTCGAATGGGAAAATAATTTTTTTTCGGGACTAAATGAAAAAATCTGACAGAAAGTCCATTATCTCCGGCGTTAAACGGGTGATCATTAAGATAGGGAGCAGCGTCCTCACGGACAAAAAAGGGGGCTTGTCCGAGAGCGTGTTCGATCTTCTGGCGAAAGAGATATCCAGGATCAAGTCACGGGGAATCGAGGTCATAGTGGTTTCGTCGGGCGCCATCGCGTCCGGCATGAAGAAGCTCCATCTCAGCAGGAAGCCGACCGAGATATCGATGAAGCAGGCGATCGCGGCCTGCGGTCAGAGCGCCCTTATCTGGAATTACGAAAGGGCGTTCTCGTCGTTCGGGCTTATCGTTGCGCAGATTCTTATCACGCACGACGGGCTGGCTGACAGGAAGAGGTTCCTGAACGCCCGGAAGACACTCACGACACTCCTCGGTATGGGCATAATTCCGATTGTTAACGAGAACGATACCGTTGCGGTGGAAGAAATAATGCTCGGGGACAACGACAACCTCGCCGCGCTCGTCACCGCGCTCGTCGAAGCCGACCTCCTCATTCTGCTGACCGATATCGAGGGCCTGTACAACAAAGACCCGAGAAAGAACGAGGACGCGGAATTCATATCCCTCATAGACCAGATAGGGGAGGAGATAGAGTCGGTCGCCGGCGATACACTCGGAAGGACGACGACGGGCGGGATGATAACAAAGATTCAGGCCGCGAGGACAGCGGCTGCATTCGGGGTGCCGACTATAATCGCGAACGGCAAATCGGAGTCGACGCTCGCGGATATATTCGACGGCCGGGATGTCGGGACTATATTCCTTCCCTCGAAGAAGAGCCTCCGGGGGAGGAAGCACTGGATCGCCTTCACTCTTAAATCGGCTGGCGAGCTGGTACTGGACGGAGGAGCGGTAAAGGCCATCACTACGCTCGGCAAGAGCCTCCTCCCCTCCGGCATTAAAGACGTGCGGGGGAAGTTCGATGTAGGGGATTCGGTTACCTGTGTCGACGAGGAAGGGGTCGAGGTCGCAAGGGGGCTCACGTCTTACGGTTCCGACGAAATCCGCCGCATAATGGGTATGAGCACGAAGGACGTGGAGAGAGCGCTCGGCTATAAATATAGCGACGAAGTCATCCATAGGGACGATCTGGCGGTAATTGAGAAACGCTGATAGATTGCAAGTTTTGAAATGGGCTCCGGAAGATTAAAGATTATATCGATCGCATTTCTGATACTCCTGATCCTGGGCGCTTCTGCGCTCTGGGGTGTTTATTACTATATCAATAATATTCCGACTGTTTCCGAAGACAGGGTCGTCGATGTACCGAAGGGCAAGGGCTTGAGGAATATATCGGCGTTACTCGTGGAAGAGGGAGTAGTCGGCAACCGCAGCCTCTTTATAATCTACGTTATAGGCAAGGGATGGCAGGATAGGCTTAAAGCCGGGGAGTATGGGTTTAAAAAGGGTGATACGATGGCGAAAGTAGCCCTCAAACTCTCGGCGGGGGACGTTATTGTCCACAAGGTCACTGTCCCCGAGGGACTTACTGTCAGGGAGACCGCGGTGCTCCTCGGCAGGAACGGCGTGCTCGACCCGGACGAGTTCCTTGCCGCAACCCGGGACCCGAAAATACTGGATGGCCTGCCCGGGCGTTCTATAACGGGTATCGAAGGATACCTCTTTCCGGACACCTATTCCTATGCCAAAGGGGTAACGGCCGCTGAATTTGTCCGGATGATGCTCGGCAGGTTCAAAAATGTATATAGCTCTCTTGGCGGTTTGAAGAACAGGGTAAACCTTACTGACAACGAGATAATAACGCTCGCCTCTATGATTGAAAAGGAAACCGGAGCCCCTGCGGAGAGGCAGCTCGTTTCGGCTGTTTTCCATAACCGTTTGAAGCTCGGGATGAGGCTCGAGAGCGACCCGACCGTTATTTACGGATTGGGGGAGGATTTCGGCGGGGACCTCACGAAAGGGGACTTGAATACGATGACTGAGTACAATACCTATCTGATAAGGGGGCTCCCGCCCGGACCTATATCGAATCCGGGGAAGGAATCGATAATCGCGGCCTTGAACCCGGCCCCCGTGGACTATATCTACTTCGTCTCCCGCGGGGACGGCACGCACTATTTCTCGGAGAATTACAAAGACCACCAGAGGGCCGTATCCGAGTATCAGAGGTAAAAGCCTAGGCGAATACCTTGCCGAAAGGGTCGACCTGCGACTTGTCTTCATGTACGGGGGCGAGCAGTTTTTTGTCTCTCCTCTCGATCCTGATGGTCCCGTCCTTTCTCCGCGTGGCTATGAACTGCGTCCCGCTCGTCTCGCCCGATATCTTCTGGAGTATGCGGGGGTAGTTCTTGGACCCGATGAAAATCGAGTGTATGCAGACGCCTAATTTTTTGGCCCTCGTCCTTTCGTCGAGCACGTCGCAGTCGCCCGACGTGGGGATACCGTCCGTGATGAAGAGTATGTGCTTGTTCCTGAGTCCCCGCCCCCTGAACTCAGTCAGAGCGTCCTTGAGCGAGTCTTCGTAATTGGTGTTCCCGGAACATTCCGTCTTGGAGGCGAGCTCCAGCATCCACTGGTAGTCCCTCGTGAAGAATTTGGAGTTCCTCTTGTACTTGTACGAGCGGTGGTTGAATTCCACGTATCCGACCCTCATTTTTTTCGACCTGGCGAGCTCTACGACGCCCCTTACGACCGACGAGGACCATTCGCTGTATACGCCCATCATCGAAGTGCTTACGTCCCTCAGGATAGCGATTTCCCCGCCCATCATCTCCTTTTCGCGCTTATGCACCCTCGGGAGCGTGGGTGTGGTGTATTCCGACCAGAGCATGACCTCGTAAGGATCGACGTCCTCGATCTCATCGAAATAGTTCATTCTCTTCCATTTCCTCGGCAACCCGCCGGGGTGAGGCGCGCGGAGCGCGATACTCCTCTGGAAATTCCCTTCGAGGACCTTCATTATCACTTTTACGTTATCGGCCGATTCGAGATTCTTTTTGCCCCCTATCCAGTAATCCTCTTCGTCGCCGGGGTCGGGGGACTTGCTGGCGAATACTTTGGTGGTCTTCGGGGGCTGCTTTTCGTTCCTCTTGCCGCCGTCGTCCGAGAGCTGGCCCTCCGGGTCAGACGGAATGTTCATATCCTCGGGCGGAGCCATGGAGCTCTCCTTCTGGATGTTTTCCTTGAGTTCTTTTAAGGCCTGGAAGAAGGTCTTACGTGCTTCGGTGAGCTGGTCCTGGGACTCTTTTTTCCCCCGCTCGTCGGGGGAATCCTGCTTCTGCTCTTCGGGGGCGTCCTTGTCAAACTCTGAGGACGGCTGCGGCTCTAGCTCGCTCCCCCTGTCCCTGTCTTTTTTTTTTTGGACGTGAGATCCTCAATAATCTGGTCGAGCTGGAGGAATACCTCTTCGGGGATCCTGAAAACGGTCATGTATTTAAGAGCGTTCAGGTCTTGAAGCGTGCAGGCGTCCCTCCCGTGGAGAAGCGCATGCGCCCTCATTATCTTGAGCGACTTCACGAAGAACGTCCTGTCGGATATGAGGGAATTCGTTTCATTGCATCCGTAGTCTTCTATGAGTGTCGCCACGAAATTCGCCAGCCCCTCCTGGACTTCGAGAGGTATGTCGAGTCTTCCGAGTTTCTTGTAGTATTCGTCGAACACCTCCCTGCTGACCCTTGCCGGCACCTGATATTCTAGCGGCCTGTGCGTGTAGAGCTTAATCACTTCCCTCGCCTGGTCCCATTTCTTGCCGTAGGACAGGCCCTGGGCGTTTATCTGGAGGACGAACCTGTCGAGGTTCGCCGGGTCGAGAGGCTCGTTATAATATTCGTCTGCTGTCGGGTTGCTTGTCGCTATCGCCGTCAGAAGTGGTATTTCCTCGTCGAAGAATTTTCTTTCGTTTAGGATTCTCAGGAGCACGTTTAGCGATTCGCCCGGCGCCCTGGATATATCGTCCAGCAGGCAGATCTCGGCGGTCAGTATTCCGCCCTTCACGACCTTCTGTTTTATTACTTCGCCGGCGTCGGTGATTTCTTTGGATATGACGAGATCCCCGAGCAGTTCCGAGAGCCTGGTGTCCCTGTGAAGCTGGTAGAAGAAGAATTTAAGCTGTGCTGCACCGGATATGATCTCGGCAAGCATGGTCTTCGCGGTTCCGGGCGGTCCTTCGACGTAAATGTGCTCCCTGGCTATGATACCCAGGAGGAGTGATATTTTAACCTCCTCGTGTCCTATAACCAGTTTATCCATTTCTTCTTTCAAAGCTATAAATGGATTCTGTGATGTCATTATAAGGTATTGCCTCCGTAGAAGTCCTTGAGCTATGGGATAATTGTACATAAGGGGCTTTTTTTTTGCAATAATCGCCGATTACTCCCCGCGGGTGCGCTTTATCCAAGAAGTTTATCCTGATGCTGTTTCCGGCCGTTTCAATAATCCGAGAAATGTGATAGGTTAGTAGCCTTAAAATCTGAACCCGGGAAACATACATGCAGGAAACAATCACATCGTTCCTTTCCGAGGTAAGCGGCATAGTCTGGGGTGTTCCTCTGATAGTGCTGCTCCTGGGGACCGGTATCTACCTGACAATCATATTAAGAGGGCTCCAGTTCCGCACTCTCATCCCATCCCTTTATCTCGCGTTTGTAAAGAGACACGAGGAAGGGGAAGGGGATATCTCGCATTTCCAGGCCCTCATGACGGCGCTTTCAGCGACCGTGGGGGTGGGCAACATCGCCGGTGTCGCGACCGCGATCGCCGTGGGCGGCCCGGGGGCGATGTTCTGGATGTGGGTGACCGGGCTCTTGGGAATGGCCACGAAATATTCCGAGGCCGTCCTCGCCGTCAAATACAGGGAAGTCGACAAGTTCGGAACGATGAGCGGCGGCCCTATGTACTACATATCGAAAGGGCTCGGGCTCAGGTGGCTCGGCATGCTGTTCGCCATATTCGCGTCGATCGCGGCTTTCGGCATCGGGAACATGGTGCAGTCGAACTCTGTGGCTGACGCGATGCAGACTGCATTCGGCGTTCCCCCGTGGATATCGGGTCTCGTCATGTGTGTCGGCACCGGGCTCGTAATCGTTGGCGGAATCCAGAGCATTGCGAAGGCGACAAGCGCGATAGTGCCTTTCATGCTGATATTTTACGTGATCGGTTCTTCGATAATCCTTTACGTTTACAGAGAGAACATACCCCACGCTTTCTACCTGATCTTTTCCCACGCATTTTCCCCCGCGGCCGCGGCTGGGGGGTTCATAGGCTCGACGATCAGTCAGACCGTCAGGATAGGGGTCGCAAGGGGCATCTTTTCAAACGAATCGGGTCTGGGGAGCTCGCCTATTGCCGCGGCGGCCGCGAAGACCCAGAACCCCGTCGGTCAGGCTCTGGTGTCCATGACCCAGACCTTTATCGATACAATAATTATCTGCACCTTTACCGGAGTCGTGATAATCTCGAGCGGCTTCTGGATGAGCGGTGAAACCGGCGCTACGCTCACGGCGCTCGCATTTGAGAGCAGGCTCCCCGCGGGGGCAGGAGCTGCCATCCTCGGAATCAGCCTCGCCTTCTTCGCATACTCCACCCTCCTCGGCTGGTGTTACTACGGCGAGAAGGCAATAGAATATATTTTTAAGGAGAGGGCGGTAAAACCCTACAGGCTCGTATTCACGGTGGCCGTGCTCGTGGGCGCCGTGGTGAAGCTCGAGCTCGTATGGACTTTCGCCGACGTAATGAACGGGCTCATGGCGTTCCCTAATCTCGTGGGACTCCTGGGGTTGTCGAGGGTCGTAGTCGACGAGACTAAAAAATACCTCGACCACGAGATTGCCCGCGCAAGGTAGAACCTTCGACACGATACACCTGCCGGGTTCTATATGCTGCGGAACTCCCGGTTTTATAAGGCATCATTTTAATACTCAAGATATTTGGCTAAAATATAACATTCGGAATAATATGAAAGCGTTACTTTTCGGGCTCTTAATAACAGGAACAGCGGTTTTTCTCGCGGCATCGGGGGCGGACGCAGTCGTATGGCAGCCTATAGGGTTCGGGACGATGGGCGACTCGACCAGGTTCAGGGTATTCGTCGACACGGAAACCATACAGAGTTTCGGAGGAAAGGTCAGGTTCTGGCAGGGGCATGTGTTCTATGAAGAGCAGTCTCTGCCCTCGGGCGCCGCGTTCGTCCGGGTTTCTATATCGCGTGTAGTAGACTGCGATGAAAGGGCCGATACAAACCTGGAAGCCATATTCTACGGGCCGGGAGGGGATATCGTCGACAAATACGGGACCCGGGGCGCGATGCAGTTCAGTCCCGTCAAACCGGATACATTAAGCGAAGCGGTTTTAAATTATGTCTGTGACTACGTAAGAAAGAAGGGTTAGGAGCGATTAATGGCCAAAAGGTCCGGATTATTTTTTTTGATGCTTTTTTCGGTGTTCACAGTGCTTGTTTCCTGCCGGGGCGAAAAAACCGATAAAGACAGATGGAAATACGTCAGTGTCATCGGCGACGAAAAGGGCAGAAAGGTAACTGTGTATCTGGATACGGCTAATATAGAGATTGACGGTAATAAAAGGAAATTCTGGATCAGATATGTAGCCTCTAAAGCGGGGGAAGGTGATAACCGGGATGAATATATACGCCAGACCGGTTATTGGGAGATCGACTGCTATGACAGGTCGCTCTACAGGCTCGCGGAGGAATATTTCAGTCCCGGCGGGAAGCTCCTGGGCAGGTCCGAAAAGCGGGTGCGTGAGGAATACAGCTCGTATTCGTCTCTCGGGGCTAAAATGTCGGACATAGCCTGCCGATATGCGGGGAAATAGCAAGTTAGAGACGATGTGTCATCTTAATTCATCGGATTCGTTACAGTTTATCCCTAATTACCCATAATAATCTGAAATTACAGTGTCAATGCTTCACGTCGCTCGGCAGGAGCACCATTTCCCATATCGAGATCATTATTTCCTCTTTTTCCGTCAGTTCCGGCTTCTTTCCCGTCATCATCTCCTTTGCGTACCTATTGGCGAACTCGTTCAGGTCGCTTATGCTGAGCTCAAGCTCTTCCGGGTTATCGTGAAACATGACGCGGAATCCGGTCTCTGTCTGTGTCGCTGTGAATTCGTTTAGTTCCCTGTTCATTTTTTTATCTCCAATTTTTATCTCTGAAACCTGCTTTAATCAAAATATAGTCACAGGTTTGTTGTTTTAAAGGGGCGAATTTCAAGATTCTGTCCGACGCTTCGTCTTTCTGCGAATTGCTCTTCGGCATGCCGGTCTAATCGACTGATATCAGGCGAGTTTTATTCTGACTTTTCGGTTCGTTGCGAGGAGGTCGCATCTCCTCCGCTGCCGGAATAATGTAAAATTAATAATAACAGATTCGGGAGGAGAAATGGGCGGCCATTACTTCGAGGGAGAAAAGGCGCTTGAGCGTCTGGGAGACCTGACCGAGCTTATCTGCAGGATTGCCGAGGGCGGCGGTATCGGTCATGAGGACGAGACGCTCCTCGAAGAGCTCCTCCGGGATATGGGCTCTGCCTTGAGGGAGAGGGACGTCCCGAGGGCGAAGAAGCTCGTGACGAGGATGCTCTCGGATGTGCTCGGATACGATCAGGTCCGCGCCAGATTCGTAATGCAGAACCACCTGAATAAAAACGCCGGATGGGATTAACGCACTTCCCTTCAGCCGGATTTTTCGTCCTCTTTCAATATCCTGCTCACTGCACTAACCAGGTCTATCTCGATAAAGTCAGCGTACCTGGAATCGTACTCCGAGCCGGTCATGACCTGAATCGTCCTCAATCCGGAATTCCTGCCCGCAAGCATATCGATCTCGGAATCCCCGACCATCCATGATCCGGCCTTATGAATGTCCCGGGAATCGCATATCACGTCGATCATCCCGGTCTTCGGCTTCCTGCAGCCGCAGATTACATTATAGGGAGCTAAGCTGCCGCGGGGGTTATGGGGGCAAAATTCGTATTTGGTAATGAATACGCCGTTATATTTCAGTATCAAATCCAGACAATGGTGGAGTTCTTCCACGTCCTCTTCGGTGAGGTGTCCTTTTGCTATTCTGCCCTGGTTCGTTACGACGAATAGGAGGAATCCGCTCTCTATCAAATTCCTGAGGGCCTCGATATAGCTTTCCGGGATGAAGAAGTCTTCTACCCTGTATATATACTTTTCGCCCCCGTGGGGCAGAAGAATAGTCTTATCCCTGTCGAGAAACACCGCCTTTGCGTTCATCGGGTCCTTAACCTGTCTCACCTTAAATAAAGCTTAACAGTTGAGAGAGACCCGGACAACAATCGGGCGCATCCGACGGACTGGGAGAAGCCGCCCGAACCCGGGCGTTGAGACCGCGCCTCGATCGATTCTGCGTATGGTGCGGTGTACGGTTACCGCCGTTTGGCCGCAGTTTATGAAACCGGAATCTTACTTGGACGGGGTCTTGAAATACTTGTCTCTGGCTTCCTTGGGGAGGTGTTTCTTGAGGTATTCCGTTACCGCTTCCCTTACGATTTGCGCGGGTCTCATCTGGAGGTGCCACTGAGACTCATTCAGCATATCCACGAACTCCTGCGAGGCTTTAACGTAGATAGCCTTTTCCAGGGGTTCTTTCTTGGTTTTCTCTTTTTTTCTTGTAACCATATTTTAAATATATAACATAGTCGAGATATAAAATGAATAGACGATTTTTTGTTTCTTCCGAAATATACTCCGCGCAATGTGTCGGGGACGAATCGGCATGAAAAAAATATGTAATATTCTATGCATATTATACGGACACGTTAAGAGCGAAAAAAACCCCCCGAATTTTCACGCCCGGCATATGTGATTTTTATTTTTTCCATCTTGTTTCCGCCGAGGCTGTGATTAATTTTTTTAATATAATATCAAACGGAAGGCGTCTGATCCGGTACACTTATTTACCTTGTATCGGTTGTCATCCGGATCGGTCGAGGGACCGCATAAGACTGAATTGCGGCCGAATGAATCGAGGGGTCACACAAGAGGGGACACGCAATGAAATGGTCTTGGAAGATAGGTGAGTTCGCGGGCATCGGGGTTTACATACACGCGACCTTTTTACTTATTATCGCCTGGGTCATACTGATCCACTGGAGCGAAGGGCACGACCTTGCGACAATCGTATCGGGAGTCGTGTTTGTACTGGCCCTGTTCCTCTGTGTCGTGCTGCACGAATTCGGACATGCCCTCACCGCCATGAGATACGGTATAAAGACCCGCGATATTACCCTCCTGCCCATAGGCGGGGTTGCCCGTCTCGAACGAATGCCCGATGACCCGATGCAGGAGTTCTGGGTGGCTCTCGCGGGACCTGCCGTAACCGCGGTTATCGCGCTGATTCTGTTTTTCTGGCTCCAGATAACGAACGGCTATGTGCCCGTCGACAAGCTGACTCTGACTCAGGGCTCTTTTGTCGAGCGCCTCATGCTGGTGAACGTATTCCTCTTGGTATTCAATTTGATCCCCGCGTTCCCCATGGACGGCGGCAGGGTTCTGAGAGCGCTGCTCGCGCTGCGCGGCGATTATATCAGCGCCACTCAGACAGCGGCGAACATAGGACAGGCGATTGCCCTTATCTTCGGCTTTATCGGTCTCTTTACCAATCCGTTCCTCATCTTCATTGCGCTCTTCGTCTGGATAGGCGCCGCACAGGAAGCGAGCATGGTAAAGATAAAGTCCGCACTCGGCGGAATTCCAGTGTATAAGGCCATGCTCACGGATTATAAGACTGCGGCCCCCGGGGACAAGCTCAGGTATCTGGTCGATCTCACCATGTCGGGCTCCCAGCAGGATTTTCCCGTCGTCGATAACGGCAGGGTCGTAGGCGTCGTCCCTCACTCGGACCTCATCAAGGGACTTGCGGAAAAGGGCGACTCTGTTTCCGTGGGAGAGATAATGAGGCGTGAATTCGAGGTCGTCGATCCCGGAGAGATGCTTGAATACGCATTCGCGCGGCTCCAGACGGGTGATTTCTATACGATGCCCGTCGTTAAGAACGGTAACCTCGTCGGCCTCCTGACCATGGACAACGTGGGGGAATTTATGAGGATTCAGTCGGCCATGTCCGGCGCGCGCACGCGCTGATTTTAGAATAAGAAAGTATATAAGCGCTCAGGCGCTGTGAGACCTCCCAGGATTTGTAATTGGATGCTGGTAATATACAAATAGTGAAGGGTAAACAGTTCGCTCGATAATAATACTAATGGTGCGGCCATGAAGGAAAAAACAGAAACAGATCCTAAGACGACTCGCCGTCTGCACGTACTGGATATGAGCTGCGCGGGCTGCGTCGAAACGGTGGAAAAAACACTGAGGTCCGTCCCGGGGGTGTCCGACGCGCAGGTCAATTTCGCCGAGAAGACCGCGACTGTCACAGGCGATGTTTCCCCGGACGCACTCGTGAAGGCGGTCGGCAAGGCGGGTTATACGGCCTCGCTTCTCGAGGACGAGGGCGCCGAATCTGACAAGGAGAACGCTGAGCTCGCGCACTACGGGAAGCTCCTCCGTCAGACAGTCGTTTCAGGTGTAATCAGCGTAATAATATTCGCGGTAAGCATGTTTGATATGTTCCCTTCGCTCGATTCCCCGGCCGGGCGACTTTCATGGGGAGTAATTTCCCTCCTGACGCTATTTGTCCTCGCTTACGGCGGCGGCCGTTTTTTCACGGGCGCACTAAAATCCTTCAGGAATCATAACGCGAACATGGACACACTGATCGCCGTCGGCACAGGGGTCGCGTGGGTCTATTCTACTTTCGTCGTCCTCTTTCCGGACTCCGTGGCCGGGATCGCGAGACACTTTTATTTCGAGACGGCGGCCCTGATAATCGCATTCATAAACCTCGGCTCGGCGCTCGAGATGAGGGCCAGGGGCAAGACCTCTCAGGCGATAAAGCGTCTCATAGGTCTTCAGCCCAGGACGGCGCGTGTCGTAAGAGAGGGTCAGGAGGTCGATATACCGATCGGGCTCGTTGTCCTGGGCGATATCGTGCGCGTCAGGCCGGGTGAAAAGATACCAGTTGACGGAGGGGTGACGGATGGTTCCTCTCACGTCGATGAATCGATGCTTACGGGCGAGCCTATACCCGTCGAGAAGAAGAAGGGGGATAATGTCGTCGGAGGGACTATAAACAAGACCGGGAGCTTTTTATTCAGGGCCGGCCGCATCGGCAAAGACACCGCGCTCGCCCGTATTATAGATATGGTCAGGAAGGCTCAGAATGCGAAGCCCGAGATTGGGAGGCTTGCCGACAAGGTCTCCGGGGTATTCGTCCCTTCTGTGCTTATCATAGCGGTGATAACGATGCTCGCATGGTTTAATTTCGGCCCCGCTCCTCGCATCACGTATATGCTCGTTACGACCATGGCCGTGCTAATCATAGCCTGCCCCTGCGCGCTTGGTCTTGCGACTCCTATATCGGTGATGGTCGGCGTGGGCAAGGCGGCCGAATACGGGGTGCTCATAAGGAAGGGGGACGCGCTCCAGCAGGCCGGGCAGCTTACGACGATCGTGCTCGACAAGACGGGGACTATCACGGAGGGTAAGCCCGTATTGACGTCGGTCGAGCCTGTCCCGGGCGTCTTGGGCGGTGACGAATTATTGGCGCTTGCTGCGGGCGTGGAAAGCGGCTCCGAGCATCCCCTCGCAGGGGCCATTGTCGAAGCGGCAAAAGTGAAAAACATAGGGCTAAAACCAGTGGAATCGTTCGAGGCCTTGTCGGGTTACGGCGTGAGGGCCGTTTACGGCGTTAACACAGTGCTGCTCGGCAACAGGAAGCTCATGGACGACAACGGTATCGATACCGGTTCCATTAACGAGGCGGCGGAGCGTCTGTCGAAGAAAGGACAGACGGTCGTATTCGCTGCGCTCAACGGGACCGCGGCAGGCGTGCTGGGTATATCCGACCCCGTCAAACCTGATTCGAGGGAAGCCGTAGAGAGGCTCCGTAAGCAGGGGATCAGGGTGATAATGCTCACCGGGGATAACCGGGTCACGGCGCAATCCGTAGCTGAGCAGGTGGGGGTGGATGATTTCATCGCCGAGGTGCTGCCGGAAGATAAGGCCAGGGAAATTACCAGGCTCCGGGAAAGGGGCGAGAAGGTGGGCATGGTAGGGGACGGCATTAACGATGCGCCAGCCCTGGCGGGAGCGGACGTAGGGTTCGCTATAGGAACGGGGACCGATGTCGCGATAGAGAGCGCGGATATAACACTAATGCGGGGATCGCTCCACGGAGTGGCCGACGCGGTATCAATATCGAAAGCGACGCTCAAAAACATCAAAGAGAACCTGCTGGGGGCCTTTGCTTACAATACGTTAGCTATCCCCGTGGCGGCCGGGATACTGTTCCCGTTCACGGGTCTCCTGCTCAATCCCGTCATAGCGGGGGCCGCGATGGCGCTCTCCTCGGTCACGGTTGTAACGAACGCGAACAGGCTCAGGTGGTTTAAGCCTTGAACATGGAGAGAACATGAATATTGCCGTCAACATACTCGGCATTGTCATGGCCGCATTCATAGTGTGGTGGTTCTGGCTTTCAAAGACCAGGAGCGAGGCTGGTACCGAGGGGGATGTAATCAGTGTTCTTGTTGACGGCGGGGTGTACACGCCTTCCGTGCTCCGCGTCCCCGCGGGAAAGCCTGTTACCCTGCGTTTTGTCCGGAAGGACCCGAGCCCGTGCGCGGAAAAGGTGATATTCAGCGGCCTCGATATAAGCGCCGATCTCCCGGTCGGAAAACCCTACGACCTCAGTTTCATTCCCGAGAAAGCGGGTGAATACGATTTCACCTGTCAGATGGCGATGTACCGCGGCAGGCTAATAGTGGAAGAGAAG
>MFCJ01000140.1:0-255 GCA_001775255.1 Candidatus Dadabacteria bacterium RIFCSPHIGHO2_12_FULL_53_21
AAAAGGAGCTGGGGGTGAATAAAGCAGTTTAAGTCTCGACAACATAATATATTGTGTCTCAGCACCCTGCCGGCCGGGATAGAGAAAATACATGTTGATTCCGACCCCGGAATAATTATATAATCGACTTAAAGACACTTACGGGGGTCACAATGAAAGATTCTTCCGATCAAAACCTCGGTGCATTCCTTTTTCTAATAGCTATGGGGGTGTTTTTCGCCCTCTCGTTTTATCTCTGGTTCAGTTAAGTGGCAA
>MFCJ01000140.1:391-13284 GCA_001775255.1 Candidatus Dadabacteria bacterium RIFCSPHIGHO2_12_FULL_53_21
CTTCGGGAGAGGTATTACCACACAGCCGGTGCCTCCACTGCGGCGAAGCCCTGGATTCATCAAATACCATAGAATCGAACGGAAAACTGTTCTGCTGCAACGGATGCAGGTCGGTGTATGAGCTTCTCGGAGCGCTCGGCCTGGACGACTACTACAGCATCAGGGAAGCCCAGAACATACTTAAAACGACCCCCCCGGCCGACCCTGCCTCGGGGGAGGACTACGGATACCTCGACTCCGGGAGCTTCACCGATATTTACGTTAAGGAAGAGAAACCCCTAACGATGAATTTTTATGTAGAGGGGATCGAATGCGCAGCATGCCTCTGGCTCATAGAGAAAATACCGGGCTTCGTACCCGAGATCGAATCCCTTTCGCTCAATAT
Organism: Candidatus Dadabacteria bacterium RIFCSPHIGHO2_12_FULL_53_21; assembly: GCA_001775255.1. Classification (GTDB taxonomy): domain Bacteria; phylum Desulfobacterota_D; class UBA1144; order Nemesobacterales; family UBA2774; genus 2-12-FULL-53-21. The sequence goes on from MFCJ01000140.1 coordinate 777, forward strand.
GTCGGACAACACCGCCACGGTCAATTTCACGCCGGCAAAGAAATTTTCGTCTTTTCCGGAAGCGATAAAGAAATTCGGCTATAAGGCACACCCCCTTAAGAACGATGAAGATGTGAGCGGGCTTAAGAGAAGAGAGAACAGGAAATCCCTCATCAGGCTATCGATCGCCGCCGTATGCGCGGGGAACATCATGCTCCTCTCGGCGGCTATATATTCCGGCGCGCGTGGGGTGTTCGAGGAGCAGTTCATGCTCTTGAACCTTATACTGTCCCTCCCCGTCATAACGTACTGCTCCCTGCCCTTTTACAAGAGCGTGCTCGGATCTGTCAGGACGGGTCGGGCGACTGTAGACATCCCCATAGTATTCGTAATATTCGCAGGGTTCTTTATCAGCGCTTATAACTACCTGACGGGAAGCCCCGAGGTTTACTTCGACTCGATAAGCATGTTCGTTTTCCTGCTCCTCGCGAGCAGGTACTTCCTGAGGACGGTCCAGGAGCGGCTTAATGACAGGGAACCCCTCGGAAAGAGCCTCTTTTCATCGAACCGCGTCCTGGTCAGGGACGAGAGCGCCAGGCAGTTCTTTTATCAGCCCGTGGAATCCCTCCTGACGGGACAGAAAATCAAGCTCGCCGGAGGCGACCGTTTCCCCGCCGACGGCAGGCTGCTCTCACAGTGGGCCGAGGTCAATCTATCCGTGCTCACGGGCGAGAACATACCCCGGACCGTCTCTAAAGGGGAGATCGTTTACGCGGGCTCCATACTCGATTCGGACGAAGCCGTCCTCGAGGTTACGGGGACGGGGAGCTCGACAAGGATCGGGAAGATACTCGAGGAAGTGGAGCATAATTACAGGAGCAAGATCAGCCTGTCCACTTACAGCGACAGATATGCGACCGTATTCACGCTCGCCGTGGGTATTATAGCGGCGGTTTCCTTTTTTGCTGTTTCTTCATACTACGGCGCCTCGGAGGCCCTCGAAAGGACAATCGCATTCATACTTATTTCGTGCCCCTGCGCATTCGTATTCGTCATGCCCCTGTCGTTCGGCCTCTTCCTCAAATCCGCTTCGGATAACGGGATACTCATAAAGGACGCCAGGATTTTCGACAAGCTCCCGCGCGTCAGGAACATATTCTTCGACAAGACCGGGACGCTTACGAACGGTGTATACAGGATACTCAGCTGGGATACGGACAAGCTCCCGGAACCCGACCGCGCAGCGGTCCTGGCGATCGAGCGCGAATCGGAGCATCCGGTTGCCAGGACCATAGTCACCTATCTCTCGGGGGAAGGGCTCGATATTCCCGAAGTGGCCGGCTTCAGGCACCTCTATTCCAAGGGCGTCGAAGGCCGTGCCGGAGGGCACCTCTATTCGCTGACGGCCGAGAGCGACGAATCCCGGCCGAATGAGATCAACGAAATCATTGCAACGAGGATCGTCATCCGAAAGGACGGGGAGCCCATCTCCGAAATACTCCTCGGGGATTCACTCAAAGAGGACGCGAAATTCGTGGTGACCGAGTTAAAAAGAAGGGGCTACTTGCTCTATATACTGTCGGGCGATAAGGAATCGAACGTGAGGCAGGTTGCGTACAAGCTTCAAATACCGGCGGAGAACGCATTCTCGGAAGAGACACCAGAAGGGAAATCGGAGATCGTCCGGGAGCGCGGCCGGTCCATGATGATTGGGGACGGGCTCAATGACGCGGGAGCGCTCTCGTCTTCCGACGTAGGCGTAGCAATACAGGGGAGCGTCGGGGAGAGCATGAAGGTCTCGGACGCCTACATACTCGAAAACGACCTATTCACGATCCTGACTCTGATAGATCACGGCACAGTGATACGTGAAACGGTAAGAAGGAATACAGCCTTCTCCATAACGTATAACGTCGCGGCAGGGGCTTTCGCCCTAATGGGTTTTATCAATCCGCTTGCCGCCGCCGTGCTCATGCCGCTTAGCTCGGTGCTGCTCATAGCCTCCTCGCTTTACGGTCAAAATAAAACCAGGACCCGGGAGGGAGCCGCGCGGCCATGAACATTATTTTCCTCACACTGGGGGTTTCTATAGCGATCGCGCTCGTTTTCCTCGCCGCTTTTATATGGGCTGCGGGAAAGGGCCAGTACGACGACCTCGAAACACCGGGCCACAGGATGCTTCTAGACGATTATGATACGGATAAAAAGAATCAACAAGCTAAGGAGGATACGGGCAAATGAGTGACGCCAGAGCGGGTAACGCCGCTATTACTGAAAAAATTTATTACGACGACGACATAGTCAAGAAATTTATTTATGCGACGATATTCTGGGGAGCCGCGGCTTTCGTAGTCGGTCTGCTTGCGGCGCTTGAGCTAGCGTACTGGCCTGCGAACCTGGAGCTACCGTGGCTCACGTTCGGCAGGATCAGACCGCTCCATACGAATGCGGCCATATTCGCGTTCGGCGGCAATATAATTTTCGCGGGCATATACCATTCGACGCAGCGGCTCCTGAAGACGAGGAACTTCTCGGACCTCCTCAGCAATTTTCATTTCTGGGGATGGCAGCTGATCATAGTGGGCGCCCTCATTACGCTCCCGCTCGGCTATTCCCACGGGAAGGAATACGCCGAGCTAGAATGGCCCCTCGACATAGCCATAGCGGTTGTCTGGGTCGTATTCGCGGTCAATTTCTTCGGCACGATAGCGATAAGAAGAGTCCGTCACCTCTACGTGGCGATATGGTTTTACATAGCGACGATAGTGACGGTCACGCTCCTCCACGTCGTAAACTCGATAGAGATCCCGGTGGCAATGTTTAAGAGCTATCCGGTCTATGCGGGAGTACAGGATGCGCTGGTTCAGTGGTGGTACGGCCATAATGCGGTCGCCTTCTTCCTGACGACTCCATTCCTGGGACTCATGTATTATTACGTACCCAAGGCTGCGAACAGGCCTATATACAGCTACAGGCTCTCGATAGTCCATTTCTGGTCCCTTGTCTTCATCTACATATGGGCAGGCCCTCACCATCTCCTGAATACCGCTCTCCCCGATTGGGCGCAGACGCTCGGGATGATATTCAGCCTAATGCTCTGGGCGCCTAGCTGGGGAGGTATGATAAACGGTCTCCTCACGCTGAGGGGCGCGTGGACAAAGCTGCGCACGGACCCCATAATCAAGTTCCTCGCCGTGGCCATAACGTTCTACGGAATGTCGACGTTCGAAGGTCCGCTGCTGTCCATTAAATCGGTGAGCTCCCTCGCGCACTATACGGACTGGATAATCGGCCACGTCCACGGCGGGACGCTCGGCTGGAACGGGTTCCTGACTTTCGGTATCATCTACTATCTCGTGCCGAGACTCTGGAATACGAAGATATACAGCCAGAGGATGATGAACTGGCACTTCTGGATAGGACTTCTCGGCATACTCCTCTACTACATCTCCATGTGGGCGAGCGGCATCACGCAGGGTCTCATGTGGAGGGCCATCGGGGAGAACGGTCAGCTCGTATATCCGGACTTCGTCGAGACCGTGATGAGGATAGTCCCGCTCTATTACGTGAGGTTCGCGGGCGGCGTCCTGTTCCTGACGGGGTTCCTGCTGCTCATTTGCAACGTATGGATAACGATCGCGAGAGCGCCCAAGGGAGAGAGAGCGATGGCGGTCGAGGTCCCGGCGCGCTCCTCGGACGTTACCGATATAGGCACCGGGCACAGGAAGCTCGAAGCCCTGTCCGTTATCTTCACAGTCCTCCTGTTCATCGCGGTAATAGCGGGTTCGATAATCGAAATCGTCCCTACGCTCGCGATCTTTAAATACCTTCCGCAAACGGCCAAGACCGAGCCTTACACACCTCTTGAGCTCGCCGGCAGGGATATCTATATAAAGGAAGGCTGCTATGTATGTCATTCGCAGATGATTAGAAAACTCCCCTATGACGTGCTGAGGTACGGCGCTAACTCCACTCTCGAGGAATCCATGTACGACCACCCGTTCCAGTGGGGGTCGAAGCGGACAGGGCCCGACCTTGCCAGGGTGGGAGGCAAATACCCGGATATGTGGCACCTCCGTCATATGATCGACCCGCGCGTAATCACGCCCAGGTCGATCATGCCCGCATACCCGTGGCTCGCCGCGGCGAAGATCGATTACAACATACTTCGGAAGAAACTGAGTGTCATGAAGATGCTGGGCGTGCCGTATAAAGACGAAGACGTCTCGAACGCAGATATTAACGCCGAGAAACAGGCGGCCGTGATTTACCAGGGTCTCCTCTCTCAAGACCCGTCACTCGAGTCCGTCAAGGACACTGAAGTCATTGCGATCATCGCATATCTGCAAAGTCTGGGTAAAAAGACGTCCCAGCAGGGGGTGGCATCATCAAACAGATAGCCCTGTCTTACTTTACGGATATCGAGATAATCATCATCGCGCTCATCATATTCCTTTCGGCTTTCGTAGTTATCGTGCTTTGGGCGATAAAGAGGCCGAAAACGGAGATCGAGGAAATGGAGCGCCTTCCCCTCGAGGATGAGAGATTCAGAACAAAGGAGGACAACAATGCCTGATAAGGAAAAACTCATCGAAAACCACGATTACGACGGAATACAGGAGCTCGACAACCCGCTCCCCGGATGGTGGCTCATGACTTTTTACATCACCGTGATATTCGCCGTCATTTATTTCGGGTATTACCAGCTCTTCGGCGGCCCCACTCTCGACGAGGAGCTGTCGTCCGAGATGGGCTCCATAAAAGCTGAGCAGGAAAAGACCGAAGAGGCAGGAGAAGCCAAGTCCCAGCAGGATTACCTCGCACTCGTATCCAATCCGGACGCGATAGCGAAGGGCAAGGCGGAGTTTTTGACCAAGTGTATGCCGTGCCACGGAGACAAGGGACAGGGTATCATCGGCCCTAACCTCACGGACGATTACTGGATACACGGCGACGGGTCTATACCGGCTATACTTAAAGTCATGAACGAAGGGGTCCTGGATAAGGGGATGCCCACCTGGAAAGGGGTCATACCGGCCGACATGGAGGAAGACGTAGCGGCGTACGTTTACAGCATCCACGGCACGAACCCGCCCGGAGCGAAGGCGCCGCAGGGACAGATAATAGAGCATAACAATTGATAGAACATAAAAGATGAAAGTACTCGACCAGAGACACCTGCCGGACGAGCGTCCGGCGACCATGGATGAAAAGGGGAAGAGGGTCTTTATATTCCCGGCGCGGGTTTCGGGCCTCTGGCGGAGCTTGAGGACCGTCACGGAGATATTCCTCGTGATCTTCTTCCTAGTTCTCCCGTGGATAAAGATAGGGGGGCACCAGGCGCTCCTGCTCAATATAGGGGAGAGGAAATTCTCCATTTTCGGTCTCACCTTCTGGGCGCACGACGCGCCGCTGATATTTTTCATACTGGCTTTCCTCACGATAGGACTCGCGTTCGTAACCGCGGTATGGGGGAGGATTTGGTGCGGATGGGCGTGCCCCCAGACCGTGTTCATAGACGGTATATTCAGGAGGCTCGAATACCTCATCATCGGCAGCCACGTTCAGCAGCGGAACCTCGCTCAGGCCCCGTGGGACGTGAAAAAGTTTCTGAAACTGTCCACCCTCTGGACTCTATTTATAATAGTAAGCCTCGTCATCGCCCACAGCTTCCTCGCTTATTTCGTGGGGGCCGACAGGCTCGTCGAGATGACACAGCACAACCCTGGCGAGAACTGGACGATCTTCGTCATCATGGCCTTTCTGACCATAGTATTCCTGTTCGATTTCGGCTGGTTCAGGGAGCAGTTCTGTATCATAGTATGCCCCTACGGCAGGTTCCAGTCGGTGCTACTGGACGACGACTCTCTCACCGTTTCGTACGACCCCGTGAGGGGCGAGCCGCGGAGGGGGAGCGTGAAAAACGGCGAGACCGAAGGCGACTGCATCAACTGTTACAATTGCGTGGCCGTATGCCCCACCGGTATAGACATAAGGAACGGCCTCCAGCTCGAGTGCATTGGCTGCACGGCATGCATAGACGCATGCGACGAGGTCATGGAGAAGATAGAAAAACCGAAGGGGCTTATAAGGTACGCCACAGGGAGGGCTCTCAAGGGGCTAAAGTCCAAGTGGTTTCGGCCGAGGGTCGCGATATATATAGTACTCCTCATAGCTGTCGTGAGCGCTCTCGTATTCTCCGTACAGAGGAGAGAGGAGATCGTCGTTACGATCCTGCGCGGGAAGGACACGCCTTTTCAGGTCATAAAAAACGGGGACGGCAGCGAAGAGATAATAAACCATTTCAAAATGCACATGAAGAACCAGTCGATCGACGATGTACAGCTCAAAATGATGATCCCCGAAGGGCTTAAGGAGAAGAAAGTCGAGATAATATCGCAGTACGAATCATTCGACCTCGGAGCGGGGAAGGACCTGACAGTCCACTTCTTCGTCAAGTTCCCCAAGGACGTAACCGGGCGCAGCGGGACGCAAGCGGTAAAGCTTAATTTCATAGATACGAAAAACAACAAGATCGAAGCGGAGGAGGACGTGCTGCTTGTCGGACCTAAGTCAATTTAGCGAGGCAATAAGCCGATGGTCCTATCTTTCGGTCCCGGCCGGCGTGTTCATCGCGAGCCTTGCGGGAAGCACCCACTGCGCAGTGATGTGCGGCCCGATCGCGGTTACCGTGCACAGCAGGATCGGCTACCTCCCACTCTATCACCTGGGCAGGCTCGCGAGCTACCTCTCGCTCGGCGTATTGGCGGGACTGCTCGGAGAGAAGTTCCTGAGTAACAACTACCCGATCGTCTCCAGGGTCTCTCTCATCATGCTATCGCTCTTCCTTATCTATACAGGTTACAATCTCACGAGAGGGAAACATCTAGAGCTTGTACCCGCGAGGCTCATCACGTCATTGCTGACGGGACCCGCGCGCTGGTCGCTAACGCAGAAAAAACCGCTCGCGTCGTTCACGCTCGGTCTCGTGAACGGGTTCGTACCCTGCGGATGGGTTTATATATTCGTTATAGGCGCGGTAGCCGTGAAGAACCCTCTTTACGGCGGAGTCATGCTCTTTATATTCTGGCTTGGCACAATACCCGCATTGTCCCTCTTCCCGATCATATATAAAAAGTCGATAAGTATTGCGCCGAGAAAGGTAACCCTCATTGCGGGGATTATATTGATATCCGCGGGGCTCGCCAATTTCGCAATCCACATGGTCCCGTCCAGGGTAATTGACCACAGCAGCTCTATATGCGCCGCGGGCGGCGGAGTATCCGAAAGCGGCTACTCACATGAAGACAAGTAATCCGGGCACGGAATCGAACGGGGTCCCTGATTACACGCTCATCCCGGTTTCACGCGGGAGGGCGTTTATAGATATGAATCCCTTACTCAACCCCGTACTGTTTTAACTTCCTGTAAAGCGTATCTCTCGAGATGCCGAGAACGTCGGCGGCCTTTGACTTGTTGCCCTTGCATTCCCTTAGCGCCTGCTCGAGCGCAAACTTCTCGAGCCTGTCGAGCGCAAGGATCTGATGCTCCGAGCCCTTCGGCTGCTGCCAGAGCAGGTGTTCCTTGAGCTCCTTTTCCGTTATGGTGTTCTTGCCCGCGGGTATGACCGCAAGGATACCTTCTATCAGGTTCTCCAGCTCCCTTATATTCCCCGGAAAATGGTAATTGTAGAGTGAGCTGAACGCCCCTTCGGAAAGCCCCTTAACCTTTTTCGAGTATTTATTGTTGAACCTGTTAATGAAGTGGTCTATGAGAAGTGGTATATCTCCTTTCCTCTCCCTCAGCGGCGGAAGCTCTATCACTATGACGGCGAGCCTGAAGAAAAGATCTTCCCTGAGGTAGGTCTTTTTGAGATCCTCTATCGAGTGGTTGCTGGCGGCTATCACCCTCACGTCGAGCGATATCTCCTGCGTATGCCCGATAGGCCGCACCTTATATTCCTCGAGCACTCTCAGCAGCCTGACCTGGAGCTCTTTAGGCATCTCGCCTATCTCGTCGAGAAATATTGTCCCCTTGTCCGCCGCGGCGAATAAACCCTCATGATCCCTCACCGCTCCTGTGAAGGCCCCTTTCCTGTACCCGAATAGCTCGGACTCGAGAAGGTCTCTCGGTATAGCCCCGCAGTTTATACCCATGAAGGGCTTTCCCGCCCTCTCGCCCCGGATGTGTATCGCTTTAGCGAGAAGCTCCTTTCCGGTGCCAGTTTCGCCCACTATGAATACGGGCGCGTTGCTATGCGCAGCTGCGGAAGCCCTCTCGAAGACCGACTTCATCAGCTTGGAGCCGCTGATTATATTGTCGAAACCGTACTTCTCCGAAAGAAGCACACTCAATGTGCTGACTTTACTCTCGAGCTCCTCCGCTTTCCTGATCATGTCGAGTTTATTCAGAAGTATGTCCTTATCGAAAGGCTTCGTGATAAAATCCTTCGCGCCCCGCTTTATAGCCTCGACTGCTGTCTGCACGGTGCCCTGCCCTGTGACCATGATGATCGTTGTTTCGGGTATGATCTCCTGAAATTTTTCCAGCAGGGTGAAACCGTCCATAAGCGGCATCACGAGATCGAGCAGCACGAGGCCGACCCTCTCGTCTTCAGATGCCCGCTCAAGCGCTTCGTTTCCGGAATACGCGGTAACAACATCATAGCTATTACGGAGGAGCAGCTCTTTCACAGCTTCAACGAATTCCTTGTCGTCGTCTACGACAAGCACTTTGAATTTTTCAGGGCTCACTATTGCTGCTCCTCGGAAAATATTGGAAGTTTGATCGTAACGGTAGTACCCTCCCCTTCCTTGCTCTTTATGGAAATCTCGCCGCCGTGGTCGCTTATGATCCGTTTTGCGACGGAGAGGCCAAGCCCCGTGCCCATGCCAGCAGGCTTCGTCGTAAAAAAGGGCTCGAACACGTAAGGAATAATCTCTTTGGGAATACCGTCCCCGGTATCGTTTATCGTTATTACTGCGAAACCCGGCACTTTAACGCCCGATGCGGTTAAAGTGAGTGACCCGCCTCCGGGCATTGCGTCGACTGCGTTCATTATGGTATCGGTGAACACGAGGTGAAGCAAGTTCGTGTCGGTGAGTATCATTAAATTATCTTCCGTATCCACGAGCACATCAATGATCTTCTTTTTGAGAAGAGGCCTGATGAGGTCGACCGACTCGGTCAGAATGGACGCCGCGTCCTCGGGGCTCTTTTCGCTTATGGGGTTGCCGACAAACTTGAGGAGCCTCTGTATCACTTTCTGGCCGTAGAGGATCTGTCTTTCAATCGAATCCAGTTTCTCCAAAATCCCCTCACATCCCGGTATATTCGATACGTCTTCTTTGAGCATCTGTACCCTGAGCAGCATGGATGCGAGCGGAGTGCCCATGTGATGGGCGAAACCTTCAGCCATCCTCCCCACTATCTGGGATTTCTCGAGCTCTATTATTTTCTTTCTCATCGCTACTCTTGCGGAAATGTCCCTCACCGTCTCGATGAACCTCCCGCCGCCGTGGCTCATATAAACGAGGCTGATGCTCACAGGGACTCTCCTGCCGTCTTTTTTCATCAATTCCGTCTCGAAGTCCGTAACCGAAACACCCTCTTTCGCATTTCTCAGCTTCGCCGTAAAGCTCTCCCTGTGTTCAGGCGTGATTATTTCCCAAATGTTCCCGATTTCCCCATTTTCGCTGCCGGTAAAAAGTACAAGCCCCGCCCTGTTTACAGATTCGATCCGGCCGTCGCCGTCAAAAAGCAGTACGGCATCGGATGTATTTTCCATTATCCCGCGGAGTCTCTCTTCCCCTTCCCGCAGCAGCCTCTCGGCTAATTTCCTCTCCGTAATATCGACCAGGGTGCTGAGCACCACGAACCCGTTTTTAGTCTTCACGGGATTGAGGCCTATCTCTACCGGGAACTCGGTACCGTCCTTCTTCCGGGCGAAAAGATCACGCCCTTTCCCCATCGGTCTTGCGATCGGCGACATCATGAACGTATCTCTGAATACGGAATGAGCCCTGCGGTAGCGTTCCGGGACGAGAATCTCGATACTTTTTCCGAGAAGCTCCCCGTTCCCGTATCCGAGCGTCGCACTTACGAGGGAATTCACGAATACAATCTTCCCGGTCTCGTCCGTCATGACTATCCCGCTGGGTACGGATTCGACTATGAAGCTGTAATTGTTCCCGAATAATCCGCTCTCCCCGCCGTCCTGACTTTCATATGATTTGATCTTCTCCCGGAGCTCTTCCAATTCCACAGCAAGCTCTTTCTTTGTCTTTTTCAGGTCATTCATGCCGAGAACATCCAGGGGATAAGTATTTAAAAGATATTTTTGAATTTAAGATGAGAATATCATCTAATGCGGGGAGTTACAATCTATGCGGCGACAATTTGTCATTATTTACTGCCATAAACGTAGGTATAAAACTCGAACCTGCGCTCCCAGTTCTGCAGGTCGTAGGAAGCGATCACGAGGTCCTTCTGCTCATTCGTAGCCTCGTCCAGCACATAATAGTTAAGCACGGTTTCCGGCTCAAACCCGTAATGGCCGAGAATCTTCTTGAAGCTGACGTTGTCCGGGATGTACCTCACGATTATCTTCTGGAATTGGTGTTTGAGCCCTTCATAGAGAAGCAGGTTGAACATCTGGGAACCGAGACCATTTCCCCTGTACTCCGGATGGACCACCAGCTTCACCTCGGCGGCATGGGGCCAGTAAAGCCCCTGGGTGTGGAGCGTGCCTTTCGCGATGACTTCTTTCTTGCAAACAGTCACGAGCTCGACCACCTTCTCGTAATTAGGGTTCATGAACCAGTTTTCGAGGGATTCCCAATTCGTAACGTCGTCTTTAAAAATAATGAGGTCTTCTCTGGGTATTGTCGAAAAAAACTTCTGAACGATTTCCCAGTCCCCCTCAAGAAGCGGCCTGATAATAACGCTGCTTTTATCTTTGAGCAAAAACTCTTTTGGATACCCTATCATCGTTGATAATTAACTTGCAAGGAGCATACCAAGTGAGAAGTCGGCCACTACAAGTGTGCAGATGCGGTCTCCGGCTCACCCATGCTGATAGGAGTTTCCGCGGATAATACAGTATAATTCGATGTCAGACCCATATTAGAAACGCATTGGCGTAGAAGGGAGACCCGATTGCATTTTGGCGTATCCTAACAGGATTGTCGTAATATAAGACACACGACATCCTGTGCCCGGGCAGCGTCCGAGAGACAGGCACGATAAGGCTCACGCGGTCTTTAAATCAGTCGGGTTTTATAGGAGCCGGAGCGGCCGGCTTCCCCTGTTTTCTCCCGGCGCTCATGGCTTTGATGAACTCGATGACCTCAGCGCCGTTCTCCCCGGCCCACTCCCAGTCAAAGAAATCGAGCTCGTTGAGCGTAACAGGGTCATCGCCGAAGACGAATACGGCCCGGTAACCGTCGGTCCACCAGGACTGCTTCATAAAATTCCTGTGCGGGTCATCCGGCGTCGAGGGTCTTATACCCGTAATATATCCGAATTTCTCGACGCCTCCCGAAAAAAGAAGGTCCTGCACGAGGTACGTCCTCGCTTCATCCAGATCGGGGTCTATCGCGTGAGCCGACAACCAGGGCGTCCTGAAAGTGAAGTAGGAGCCTACGTCCCGGCTCACCGACCCTATCCACACGTCCATGCCTTTATACCGGACGGGCATGAGCCAGAGGCGGAGGTGGTTCCGCTCGTGTATCGTCGACCGCGCCTTCTGAAGCCCGATGTCCTGGGCCCTCTTATATACGAAGACGCTGCTCATGGGAGAGGTCCTGTATCTCGCTCCCGAAAAATAGGCCTTGAAGGCTCTCAAGCCGGAGCTAACTGAAATAGGCTCGGTGACGTCCCATCCCCTCCTGATGAACGCGGAGATTATGTTGTCCGTATCCCCGATGACGAAGAAGTTGAGCGCGTCGTTCTCTCCGGTGCCGTCCTTTCTGGTAGCGCAGCACGGGACGGCCTCGAGTACCTTTCGGAGCTCCTCTTCGGTCTCGTAATTAACATATTCGTCCTTCTTGTATAGAGAGTCCCAGTCTACCCTCTGGTAATCGAGCTTTATTCCGGGTATGACGAAATAGAACACGAAGTTTTTTTCCTGCTCCTCTCCGTAGATGCTTACGTTCAGGTACTTGATGCCCGGGTCCCAGTTCGTGTAAAAGAACCCCGACAAGACCCCTCCGGCCGGAATCTCCCTCTTGATGCTGTGCTTGTTGAAGTACTCGTTCATTTCCTCATTGACGGGACTCGCATAGCTGTAGTTCGTATACGCAGCCTCGTTCGGGGAATAGTATCCGGGGTCCGTCGCGACGTAGATCAGGGTGACGGGCTTGTCCGTTGTGTTGCCGATTTCAAGCCATACGGGCTGAATACCGTTTCGGGCGAGGTTGACTCCGAATATCCTCTCGCTCTCATAATCGCTCAGCACGACCGCCGAGACCGATATTCCGTCTTCCGACTGGGTCTCCGCCCTGACTTTAAACGGCACATCCTTTGCCGG
>MFCJ01000141.1:0-951 GCA_001775255.1 Candidatus Dadabacteria bacterium RIFCSPHIGHO2_12_FULL_53_21
CTCCCTCCGCGCGATAAGGATATAACCCTGCCTGATAAGCTCGTGGAATTCGTGGGGCTCCTCGTCCATCTTCGTGATAGACCCCCTCTCCTTGAGTCTCGACAGCCCCTCCCTTACCGGCAGGTTCAAAAGGAAGGTGATATCCGGGGTGGCGTCCAGCGCCGAGGCCTTTGCGGCCTTGTTGACGAGCCTCATATCGAGCTTCCTTCCGTAGCCCTGATAGACGATGGTGGAGTCGTAAAACCTGTCGCATATCACGATTTCACCGTTTTTCAGTCTGGGCTCTATGAAGTCTTTAACGTGCTGGGCCCTGTCGGCGCAAAAAAGAAAGAGCTCGGCCATCGGCGTCAGCACCAATTCCCTCTCGTCCAGTATAATCGTCCGTATGAGATTCCCCAGGTGTCCCCAGCCGGGCTCTCTCGTTACCGTGACCTTGTACCCCTTCCCCGACAGAAATTCATTCAGGAGATTTGCCTGTGTGGATTTGCCGCTGCCTTCAATACCTTCGAACGTAATGAGCATATTTGGATATTTCCTCGCGGATGAGAGAATCGGGTTAAGCGGACACCGAAAAGCCCGTCAACTGGTTTTGATTTTTAATTCACCGCAGAATCCTACCATAATATCGATAATTGATACAGGCCGGTCTCAGCCCGCCTTTTCGAGAGCGCGGTTGAGCGTTTTGAGCTCGGATGCGGTAAGGTCCCTCCACCTGCCCCTCTCCAGGCTCCCTATCTTTATCGGGCCTACCGACATCCGTGTGAGCTGCAGCACCGGATGGCTGAATTTCGCGAAGAACCTCTTGACGAGGTGGTTCCTCCCCTCGTGGAAGGACAGCTCGACCGTGGTCGATACCCCGTCATTTTTTACTATTTTTATCCAGTCGGGCTTGGCAGGGCCGTCTTCGAGCTCGGTGCCGGTCTGCATTCGCAAGCAGGCGTCGCTGCCGAT
>MFCJ01000141.1:972-13091 GCA_001775255.1 Candidatus Dadabacteria bacterium RIFCSPHIGHO2_12_FULL_53_21
GTATACCTTGGGAAGCTCGTACTTCGGATGGAGTATCTTGTTGGCCAGCTCCCCGTCGTTCGTGAGTATGATCAGACCCTCGGCATCATAATCGAGCCTGCCGACCGGGAACACCCTCTCGGGTATGCCCTTTATGAGCTCTTCTATCGTTTTTTTCTTATCCTGCCCCTCGCCGAGCGCCGTTATGTAAAGTTTCGGCTTATACAAGATTACATATCTTTTCAACTCAGGGGCGAGCACTTTCCCCAACACCTCGATCCTGTCCGATTCGGTATCTATGTTGCGCCCGAGCTCCCTCACGACTTTCCCGTTTATCCTCACCCCGCCGCTCTCAATGAGCTCGTCCGCCTTTCTCCTCGATGCGACCCCGCACATGGAGAGGTATCTGTTCAGCCTTACTATCAATACAATTATCTCCTTTAAAATCCACCTGTGATGTCAGTTCGCATAAAGGGCCTCTCTCTTGGCCCAGAGCGTTTTGTTGCTGCCTCTCAACACGAACTTGACGAAGCCCTGGCTTTTATCCATCATCGACGCCTTTTCGTTCCCGTTCAGCTTAATGCAGCGCGTGTCGTCCGAAACGAGCTGCTCAGCGAGCGCGCCCTGCCCCGCCTCCGTAAATTGGTAATACTTCTGAACATCGATTTTATTGTAACAGGCCGGATAACCCGCCTCCGTAAAACATTCCCTGTTCTGAAAATCACAGACGGTTTTTTCGGAGCGGGCGTATTCCACGGGCATTAATGCGAAGCAGGCGCATGTAATGAAAGCGAGTACGCAGGTTAGTTTTATTGAAAGTAAATTATGGAGTTTTAAATTGTCACGATTCATCGCTGGGCATATCTCCTTGTGCAGCGGGCTGTATAATCAAACCGGGCTCTATCGATTCGTGCTCGTATTCTGCCGGGCGTAGCCCGCGGGGGGCTCCATGTCGGAGGGATCGACGCTGGTCTTCTCAGACGATTTGAACGTCGATTCCGCGTCTACCTTCCCCTCATCGTATTCTATCGTCTCTATCGGGAAGCCGTTAAGCTGTCTCAGCTGGTTGAAAACGTTCCTTTCGAACTGTACCTGCTCTCCGATCATGCTCCCGCCCTTCGAAAAGGATTTAGCCATCTGGTCCATAAAATCCGCCATACGGAGCATAACGGCCATCATTTCCTCTCCCCCCTCTATACTGTTCCAATTGGCGACGCAGTGCTGCCTCACCTTTTCATCCCCTCTGAAAACGTCGTATTTCGTGCACGAGACCCCGTTCACATTCCCTTCCCCCGCTTTTTTTAATACGGGCTCGATATACTTGCCCCCGCCGGCACCCGGCATCTTCTGCCTCATAATCTCTTTCATTTTTTCCTGCTGATCCGGGGGCATATCCTTCATCGCCGCCTCCATCTGGCTCATCGCCTGCTCAAGCTGCGCAGCCAGCGAGTTCATCGCCGCTTCGTCCATGACGAGGTAAGTCTTGTCGTCGTGATTGATCATTATTACCTCGTTCTTGTCGCCGTGGAATACCATCGAGCCTTCGAGCTCCGTCCCGTTCTCATAAAAATCCATGCGCAGGTTCTTGTCCTTTACCTTACCCTTTATCTGACCGACCGATGCCGGACTCATCTCTTTCTGCTCCATCACGAATAGTACGTCCGCATAAGAGCCATGTGCGAAGAATATAGCGAATATCGTTAACGCGAGCATCTTTAGCATTGCTGCCCCCCTTGCAAATTTGGATTAATTCTAACATATCGGACCCGACATTCATCTCTCCCTCGAAGCGCCCGGGACTTCTCCGCAAATGACTGTAGAAATTCTTGACAATTCTCATGCACAACTTAACCTAATGCAGTGCTCAGCGGCTATATCCCCATACTAATAATAATAATACTTGCGATAGCGCTTGCGGCCGCTATGCTGGGTTTATCGGCGTCGCTCGGACCCAGGCGCGACTCCAGGCGGAAACTGTCCCCTTACGAGTCGGGAATACCCCCCACGGGAGACACGCGGGGGAGGTTTTCGATCAAGTACTATCTCGTAGGCGCGTTATTTATACTTTTCGATGTGGAGGCCGTGTTCCTCTTCGCCTGGGCCGTGGTTTTTAAGGAGCTCGGAATTCTGGCATTCGTAGAAATCATAGTGTTTCTGATAATCATTATGGGCGGTTACTTTTATATTGTGAAAAAAGGAGCACTCGAATGGGAGTAAATTCGAATTCGCTGCTGGGTGGCGACGGATTCATCACAACCACCATAGAGGCATTCGCCAACTGGGGGAGAAAGAACAGCCTCTGGCCGATGCCGTTCGGAACAGCGTGCTGCGCAATTGAAATGATGGGCGTATTCGCTTCGAGGTTCGACCTCTCCAGGTTCGGCGCGGAAGTAGCCCGTTTCTCGCCGAGGCAGGCCGACCTTATGATCGTATCGGGCACTATTACATACAAAATGGCATCCGTCTGCAGGATGATATACGATCAGATGCCCGAACCCAAATGGGTTATCGCGATGGGCTCCTGTACCTGCGGCGGCGGCCCCTTCGACAGCTATGCCGTCGTTCAGGGGATCGACGAATTCCTCCCCGTGGACGTGTATATAGGAGGGTGCCCGCCGAGGCCCGAAGCCATTATCGACGCAGTCATGAAGATACAGAAAAAGATCGATCTCGAAGGGGCCCCGATATTATGAGTTTCGATTTCGACTCCCTGATTGCAGCCATTAATTCCGCATACCCCGGGGCCGTAAAAGAAAGGATCGAATACAGAGGGGAAACGACCCTCATCATAGACAAAGACAGGATTTCCAGCGTCTGCGGACACCTTAAAGGCACGTTCGGGTTCACGTTCCTGGCCGACCTTACGGCCGTGGACTATCTCGAAATCAGGACGCCCCGTTACGAAGTCGTCTATCACGTCCACAGGTTCGGGCCTGAAATCGATGAAAATATCAGATTGAGACTGAAAGCCGAGGTCCATGGGGACAATCCCAAAATAGATTCCGTAACGCATATCTGGAGCGGAGCCGACTGGCTCGAAAGAGAGGTTTACGATATGTTCGGCATCGTATTCACCGGCCACCCCGATCTCAGGCGGATTCTCATGCCCGAGGACTACGAGCCCTTCCCCCTCAGGAAGGACTTCGACGTCAGGGACCGCGAGGCCTCCAAGCGTTCGTTCGAAAGGGCGCTCAGGGAGGGGGGCGACTAACTAATGGAAAGAGTGGAATTCATCAGTCAGGAAGCGAATTTTAACGCAGATACCGGCATAAGGACCGAGACCATGATGCTGAACATGGGGCCACAGCATCCGGCCACTCACGGGGTCCTGCGCGTAGTCCTGTATCTCGACGGCGAGACCGTGGTGAAAGCGGTCCCTTATATCGGCTACCTCCACAGGGGTATCGAAAAGCTCTGCGAGCATATTACTTACCAGCAGTGCCTGCCGTACACGGACAGGATGGACTATCTGGCCTCCATCTGCAATAACATAGGTTATATACTGACAGTCGAAAAATTGCTCGGCATACAGGACGCGATTCCCGAGAGGGCGAAGACCGCAGAGGTAATACTCTTCGAGCTCGGCAGGATCGAGTCGCATCTCGTCGGAATCGGGACAAACGCGCTCGACCTGGGCGCCATGAGCGCCTTCCTGTACTGCTTTAAGGAAAGGGAGCGGATATACGATATACTCGAGACCGTATGCGGAGCGCGGCTCACCACATCCTATCCGAGGGTCGGCGGACTGCCGCTCGACCTCCCCGACGATTTCGAAGAGAAGGTCAGGAATTTCCTCAAGGTATTTCCGGCCACGCTTGCCGAAGTGGACAGTCTCCTCACCAGGAACCGGATATGGATCGACAGGACGAAAGGTGTCGCCACGATCAGCGCTGAGGACGCGATAGACCTGGGGCTCACCGGCCCTGCCCTCAGGGGGAGCGGTGTGCCCTACGATGTAAGGAAGGCCATGCCTTATCTCGGATATGAGAACTACGATTTCGAGGTCCCGGTCGCCAATGAAGGGGACGCGTACTCGAGGTTCCTGTGCAGGATGGAAGAGATGCGCCAGAGCCTGAAGATCATCGAGCAGGGTATAAACAACCTGCCTGACGGCCCTTACGCGGCAGACTTGCCGGACGTTGTGCTGCCCGAAAAGGAGCTCACATACACGAGAATGGAGTCCCTTATAAGGCACTTCGTCCTCGTATACGAAGGGTTCAAGCCCCCGGCAGGGGAGGTCCAGCACGCGGTAGAGAACCCCAAGGGCGAGCTCTCCTATTACCTCGTGAGCGACGGCACCGGAAAACCCTACAGGATGCGCGTGAGGGGGCCGTCTTTCGTCAATATGCAGGCCCTTCCGAACATGGTTAAAGGGAGGCTCCTGGCCGACGTCATCGCCGCCATCGGCAGCCTCGATATCGTGCTCGGCGAGATAGACAGGTAGGGCCTGATTAAATCAAGCTTATTTATTCCTCAAGCGGACACAGACACATTCAAAACCCTGAACGAAATCATTCAGTGCCGGAGTTTCGTGTTTCAGATTCCGATTATTAAAATGTATATTGGAGCCGGCAGGGTTTTTATAGAGACGACCAGCATTTGGTCGCGAGCGGATTGAAGTCGCCGTTGTGGACATGGACGCATAGGCTCTGCCCCAGGTCCGTCTGCGCGAGGAGTATGACCTTGTCCGCTACCGCCTGCGCGTTTGCCTGGTTCACGCCGTCGGCGTAAACCCATAAATCGAGCGGCGACTGCCATGACGCCTGTATGACGTCCGGGAGCGACTTTACTTCCACGGCGAAATTTTGCTGTGCCATAGTGGGGCTGAATCCCTGGTCCTGGGAATAAGCAAGTACGCTAATCAAAACAACCATCGCCGCAATCGAACATGAAGTCAGTAATCCTCTCATAGACAAATCCTCCATTCCGGTTTCTTATTGCCCGGCGGCTGACGTCGGAGGTTTTATTATCTCGACACCGCCCGGCGCCTTGAAATCAAACAAAGAATCCGAAACCCCTTTATCGACTTCTACATTCTTCAATAAAACCTTGGTCAAATTCCCGAAAGGATCATAGAGATAGAGCGTGTTCACCATCATCGTACTCTTGTTTATGGCCAGGGTTACCTTGTTGTAATCTTCCCCTTCCTCCTTCGGCCTGAGGTCGATAAGGTAGCTCCCGTCGGCCTCGAATTCCCCGGATTCAGAGAAGCTGGTTTTGTAGAGGTCCTTTATTTTCCCGAGCCCCGAGAGCAGTGTGGATGTACTCTCGGTCTCCGAGACCTGATTCAATGGGGATTCTATCACCTGCTTTTCCTCTTCATTATAGAACCAGAGGGTACGCCCGTCCGACACTATCTGGTCCTTATACGGCTCATAGTAATTCCATCTCATCTTTCCCGGCTTTTTAAACCAGACCTCGCCGTCCGATTTCTGCACAGTGTTCAAGGCTTTGACCGTGGCCTCCTGAGTAAAATCC
The DNA here is from genome assembly GCA_001775255.1 of Candidatus Dadabacteria bacterium RIFCSPHIGHO2_12_FULL_53_21. Classification (GTDB taxonomy): domain Bacteria; phylum Desulfobacterota_D; class UBA1144; order Nemesobacterales; family UBA2774; genus 2-12-FULL-53-21. Next base: position 6,430 of record MFCJ01000141.1, read on the forward strand.
GCATGGAAATCCTCTATCCCTTCGTACTTCTTCTGAATCTTGTCGACTACGACGTCAATGCTTTCGTTCTGCACGGAATATCCGGCAGTCGATGTAAATAATAACCCCAAAATGACTAAAATGATCTTTTTCAACTCGTGCGCCTCTCGTTTATCTGACTCAAATCTATAAACACTTCCCTCGGCTTCCCGGCGACTTCCTGGGGACCGACCACGCCCTCTTTTTCCATTATTTCCACTATCCGGGCAGCTCTATTATAACCTATTTTGAGCTTCCTCTGGAGCATGGATATGGAGGCCTGACCGGTCTCGGCTATCGTCCTGAGCGCATCGAAATAGAGCTCGTCCTTTTCGCTCTCGAGATCTTCGCCGCCCTCCGATTCCTCTATATACGTAATCTCTTCGTTGTATATGGGCTTACCCTGGGATTTGATATACTCGGTTATCCCCTCCCTTTCCTCGTCCGATATCAAAGCGCCCTGTATCCTGAGGAGCCTCGATGTCCCCGGCTCGAGGAAGAGCATGTCCCCCTTCCCAAGGAGCCTCTCCGCCCCGCCCGTGTCGAGAATTATACGGGAGTCGATCTTCGACGATACGAGGAACGATATCCTGGCCGGAAAATTCGCCTTTATAAGACCCGCCACTATATCCGCCGACGGGCGCTGTGTCGCGACAATCAGGTGAATACCCGCGGCGCGCGCCTTCTGAGAGAGCCTGGTAATCGATTCCTTTAATTCATTCGGCGCAATCATCATCAGGTCGGCGAGCTCGTCGAGCACGATGACGATGTAAGGGAGCAGCTTGTCCCACTTGTCTTCCGTCTTGAGTTTTTCGACGTTTTTATTGTGCGTCTCTATGTCCCTCACGCCCTCCTCGGACAGTATCCTGTACCTCTTTTCCATCTCCTCCACAGCCCACCTGAGGGCGGCAGCCGCCTTTTTCGGCTCGGTGACCACGGGGTGGAGAAGGTGGGGGATGTCCTCATAGACCGATAGCTCCAGCATCTTGGGGTCTATCATTATGAATTTCAGCTCGTAAGGGCTCGCTTTATAGAGCATGCTGGTGATAACCGCGTTCAGGAGCACGCTCTTTCCCGAGCCGGTCGTACCGGCTATCATCAGGTGGGGAGCCTTCCTCAGGTCCATGTAAAAAGGAAGACCCGATATGTCCTTGCCGAGGGCGAGCGTCAGCATCGACTTCCTCTTGGAAAACTCTACGTCTTCCAGAAGCTCCCTCAGCACGACCGTTTCCCTCTTCGCGTTAGGGACCTCTATCCCGATTACGTCCTTCCCCGGAATCGGGGCTATTATCCTTATACTGAGGGCGCTGAGTCCCATTGCCAGATCGTTCTCAAGCGCCGCTATCCTGTTTATTTTTATGCCGGGAGCAGGCTTATATTCGAACATCGTAATTACCGGGCCCGGCCTTATTTCAGTGACCTTTCCCGAAACGCCGAAATCCCTCAGCTTTTCCTCTATAAGCCTCGCCTTCTGGTAAACCGCATCCCGGTCTATCTCCACTGCGGATTCCATCTTCGGATCGAGCAGGTCGTGAGGGGGGAGCTTGTAGTCTCTATGTATGACTTCTTTTTTATGGAAGAAATCCTCTAGACCCTTGAGCTTGGGCTGCTCCACCACTATTTCAGGCATATCGTCATCGAGGGCCTCGTCTTCTTCCTCCTCATCTTCCTCGTGGAGATCGTCCTCGAAAAGGGCTATATCGTCCTCGGCCTTCTTCTTCCCGTTAAGCTTTATGATGCCGTTTCCCTTCGTCCGCGCGGGCCTAACCTCGGCGCGCATCTTCGGTTTGGTTAGGGATTTTTTTAGATATACGAAAAATTCCCCGGACGCCATGACGAAATACTTCGATAATGCGTACGATTTCTCCGCTATAAACATCGAAACACTTCCGAGCGCCCCCAGTAAATCCGAGAGAGTAATCCCCGATATTATTATTAAACTCACGAGAAGGACTATGGTTACAATGAGGTAAGAACCGATATCCCCGGCGACGCTGTCCCTCATTATAGAGGCGACGGTGACACCAACCCACCCCCCGGCGGGGGTGAAGCCGAGAAGCCCGGTATTCGGGTACAGGAGCCCCAGAAGCACCATAACGGAAACAAGGAGGAGGAATGCGGAGGCGGTCTTTCTGTATAGGTTTCCGCCGGCCCGGTTTATGAAAACGACGACCGACGTATAAAAGAGGACTAGCGGCACGACGAAGGCGCATACGCCGAACGCCATTCCGAGAATGCCCGATATATAAACGCCTATGGAACCCATGGCGCCCTTGACGTCGACGCCGGTTTTTCCACTGTAGAAAACGAGACTCAGGGCCGAGAATAGCCCGACCGTAAACAATAATGCGGCTATTATCTCCCTGACTATATAGTCGGAGGAATGGTCTCTGGCACTGCTTTTTCTTTTAGCCATCTATTCTTAAAGCTAATTATACAATATTCGGGATAAGTAATCAAAATTGTTGATTTTCAAAGTTACAACTCCCCCAATACAGGAATAAATTACCCTATTCGTGCGCGCGAATTCATATAACCAGGCGTGAATCACCGATAGAAAAGGGAAATTGTCTAATGAAAACGGGCAATTAGAACCGTTCAGCCGCCGTGAAACGCCATCAGTACGGAGCCCGCGGCCTTTATTGCCAGGTCCCATGAGTCGAGCGGAAACACGCCCAGGAGGAGTGTTCCCAGGGAAAGGACGACAAGCGCGACCGAAGACGCGATTTTGAATGACGGGAAGGCAACTGTCTCTTCCTTCATGTATGCGTACACAAGCACTCTCAGATAATAATAGGCAGAGACTACGCTGCTTAGTATGCCGATTACGGCGAGCCAGTAAAATCCGGCCTGCACTGCGGATAAGAACACCCTGTACTTTGCGAAGAAGCCTATAGTGGGCGGAATGCCGGCCAACGAGAACATGAATATGCCAAGCGCCAGGGCGAGGAATGGCCTCCTGCCCCAGAGTCCCGCAATGTCCTCGAACGTCTCGCACTCATGCCCGTCGCGGGAGAGGTACGACAATACGCCGAATGCCCCCAGGTTCATGAACGTGTAGGCGAAGAGGTAGTAAATAACGCTCCCGACGCCGAGCTCTTTCCCGCCGTAAGCCGCTACAACGCCCACAAGGGCATATCCCGCGTGCGCGATGCTCGAGTATGCGAGCATGCGTTTTATGCTCTTCTGGGTTATGGCCGCGATATTGCCGACTATCATGGTGAATATCGCCACTATCCAGAGGACGGGCATTATGCTCACCTGGAGCTGGTAGAAACCCTCGAAAATCACCCTCAGCAGAATCGCGAAGGCTGCGGCCTTCACCCCGACTGACATAAAAGCGGTAGCCGTCATAGGGGCCCCTTCGTAAACGTCGGGCACCCACTGGTGGAGTGGGAACGCGCCTATCTTGAAGAGGAATCCCACGAGCACGAGGGCGCTTCCGGCTACGAAAAGCGGGTTCGCGACGTCGAAATTCTTGAATATCTCGCTCAGGTAAATCGAGCCCGATGCACCGTATAGCAGGGCAATCCCGTAAAGGAGTATCGCCGAGGAGAAACCGCCTAAAACGAGATACTTGATACCCGCTTCGGTCGAGCGCGGGGAGTTCCTGTTAAAGGCCGACATCACGTAAACTGAAATCGACATTATCTCGAAGCCGAGAAAAAGGGACATGAATTCCGTGGCCGAGGCCAGAATCATCATCCCTGAAGTGGAAAAAAGTATGAGGGCATAGAATTCGCTCGTGTAATGTATGAAGCCGGTCAAATAATCCTTTGAAAAAACGACTGCAACTGCTGCGCCTAGTAAGAAAATAACGTTGAAATACGCGGCAAACTGGTCGAGCGACAGCGCCCCTGAAAAAGCGGACATATCGCCGCCGAACCTCTTTAAATTCAGAATGAAACCGAGCGTGAGCCCCGCGAGCGCTATCCAGAAAAGGTTCTTTTTCACCTCACCCTTGGTTATCGGGTCGAGGACCATGAGTACAATGCCGGCAGCAATTAAAGAGATTTCGGGGCCTATGAGCAGGGTGCTTTTAAGAACTTCGCTCAGATCCATTCAGGAATTCTCCGACTTAAGTGTGCGTAAAAAGCGAGGTGGATTTTCGGGAGTTTAGTATGTGGGAGCGAGGGGGGGTTGTCAAGTTCGAGAGGCGTCAGGAAAGGGGTGAGCCTTCGATATCGCAGTCAGGCTGGGAGACCTCTTCGACACCGTGGATCGCGGGGCTTGCGCCGCAGAGCCGGCACCCGGGGTCCTTCTTGATCGCGACCGAATTGAACGACATGTTGAGGGCGTTGAATACGAGCAGGCGGTCCGTGAGCGGCTCGCCTATCCCGAGTATCTGCTTCAGCGTCTCGAGAGCCTGCATCGTGCCTATCGTGCCCGCCGCGGCGCCCAGGATGCCCGCTTCCTGGCAGCTCGGGACCATACCCTTCGGCGGGAGCTCCGGATAGAGGCACCTGTAACAAGCCCCTCCCGCATGTGTCTTGAATACGGCGACCTGCCCTTCGAACTGGAATATAGCGCCCGACACGAGCGTCTTCCTCTCGAAATAACACGCGTCGTTCACGAGGTATCTCGTCGGGAAATTATCCGAGCCGTCGACGACAATATCGTAGCCCCTTATCAGCTCGCGTATGTTGTCCTTTGTAACGTGTCCGTCATGAAGGACGATATTTACATCCGGGTTTAACTTTTCGAGCTTCTCACCGGCCGATTCCGTTTTGGGCTTGCCTATGTCTTCAGTGTAATGAAGCACCTGCCTGTGGAGGTTCGAGATATCCACCCTGTCAGAGTCAGCTATGCCTATAGTGCCCACCCCGGCAGCTGCCAGATAAAGAGCTGCGGGCGATCCGAGCCCACCGATCCCGAGGCAGAATACCCTCGACTTGAGGAGCATCTCCTGTCCGGCGCCCCCGACCTCGGGCAGCAGTATGTGCCTGCTGTACCTGTATATCTGCTCTTCCGTTAACCGCATTTTCCTCTCAGCCCTCAACTAATTCTACAGCGTCTTCTATAAACCCGGAATCGAAATCCTCGAGCACCCAGGCCCGGGCGTCGTTATATTTACCGCCGTTTATAGAGAAAATCATGTATACCCATTCGGGCCACGCCCTCTGCCTGTCCGTTTCGGAGGCGATTGACGGGTGGTCGGGGTGCGAGTGGTATATGCCCACTATCTCGAGACCGTTCCCCCTCGCCCATTCGTCGGCCTCCTTAAACGATACGGGGTCGAGGTCATACCTGTCGTGGGCCCTTTCGGTGTTGAGGTTCCGGCATTCTCTATAATGCGTGATCATGCCGTCAGCCCCTATAAGCACCCCGCAGACCTCATGGGGGAAGCCCGACTCTGCGTGCTTTATAATCCCGCCGTGAACCGACTTGAGAATCCTTACCACCAGATCCCCCCGCTCAGATACCTGTACCCGCCGTCCGGAAAAACTGTGACAAGGACGCCCTCTTTCAGCTTCTTCGCGTACTCGATTGTCGCGAAGGCAACGGCGCCGCCGGAATGACCTATGAAAATCCCTTCCTTCTTCAGAAGCTCCTTCATGAAATCATACGCGTCTTCAGTAGTAATCCTGATGAGCTCGTCAGGGTAGGCGGAATCGTAAATTCCGGGGACGATCGAGGTAGGCATATGCTTCATGCCTTCGAGCCCGTGCAAGGCTTCGGCAGGCTCGACCGCTATCGCTACTATTTCAGGATTGAACTCCTTCAGCCTCTTCGACGTGCCCATAAAAGTCCCGCTCGTGCCAAGCCCGGCAACAAAGTGAGTTACCCTGCCCTCCGTCTGCTCCCAGATTTCCACGGCAGTGGAATCGTAATGCGATTTCGGGTTCTCGGGGTTGTTGTATTGATCGGGCATGAAATATTTTTCGGGGTTTTCGGCCTTAAGCTCTCTCGCAAGCCTTATCGCCCCGTCAGAGCCCTCGAGCGGGTCCGAGTATATTATCTTCGAACCGAAAGCCTGTAGGGTCTTTTTTCTCTCGATATTGATATTTTCAGGTATCACCAGCTCCACTTTATACCCGAGGGCGGCGCCTATCATGGCGTAGGCGATAGCCGTGTTCCCGGAGGAGGAATCCATCAGGATTTTATCGGGAGTGAGCTTTCCGGTACGGATCCCGTCGAGGATCATCCAGAGGGCGGGCCTGTCCTTTACGGAGCCCCCGGGGTTAAACCATTCCGCCTTGGCGTAGACCTCGACACCGGGAGAGAGATCCTCCGTAACGTGAGTCAGCTTGATAAGCGGGGTATCCCCGACCAAATCGATTACGGAATCCGCCTTCTTCAGTCTCGTTTCAAGCGATTTTTTTCTTGCCAGGGAATAATCCATCAACGACGCTCAATAAGGAGTTTATAGAACTCTCCATCCTGCCTGACATCGAGAATTTTATGCCCTTCGGCCATGATACTCTTGGGAACGTTGGTTAAGGGCTCCCCGTCCCTGAGTATGACTTCGAGCACCTGCCCCGAAGTCATGGTTTCAAGCTTGAGCTTGGTTTTCACGTACGTCATCGGGCAGATCTCTTTGGTAATATCTATCTGTGTATCGACCTTCCGAGTCTCCATTTCTCACTAACCTCCCTCACTATCCCCCTTTAAAATTTAAATAATTGTATTCCAAAGAGTACCAT
>MFCJ01000142.1:0-2587 GCA_001775255.1 Candidatus Dadabacteria bacterium RIFCSPHIGHO2_12_FULL_53_21
CGATTAAGATTTTCATTTATATACCTCCCGATTGATCTATCCGGAAATGTAACACATCCCGGCGAGTCAGGAATAGTTTAGTGCCGTTCAAAAAGGGCTGAATATACTCATCCGATTCGGGTTATAATTAGATGAGGCTTGTCAGAGAGGGAGCGCTCGGATGAAACATATACTTTTGGTTTATTCGGTAGTGATGTTTTTTATTCCCGCTTATCCGGCATTCGCGCAGTATGAAGATGCCGAACCCGGCGAAGATCAAACCCAGCCTCAGGAGGGAGCTCAAAATCAAGAGCAGACGCCGAGCGAGCCCGTCATAGTCCCGGAGCAGCCATACGAATACTATTACTGGCCCGAAGAGGACCTCGACAACTTCGGCCTTTCGACGCTGGGTCAGGGACAAGGGGGAAGCACCCTCGGCAGGGGCCTCCAGCGGAAGAGCAATATCGAAGTAAATACCCCGAAAGAGCCTCCCCAAAGCGTCGAAGATACAGACGAAGAATCCGGGGATGCGGATGAGGAAACGGATCTATTCCCGCCCGACGAGACAGGGGACGACAGTGCCGCAATAGATGAGGGAGCGCCTCCGGCGGGCCCGAAAGAAAGCGAGTTCTACGAATGGGTAGACGAAAAGGGCAACGTCCATATAACTAATAATATCGGGGATGTCCCGCTCGAGTATCAGAAAGAAATCTATAATCGTAAAGCTGCACCGGGGGACAACTAGAGCCAGCTTTATTATTAAAGAGGAATTGTGTAGAATGAAACCCGCAAATTCATGACGGGCCTCCGGGAATTTTCACTCGCAGCCGGCGAGGGGCCGGAACGCCGGCATTGAACAGCTGCTGCGCCTGACCTTATGAAAACCCTGCCGATTGAAAAAAGGACATAACAAGCGTCATGCAAAAAAAACACCTGTACGCATTAGCCGTACTGGCTTTTCTGGCTTTATTTTCTTATACCGCGCGGGCCTCGGAAAGCGCCCCTTCCGGGACCGCTCAGTTCCCGCGCGCGCTTGAGAGCTACAACGATTCGGGCCTTGGAAGCATTCCGGCCATATTAATTGACCGAATCCGCCAGGAGCCGTTTAATCTCGCCGCGACGCTAATCTTCCTTTGCGCTATCATACACACGTTCCTCGCCAGCAAATTCATGAATATCTCGCATAAATGGGAGCATAAGCACCGTGAGCGCATAAAAAGGGGCGAAGCTGACGAGAATTCGGTCCACTTCGGCGCGGAACTCTTTCATTTCCTGGGCGAGGTAGAGGTCGTATTCGGCATGTGGGCGGTCGTGCTCATCGCTGCTATCTTATTAACTTTCGGTTGGCCTACTGTTATCAGCTACTTCAGCTACAACGTCAACTTCACGGAAGCAGCTTTTGTCGTCGTGATCATGACGCTAGCCTCCACGAGGCCGGTTCTGAAGCTGGCCGAGTCCATGATGTGGAAGGTAGCGGGCATCTTCGGCGGCACCCTCGCGGCGCTCTGGTTTACGATACTGACCCTCGGCCCGATACTCGGCTCGTTTATTACGGAGCCCGCGGCTATAACCATTTCCGCTCTTGTGCTCTCCGACAAATTTTATGAGCTCCGTCCCGGCGCAGGGTTGAAATACGCGACACTGGGTCTCCTCTTCGTCAATATATCGGTGGGCGGCACTCTGACACACTTCGCCGCGCCGCCTGTATTGATGGTGGCAGGCCCCTGGGACTGGGGAACCGATTTTATGCTCACACACTTCGGGTGGAAGGCGTTCATAGGCATCCTGGTTTCGAACGGAATCTATTTCCTTGTATTCCGAAAGGAATTGGCGAGGATGCAGAGGGAGTTCGCGCTCCGCACACTGAAAGACAGGATTGAGTCGAAGTACGTTACATACGGCCGGATACAGAAGGAGTTCGACAGGGTCAAATCGGAGATAGAAAAAGAGAATAGGATAATCGAGTCTATTAACGAAAAGACAGAGCTCTTTTTAAAACTGATCAGAGAAAGGATGGAGACCGAGTCCCTGCCCAAGCTGAAGGCGGAAGGCATAGACGAGCGTCTTATAAGAGAGGCATTCGAGAAGCGTTTCGAGGAGGTCCGGCTGAAGAAAATCAGGAGATACCTGCCGGGAATCCTGCCCGCGGACATGCGCCCCGAATTCCTCGACCCTGACTGGGACAAGCGGGAGGACCCCGTGCCGGTGTGGGTAACGGCCGTGCATATCCTTTTTATGGCCTGGACGATTATAAACGCGCACCACACACAGCTCTTCGTCCTCGGGCTCTTGTTCTTCCTGGGCTTCGCCCAAATAACGGCGCAGTATCAAAACAGGGTAAATTTGCAGCCCGCCATGCTGGTCGGGTTCTTCCTCGCGGGCCTCGTCATTCACGGGGGACTCCAGGGCTGGTGGATCGAGCCCGTGCTCGGCGGACTGAGCGAGTTCCCTCTGATGCTGGGCGCGACCATACTCACGGCCTTCAACGACAACGCGGCGATCACATACCTGAGCACGCTCGTCCCGCATTTCACGGACAGCTTAAAATACGCCGTGGTAGCCGGGGCCGTAACGGGCGGGGGACTGACGGTCATCGCGAACGCCCCCA
>MFCJ01000142.1:2633-12998 GCA_001775255.1 Candidatus Dadabacteria bacterium RIFCSPHIGHO2_12_FULL_53_21
ATCCCCGATAGGGTTGCTTAAAGCCGCGTTCGTCCCGACTGTAATAATATTTCTGTGCTTCTGGTTTCTGGGTTAGAAGCGGGAACCGATTAGAGAGTGAACCGGCATAGTAATACGGGTCATGATCCCATTCACGGGTATCTATCTGTATACCCTGCGCTCGGGAACCGCCAGCAGGGGGCTCCGGCTCCTGCGCAGGACCTGCTCCGAAGTACTCCCCCGGAGGGCGTCGAGGAACCCCTGATTCCCCTTTGTCCCCATAACGATTACGTCGGCCGCGATATCATCCGCAACGCTCAGTATCGTCTCGACTACGTTCCCGCGTCTCGTCATCTTCTCCCAAACCCATGAGGCGTGCGAGGGCGGTTGAACGAGCGGCATGCCTGAAGCATCGCCCACGTGCAGGAGCGTAAATACGCAATCGCCGCAGTCAAAGACCTGAGCGAGTTTGTGAGCCGCGTAAATACCGAGAAGCGGGTCCGGCTCCGAGTCAATCGGAATCAGGATATTCTTTAAGCTTACTGTTCCGTCATGCGGTGTAACGAAACCGCGTTCATTGTCCTTGAGAAAAAGCGTCCAGCCGCCTGAATCCCTGGAAACCCTCCCGGCGACCGATTTATGGAGAAGTTTTCCCGAGCCCGATCTGTCGTGGGCAGCCAGCACAGAAATGTCGGAAGGGTGAGACTTTAAATAATTCAGTATCGAGGCTACGGGGTCTTTATGAACGGCGACTACCTTCGAATAGGAGAAGCCGAGACCGCGCAGGTCCTCACCGGCAGTCAGCTCGGAAATAACCTTCCACCGGACGAGTGTATCCCTTATCTTGGGGAACTCCGATATTACGTCCCTGTTATGGTCGGGCGAGACGTGGAAGAGATCCAGTCTCGCGTTCGCAGAGAGCGCCAATCTCAGGGCGTGAGCGAAGGCGGTTTCGCTCAATTCCGAAAAATCCGTGGTATGAAAAACACTCTTGAAAAACTTATTTGTATTTGAACCTTGTGCGTTTACGCCGGTTAAATCATTTCGATCGTCCGCCTGCCCCCCTCGTCTCCCGAGCAGTTCTCCGAGGGTATTGTAAGCCTCGTTGATTAGCTTTATCTTCGATTTCGCGCGAATTTTAAGCCGCTCGTTATTCGAGTACTTATCCGGATGCCAGACCTGTACGAGGTCCCTATAGGCAGTCTTCAGCTCTTCGTCCGAGAAATTGCGGCTGAGATCGAACAGATCCAGGAATCTCCCGATTTTACGGTCGCTCATTCCTCTCGAGATTTATCAGTTGAGAACGTTATAGCCCCTTCCTATCATGCAGTTCCTGTAGATCTGCTCGTAGCCCTGCTCCGAATCATACACCCCTTTGGCGCCTCCGGCGAGACCGCCGATTACGGCGCCGTAAGCGAGCCCCGCTACGGTATTCCCGGCTATGGTGCCGATAAGCGCGCCCGTGCCGGTGCCCACCGCACCGCCCACTACGGTGTCTTTAGCGGTATTCTTCCAGCCGGGCGCCCCCTGCTGGGCTATTGCCTTACACTCAGCCTGGTCCCTGTAATACGCGTCGCCGTTGCCGACGCTGCCCGGGTCTACGACGGGGTTATAAGTCTGGCAGCCGAGTAGTGCAGCCACCGTTATCAGAAACGCAATTTTTTTCAATTTATTGACCTCCGCATGATTTCTACGAACTTACTTATCCAGTCATTACCAATATAATAACCGTTATTCTTTCATTTCCTGAGAAATTTCTACAGAATCCTCTCCGACCGGACCCTTGAGTGTATAACCGACGAGCGGGGTGTAGGAGCCGAGATTGTAATCCCTTACCGTCAGGACACATTTGGTCAGGCTGTTTTCGGGATAGCACGAATACGATATATTCGAACCTGCGACCTTATTCGTATCCCCGTCTACAACCACGGACGGTATCAGTCCGAAGTTGTGGACATCGAACCCGCCCTTATCGTTTTTCGAGGCGCGGAAAAGACCCACGGATTCCACTTCATCCGTATCGAGGGGTTGGGCTCCGGTGCTCACGACGGACATACTCCTCGCCTCCTCGTAAATAATAGGCTGGCCGCCTATGTCGTTAACCCTGTCGAGGATGTTTATTGTAATGCTATTCACCGGGACCCCTTCTTTAGATTTCGTTATCACTATCTCTATCGGCACCTCGAAATCATCGCCGCCCGCACTCGCCGCCTGACCGAATTTTCTGACCTTCGTAACATCGACTCCGTCCTGCTCAGATTCGGTAACCAGCGTTTTCCCGGCAAGCAGACTGTCGTATAGCCGACGGAATTCGGTTATCGTTATGTCCGATTCGGAGGCATTTAGATTGCTGCCCCCGATCAGAAGGATTATCATTAATCCCGCAAACGCTTTGATTCTACCCATCTCTGCCTCCCTTGGTTCATTTCTCTTTCACTTTATATGACCATTCTAACCCCAAACATAATTCAATTCAAGCGATATATGTCCTTCACACCACGGTAAATTTTAATTTAAAATCAGGTGTATAATAATGGAGATGGAAGCGGAAAAGACAACTGAAACAGGGATGAATCAGGGTCGTGACGATGAGCGGCGGAGGTTCATACTCCAGATCGTGCAGCCTGGGCTCGCAGGGCTCATGGACGGCACGGTGTCGTCCCTTGTTGCCCCATTGTTTGCCGCTGCGCTCGCTACGAGGGACAGCAGGACGGCGTTCCTCGTGGGCCTTGCCACGGCCCCGTCGGGGCCGGCATAAGCATGGCGTTCTCCGAGGCGCTTTCAGACGACGGAAGAATAAGCGGCAGAGGGAGCCCGTGGCTGAGGGGGATAATCGAAGGGTTCATGACGTTTCTGGGCGCTATAGGACACGCCCTCCCCTTCCTGATCGATAGGTTCGAAACCGCTTTGATAGTCGCGTCGGTCGTGGTCGGGGCCGAGCTTATAACTATCGCCTACATAAGAAAGCGGTATATGGACACTCCGTTCCTATCGGCTGCTTTCCAGATTATTGTAGGCGGGCTTATTGTTCTGGCCGCCGGGATACTGATCGGGAAAAGCTGATTTAAATTCCTATTTCGCTGAGTTTTTCGAGGACGAACCCCAGCATCCCGTCCCTCCTCACATAACCCTCGATATGGAGGCTCGAGGGATCGTCGACGACAGGGACCCATTTAAGCCCCCGCACACGCATCGTTCCCGCGACTACAGTGCTCGAATCTTTAACGGTGACACAGACGGGCGATTGATTCATGAATTCCGAGACCTTCGTTTCCGGCCTCACTGCGGCATCCACGGCCCGGAAGATGTCGGTACGCGTAACAATACCCAGGAGCTTGCCGGAGTCGTCCACGACACAGCAGAATTCGAGTTCGTCGCCGCTCACTTTCCTGACCGCGTCCCGGAAGGTATCGGACGGTGAAAGCCTGTCGGAAAGGGGTTTGATAAACGTGCCGAGAGGCTCCGCCTTCAGTATGTTGTACGCAGCGGGAATTCGCTCCCATATATCGCTGCTCCTTCTCCGCACGGCATCGGCGAGAAATTCCTTAAAAGGCGCAAGGGTGCCCGATATCTGCTGAAATACCTTACTGCCCATAACGGTGAGCTCGACGTTTGTCCTCGCCCTGACGCCCGCGCTGCGGTTCCGGTTCTCGAGGAGCGCCATTTCGCCGAAGAAATCACCCTGGCCGAGCACCGCAAGCACGGTTTCCTTTCCGCTTTCAGCGGACGTCCTCAGTACCTCCACTTCACCCGACTCTATTATGTAGAAGCTTACCGAAGGGTCCCCTTCCTTAAAGATATAATCCCCCGGTTGAAAATGGGCCCTCGAAACCCTCTCAGTCTTATCCCCCTTGGGATGCGCCAGGTCCCGGGAATAGAATATTTCCCATGCCCAGTCGAATCCTACCTTGAGCTGGTGCGAGAGAGAGGGGAGCTTGAACAGATAAACGGAGCGCCATAAGAACCACGCGAGGAAGCCCGAAATATGGATTCCGAGGAACTCCGCCACCGCGTTATGACCCCCTATAGCGCATAACTGGCCGATCAGTTTGAACCTGAAGGGCTTCGTCTCCTGACCCTTCAGCACCCTGACTATATTATCAGCCGCCTGTCTCCCCTGTCTCTCCGCGAACTGTCCGGTCGTGGGGCTCGGCATTTTATCATAGTCATTCATAATAAATGCGCAGTCGCCTATCGCCCAAACGTTGCCGATTCCACTGACCCTCATATCGGGCTCGGTAAGCAGCCTGCCCTTGTCCTTGGGCACGTCCAGCTTATCGATCATCGGGGAGGGGGCGTTACCGACGGTACATACGATGGTGGCGCCCTCGATAGATCCCCCGTCGGAGAATCCGACGCCCTCGGGGGTCATATACGAGACACGCTTGCTCAATACGACCTTTACGCCCGCCTGCTCCATCTTTATCCTGGCGAAATCCCTGAGGTCGGAAGTGACCTCGGGCAAGATCTGATCCCGCGAATGAATGAGAGTGACCTTTATCTCCTCCTTCGGGATGTTTCTATAATATTTCCGAGTTTCCCTGACGAGGTCGTTTATTTCCCCGGCTACTTCCACTCCGCTGAACCCGCCGCCCACAATAACAAACGACAGGTACCACTTCCTGAGGTCGATGTTGTCGGCGATCTCCGCGTTCTCCATCTGCTGGAGGACGTGGTAACGGAGCGCCACGGCGTCGCCCACGGTCTTCAATGGGAAGGCATGGTCCGCCATCCCGGCGATGAGGCCCATGTTAACGTCAGATCCGCACGCTATCACGAGGTGGTCGTAATACATCATCCCCTTTTTACTGCGGTCGCCCAAGAACTCGACGTAATTATTGTTCACGTCGATGTGTATCACGTCCTCGGTCCTGCAGTAAACGCCGGGGAGCATCTGTCTCAAGGGCACGGCCACGGGCTCGGGGCTTATAGACGCCCCGACGACCTCGGCGAGGAGAGGCTGGAAAACCATGTAGTTCTCGCTGTTGAAAAGGATTATATCGGCCTCTTCCCTCGCGAGCTTGCCGCGAAGGGTCTTGGCGCATTTCACACCCGCGAATCCCCCGCCGATTATAAGAATCTGTTTCCTGACCATCTATTCACGCTCCCTGCCTTCAGGATATTCAAGCGTTGTTAATTTTATGTTAAGGATAAGGCCGCAAATATTCTTTGGATTATCATTTCTATTTTGAGAGCGGAACCTGTAATTCGTAACCCGACCTTTTACCGCCCTTGTCCGTGTAAACGATGAGGGTTTCAAGCCCCTTTTGCAGCTGTCCGCCTGACGGGAGTACTTTCACGTCGAACGCGGCCGAGCTTTTACCGCTCCCCTTATCCGTCCCTGCGACTATATCGTCAACGATGAAAGAATTTCCCGGCACGGGGTATAGCCCGATGCCGCTCAAGCCGTCTTTCGGACCGAGCAGGATCACGACCGAGTACTCGTTCTCACGCTTCGAAACAGTTTTTATATCTATATCAAAAGGCGGCGTTCTCCCGGAATAATTCACGGGCAGACGGGCGCTCCATTCCGAGAACAAGTCCGTGTTTACACGTTCGGCGCTCTTTGAAACCGGCATCTCGAGCTCAAGCCCGGCCTTGCCCGGAATGCATATATCCCTGCAGCTGACCCACGAGACCAAAGCCGTTATCTTTACGGACGCGCCCGGCTTGAGATCGAGGGGGGGAGTGACGCGGGCCGAGAGGAGAAGCGAATCTTCGTAGCCGTAGTCGGTTAGACCCCCCGCTCCCTTCAATACGGAAGGTATTGGCCACTTGAGCTCCGAAGCGGTAAAGCCCCGAGGGAGCGTGAATACGACCGAAGTGGGGAGACCCGAATCCCCCGGGTTCTTCCAGTATACATGCCAGTGGGGATCGATCTTGAGGAGCACCCCTACCTCGAACGGCGCGCCCGGCGTTACCGCGGAAACGTCTGCCAGAATCCCGGCCTCTACGGGCCGGGGCCGCTCACCGGCGACCGCCCCCGGCCGAGCGGCTGAGAGGATGGAGCACGTCATGAAAAACAACAGTGTGAATCTAATCATCTTATTCCCGTTTCGATTCGATTGGTAATGTCTCCGCATGCTGCGCCCAAGCTTTATTTGAACCACTTTTCAGGGGATACCCGTACGGCGAGGACCTCACCGCGCGCGCATTCGACGTCGTCCGAATAAAGCCCGCAGGATACAAGGGTTTTCTTCCCCTCCCTCTTTTCCACGCCCGCCCTGAGGGTTACGGACCTTGCGATTGGCGTAGGTTTGTGATAATCGATCTTCATCGACGCCGTAACATACCATATGAAGGGCTCGCTGTTTAATTCCCTCTTTTCCCCCCTGTATGCGTCCGCTATGGCGGTGCAGATAGAATGGCAGTCGATAATAGTGGCGATTATACCCCCGTTCAGGTAATCGTCGGGGCCCGCCTTGTGATCCCTGGACGGCAGGAAGACCGATAGGGATTCATCGCCGTCCCAGAAGCTCTTAAGATGGAGTCCGTGCTCGTTCCCGCTCCCGCACCCCCAGCACCTGTTCATATCCCAGTAATCCTGAAATGCATTCCCGCTCATAATGGAGTCTCCGTGTCGTTGGATATCTTGAAGTCAGAACTGAATACTGCAATAAAGAGTATTACATAGTACAGTAACATTTTCCCTTCATGCCCGCCCGAGAATCATTGCCTTACATGCCTCTGCTCCGCTCTGCCTGCCCGTATATGAAAGACCCTCATCTCGCCCCTGAGCCTGATCTCCCCGAGAGTCGTCGACGTAATGAATATCTGTCCTGAAAACTCGTCGAGGAGACTGAAGAGGAACCCCTTTCTCCGCTCGTCGAGCTCGCTCGTAACGTCGTCGAGAAGGAGGACCGGGGTCTTGCCGAGCAAGTCCCTGACAAGATCGATCTCGGACGACTTCAGCGCGAGCGCAAGGTTTTTTGACTCGCCCTGGGACGCGAAGAGTGACGCGTCGTTACCGCGTATCGTGAACCCCACGAGGTCCCTGTGAGGCCCGAAAGTCGTATGCCCCCTCCTCCTGTCCTTTTCGAACCTTGCAGCCAGCTCCTTTCTGAACCCTTCCGCGAGGTCATCCGTTAACGCGGCCGAGCTCCTGTAATGGATGCCCACGTCCGCATCGTCCCCGGACGTGAGCCGGTATATACGCCTCAGGTGCGGGAGTATCTTCTCTATATACCGGAGCCTCCTCGACACGACGAGGCTCCCGGTCTCGGCGAGCTTTTCATCCCAGACCTCGAGCATCCCCGGGGTGAGACCGGACGCTTTAGCCAGGACAGCGTTCCTCTGGAGGAGTGATCTGTGGTAGAGCTTGAGGTCCCGGAGATGAGCGGGCTCGAGCGAGCAGATAAGGGCGTCCAGATACCTCCGCCTCCCCTGGGGGCTCCCCTTGACGAGCTCGATGTCGGAGGGGAGGAAAGATACGACGTTATACCTGCCCACTATCCTGGATGTCCTGTAAACGATCTTTCCGTTGAGCGTGATCGTCTTCTTCTCGCCGCGGAGGTGCACATGCACCTCGTCAAGCCCCGCCTCCGATTCCACCTCGCCCTTAATCCTGCATTCCGTGGAGCCGAAGCTGACGAGCTCCCCGAACCTCACCTGCTTGAAGGGCTTCTGCATCAGGAGGAGGTGTATGGCCTCCAGCAGGTTTGTCTTACCCTGCGCGTTGTCACCGTATATGAGGTTTATTCTCTCGTGGAAAGAAAAATTTTCGGCCGCATAGGACCTGAAGTTTCTTAGTATTAAGGATTTCAGTATCACGGAGTCGTTGTCGATGATGAGTTAGAAAAATTATAATAAAGAAGAAAGGTTTATTCAAACGGCATCTCCCGCCGCCAAAAGTTTCTTGACCCTAAAAAGGGTGAACGGTATTATCTACTTAGGTAATCGAATGATAGCACTCAAGATATGCGAGTTGGCGAAAAAGGACGCGGGCAAGGGTTTCGCTCGTCTGAACCCGGGAGATATGCGCGAGATCGGGGTCGATGCGTGGGACCTCGTCGAGATAGGCGGGAAGAGAAAAACGGTCGTACGCGTCATGCCGCTCGACAAGTCCCTTCCCGATAAATCGATAATCGAGATAGACGGAGTGACCAGGGAAAACGCGCGCGTCGAGCTCGACGAGCACGTATTCGTAAAGAAGATAGAAAACAAATCGGCAACCAAGGTCGTGCTCGCTCCAAGGAATCTGGACGTCCTGTATAACGGCAACGAAAACAAGTACCTGCTCGACAGGCTCGACGGGTACCCCATCACGGTGGGCGACAAGATACGCGTCAAACTCCCCAACTCGGGGCTCGAAGACTTTCAGGTCATAGGAGTGATACCGTCCGATTCCTCGACCATAAGATCCACGACCAAGGTGGACATAAAACGGAAACCGAAAGTAAAGTTCGACAGCTCCCGCGTGAGCTTCCAGGACATCGGGGGCCTGAAAGAACAGATAACGAAGGTGAGGGAAATCGTCGAGCTCCCTCTCAAATACCCCCAGCTCTTCGACAAGCTCGGGATCGACCCGCCGAGGGGTATCCTCCTGGTAGGTCCCCCCGGGAGCGGCAAAACGCTCCTTGCAAAGGCGATCGCGCACGAGACCAATGCCAATTTTCAGGTAATAAACGGCCCGGAGATAATGCACAAATTTTACGGGGAGAGCGAGGCGAGGCTCCGCGATATATTCGAGATAGCCACGAGGAACCAGCCGTCGATAATATTCCTCGACGAGCTCGACGCCATCGCGCCCAAGAGGGACAAGGTCTCGGGAGACGTGGAGAAAAGAATCGTCTCACAGCTCCTCTCGCTCATGGACGGCCTCAAGCACAGGGGGAATATCGTCGTCATAGGGGCGACCAACCTTCCGTCCGCGATCGACCCGGCGCTCAGGAGACCGGGGAGGTTCGACCGGGAAGTAGCGCTCGAAGTGCCCGACCGGAACGGACGGGCGCAGATACTGGACGTGCACACCCGCGGAATGCCTTTAGACGACGACATCGACCTCGACCGCCTGGCCGACATGACGCACGGTTTCGTAGGGGCCGACTTAGAGAACCTATGCCGTGAAGCCGCGATGAAATCTCTCAGGAAAACCCTCCCCGATTACGACGACGGGGAAGAAGAGTTTATGTTCAAGAACGGGAATATTACGCCCATCAGGGTGGGCATGGGCGACTTCATGGAAGCGCTCAAGGAAGTCGAGCCGTCGGCCATAAGGGAGATTTTCGTCGAGATATCCGAGGTCACATGGGACGATATCGGAGGGCTCAGAGAAATAAAGGACAAGCTCGTTGAGGCCGTGATATGGCCGATAATTCACAAAGACCTCTTCGAAATCACGGACACGAAAGCGCCCAAGGGGATTCTCCTCTGCGGCCCGCCGGGGACGGGTAAGACGCTCCTCGCGAAGGCGCTCGCCAATCAGAGCGGGGCTAACTTCATTTCCGTAAAAGGGGCGGAGCTCCTTTCGAAATACGTAGGCGAATCCGAGCAGGCAGTGAGGGAGGTGTTCAAAAAGGCGAAACAGGTCGCCCCCTGTATAGTCTTCTTCGACGAGATAGACGCGCTTGCGCCCCCCAGGAGGGGGTCCGACGGAACCCGCGTATCGGAGAGGGTCGTGAGTCAGCTCCTCACCGAAATGGACGGCGTCGAGGATTTGAGGGAGGTCCTCATACTCGCGGCCACGAACAGGATAGATATCGTCGACCCGGCCCTTCTCAGGTCGGGCAGGTTCGACCTCATATTCAATATCCCGTATCCGGACGACGACGAGCTGTACGAGATCCTCAAGATCCACACACGGGGAAAGCCGATTGCGAAGGAAGCGAAGCTGAAGGATATCGCCCGCAAAACCTCAGGGCTGTCGGGCGCGGATATCAAGCTTGTGTGCCAGAGGGCGTCGATTATCGCCATAAGGGAGCACCTCGGGAACAGGAAAAAAGCCATAAGGATCACCGAGGGACACTTTGACGAGGCGCTTGACGAGCTCAGGACCAAGATCATAGCGAACTCGGAAATAAATAACGTGCGCCCGGACAAAGAGATTGTCTGAGAGAGAAGCCCTCCCGTATTTATTTTCATTCATACTGGGATCCGTTATCGGCAGTTTTCTGAACGTTTGCATCTACAGGCTGCCGATGGGGGAATCCATCGTCTTCCCGCCCTCTCACTGCACGTCGTGCGGAAGGGCGATCAGGTTCTACAACAATATCCCGATACTGAGCTATCTGATACTCAAGGGGAGGTGCAGAGATTGCGGCTCGCGTATTCCTATCCAATATCCGGCGGTCGAGTTGATCTCCGGCATCGCGCTCACGGGCCTATATTACAAATTCGGCCTCTCGCTCGATACTTTATTTTATGCAATGCTCACATATTCGCTCATCG
>MFCJ01000143.1:0-4611 GCA_001775255.1 Candidatus Dadabacteria bacterium RIFCSPHIGHO2_12_FULL_53_21
TATTCTTCCATCTCCTTCTCTACATATTCCGCGTAGTCCTCGAAGTCCATCAAATCTTTCAGCTCGCTCGGATCGTAAGGCCTTACCTTTATCATCCACCCTTCCCCGTAAGGGTCTCCGTTGATAGTTTCAGGAGCGTCCAGAAGGACCTCGTTGACTTCCACGACATCGCCGCTCACAGGGGCGTAGAGATCGGACACTGCCTTTGTCGATTCCACCGCTCCGAAAGGATCACCCTTGGTTATCTCGTCCCCTTCGCTGGGCAGCTCGATATAAACGATCTCGCCGAGAGCGTCCTGCGCGTAATCCGTAATACCGATCACGAGCAAATCTCCCTCTTCCATCGCCCATTCGTGATCACCGGTGTATTTGAGTTCGTCAGGAATTTGTACCATCGTCAGATCTCCTTAATTAACATCCTTTTTATAAAAGGGAATATTTACTACCCGAGCTTCCCTGAATGTGTTCCTTATTTCGATTTGTATCCTGTCGCCTAAGGCGACATCACTTGTTAGATAACCCATCCCTATCGATTTTTCAAGGCTGGGGGATAAAGTCCCGCTCGTAACGCTGCCGATCCGGGCACCGTTTTTAAATACCCCGTAACCCTCTCTCGGGATACCGCGGTCTATCATTTCAAAACCGTATATACGGCGTTTTACGCCTTCCGCAAGAACTTTATTTAACGCGTCTCTGCCTATAAAATCCCCGGCGTCCATCTTCACATACCTCCCTAGACCGGCTTCGAATGGGTTTATGTCATCGTTTATCTCATGCCCGTAGAGCGAGTAACCCATGTCGATCCTGAGCGTGTCGCGCGCCCCCAATCCGCAGGGCTTGATACCATGAGCCCGCCCCGACTCCATTAAGCCCGTCCAGAGCAGGGGACCCCCTTCCCAGGGTAGAAATATCTCGAACCCGTCTTCCCCCGTATATCCCGTCCTGGCTATGAGCATCTCCATCCCGTTCCACGTAAACGGAAGGAAATAGAACCTCTTCAACGAACTCATGTCCGATGACAGGCATCCGGATAAAATATCCTCCGAGCGCGGGCCCTGGAGAGCGATCTGGGAGTATTTGCCGCTCCTGTCTTCGATCTCCACCTGAAAATTTTCATTGGCCCCGATTATCCATGCATAGTCTTTAGCGGTATTGGACGCGTTTACGCAGAACAGATAGTTCTCGTCCGAGAGCTTGTATAAAATAACGTCGTCCACGACACCGCCTCTATGGTTGCAGAGTAGCGTGTACTGAGCCTGAAAGTCTTTTACGCTCCGGATATCGTTCGTCGTTATACGCTGACAGAATAGCGCGGCTTCCTTTCCGCTTATCTCTATCTCTCCCATGTGGCTCACATCGAATAGCCCCGCAGCGCGTCTGACTGCGAGATGCTCCTCCCTGAGACCCTCGTACTGAACGGGCATCTCCCATCCCGCAAATTCGACTATCCTCGCTCCCAGCTGCAGGTGGATGGGAAACATCGCCGTTCTCTTCGATTTCACACTAATTGTTTAACAACTCAGGATGGGATTGTCAATAACACGGGGGGGCAAATATTTAGTTGACTGTGCTACGAAAGGACTCCAGAGACCGGGATGAAAGGTAAGAGCCGGGAAAGATTACATAGAATTATCTATTTCCTGAAAGATTACAGAAATAAATTATCGGGAATGAGAAAAACTTAAGAATTTCGGGTTTATCACCGAGCGGCAGTTATTCGGCCCCCAGGGTCGTGACTGCGTCCCTGTATCTCATAGGTACGAAATCGAGGTCATTCACATAATTCCTGACCCCGCTCTCGTCGACCCATACATAAATGGTTTGCTCCTCCGCAGGCGGAGGGTTGTAGTAGTCGGTAACATCCTGTTCGGGAGAATCCGTATTCACATACCCGGCATCCGAATTATCCTGTTGGTATTCCGCGGGAGCAGGTGAGTCCTGACCGAACTGATTTACCTCCAGGTTGCTCGGCCTTTCGAGAGTGGTGCCGAGTGTAGTTCCGTAACCGAGCGGATAGTCAGGGTCCACATAAGCATAATAGTTCATGTAAGGCGCATAGCCGTTGTACCCAAAATAGTAGTACGGGGCATAGAGGGGATTAAATTTATGAGGGCGCTTGTGGTGCTGATTATGCCATTTATCATGACCGTCGTGCGAATGGTCTTTATTATCAGAAAAATCATGCCTGTTATTATGGTTTTTGTCGAAATTGTTATTGAACCCCTGATCCTGACCGGAGTTACGGTCAACGTTTTTTCCGGCAATATTATTGGGTTGGGTTTTGTTATTCGTAACCTGTTTCGACTGCCCCACTTTTTGACCGAGATTTCCGCTTTTCGAGCCTAAATTCTGTCCCTCAGCCCATAAGGGAAACGAAATCACGATTAACGCCAAGGCTATAGAGGATAAAAGTTTAATTTTCATTATTTGAACTCCCTGTTACACCCTCTTCGTGCCCTTTATCACCATACGAATATTATACATATCCGGATCTCATTTTAATATAACTTTATTTCTCAGGCCGGTCGGATCGTTGCCGGTGCACAGTCTAAACAGACTTGAATAATTGAATGACTTCGGGCTTTGTAACCTTGCCCATCCGGTTACGCGGAAGCTCGCTGACCGTAATAATCCGTGAAGGGATCTTGTACGGGGCGAGACGTTCTCTGCACCATTCTTTAAGGGACTCGGGACTCACGTCATGCTCCTCCTTAAGGACGAGGGCGGCGCACACCCTCTCACCCCACTCGTCGTCCCCGAGGCCGACGACCGCGCACTCCTCTATATCAGGGTGTCCTCTCAGGACCTCCTCGATCTCGAGCGCCGAAATCTTGTATCCGCCGCTCTTGATAATATCGACCGACTTCCTCCCGAGAATCCTGTACGCGCCGTCCCCGCTCCTTTCGGCGAGATCGCCGGTTTTGAACCATCCTCCATCTATAAAAGCCCCTCTCGTGGATTCGGGGTTGTTCCAATACTCCAGGAAGACGTTCTTTCCCCTTACTATAATCTCTCCGGCCCCTTCTCCATTGATCACGCCCCCGCTCTCATCGATTAGCCCCACATCGACACCCGGAAGGGGCATCCCCACGCGGCCCGGCTTTCTCTCTCCACGGAGGGGGTTCGAGAGCGCCATGCCTATTTCGGTCATACCGTAGCGTTCAAGGAGCACATGGCCGCTTATCTCCCTCCACTTCTCAAGCGTGCTCACGGGCAACGCCGCCGAGCCCGAGACCATGAGGCGCATCCCCCGGCAGGCCGCGCTCATCATTTTCCTCTCTTCGTCACCCGCTTCGTCCCACGAGCGTATAAGCCTGGAATATATGGTCGGAACAGCCATAAAGAGGGTGTAGTCCTTCTCTATAAACTTCTCCCATACACGCCGGGAATCGAAACCATGAATCAACTCGCAGTGCGCGCCCGTGAAGAGGGCTGAGAGCAGCGCGTTCATGATGCCGTGGAGGTGGTGGAGGGGGAGCACGTTGAGTATAAAATCGCTCCGTGACCACTCCCACGCCAGGGCGAGAGACCCGATCTGGGCCTTCAGGTTTTCGTGCGTCGTGACGACGCCCTTGGGCCTGCTCGTGGTCCCGCTCGTGTATATAATCATCGCCCTCCGAGTCTCGCTCACACCCGGCAAAGGCCGGGTCTGAGGATAGAGCGCGTCCCCGGACCGTATAAACCTCGCCCCCCTGAGACCCGCAAGCCGCTCGAGCCTCTCTTCGAATTCAGGCGATGCAATTACGAATTCGGCTCCCGAGTCCTGGAGCACGTAATCGAGCTCGGGGTCGGGGTGGGAGACGCACAAGGGCACGGCGACGCCGCCCGCGAGCCATACCCCGAGCATGACCGCAGCGTACTCGAAGGAGGACGGTATGAGGAACGCGACCCGTTTTTCTCTCAAATCGTTTTCCTTCGACAGAAGGCTCGACGCAACAGAGCACGAGGAAGCGAGCAGGTCTTCATAGGAGTAATACCCCCTGGAATCGGTTATTGCGACTCTATCGCTATAGGAAGCCAGTATTTCGATCAGCTCTATTCGATTCATAAAAATGACCTTATTGTCCTTTCCCCGGGGACAGAACCCGGCCACTTATTATAATTTGCCGCCGTTATTTGGTAAACTTAGCAGATATTCGCAGCGGGTTAATCGTTCGGGATAAAATGGAGCCTGGAAAAATTCTGGAAATCGCAGAGATGGGGAACCCCGTGCTCAGGGAGAGGGCACGTGAAGTCGAGGACATACACGACCCCGGGGTGCAGAGCTTTATAGACGACCTTATAGCGACAGGGATCAACGCGAACGGCGTAGGGATCGCCGCCCCTCAGGTGGACGTGCCGAAACGCATATTCATAATCTCCTCACGCCCGAACGTACGATATCCTGATGCGCCCCTGATGGAGCCGACGGCGGTAATCAACCCCGAAATAATTTCATGCTCCGATGAGACCGTGAAAGACTGGGAGGGGTGTCTCAGCATACCGGGCATAAGGGGACTCGTCCCGCGCCACAGGTCTGTGCGGGTCAAATACATTTCGAGGGACGGAAAGGTTGAAGAGAGGCAGCTCTCGGACTTCATAGCCAGGATATTCCAGCACGAGTACGACCAC
>MFCJ01000143.1:4676-9998 GCA_001775255.1 Candidatus Dadabacteria bacterium RIFCSPHIGHO2_12_FULL_53_21
GCTAATGAAGGGGATTTACGACGGGGACTTCTCTTTCGGCGAATTGAAAAAGCACGGGGACTTCGGCCTGGGGACGCTCAACGACCTCGATGGAGAGATGATAGGGCTCGACGGGGTTTTCTATCAGGTGAGATCGGACGGGAAGGTATTCGTGGTGCCCGATGCGGCGAGGACCCCGTTTGCGGCGGTCACGTTTTTTGAGCCGGACAAGAGCCTCACGCTCAAGAAGCCGCTCGGATGCAGGGAGCTCGAAAGCTATATCGAAACCCTTTTACCTTCGAAAAATATATTCTACGCCCTCCGGGTGGAAGGATCATTCGATAATGTAAAAACGAGAAGCGTGCCGAGACAGAAAAAACCGTTCCCGCCGCTTACGGAAGCGGTCAAGCACCAATCGTACTTCGAGCTCGAAGACGTAAGGGGGACCATGGCGGGTTTCTGGCTGCCGGAATACATGAAGGATATAAACGCGGCCGGATTCCACCTGCATTTTATAGCCGAAGACAAAGAATCGGGGGGGCACGTGCTCGACTGCACGATAAGTGACGTGAAAATAGAAATCGATTATTCGAGAGGACTCGATATATCGCTTCCGGAAACGAGCGATTTTTATAACGCGGATTTAACAACAACCGGCGGCAGCGAAGTGAACGAGGCGGAAAACGGGAAAAAATAACGGGCATCAAATAAGGGTGAGGGATGAAAATCGATATTAAGACGATCGCACTCAGTCTTGCTTTTGTTATTTCTACAGTATGCGCGGAGAGGGGATTCTCTCAGCAGGCTCCGGCGCAATTCCCTCAGGGGGAATGGATCGACCTCACTCACGATTTTTCGAGCGACACGGTTTACTGGCCGACGGGAGATGGGTTCAAGCTCGAGACCGTATTCGACGGGACTACCGACAAGGGCTATTATTACGCCGCCAATAAATATACGGCTGAGGAGCACGGGGGGACCCATATAGACGCGCCCCGGCACTTTGCTGAGGGCAGGCAGACTCTCGACGAAATACCCCTCGAAAGCCTCACAGGCAACGCTATAGTTATCGACGTATCGAAGAAAGCCGCGTCCGACCCCGATTACCAAATCGGCATAGAAGACTTTACGGAATGGGAGGGCGTCAACGGAAGGATCCCCGGCGATTCCATAGTCCTCCTCAATACGGGTTATGCGAAGTATTGGCCGGACAAGGTGAAATATATGGGGACGGATAAAAAGGGACAGGAGGCGGTCAAGGAGCTTCATTTCCCGGGCCTCGACCCCGCGGCCGCAAAGTGGCTGACGGAAAACCGTAATATAAACGCTATAGGCCTCGACACCCCGAGCATAGATTACGGGCAGTCGCAGCTATTCGAAAGCCACAGGACCTTGTTCAGCGAGAACATCCCGGCCTTCGAGAACGTCGCGAACCTGGACAGGCTGCCGCCGAAGGGCGCTTTCGTAATCGCGCTCCCGATGAAAATAAAAGGCGGGAGCGGAGGGCCTCTCAGGATCGTGGCGCTTGTCCCTGAAACGAATTGAGCGGGTAAAATATCAGGATGAAAACCGGAATTCAAACGAGGAAACAGGCGATCGAGGAAGGGAAGCAGAGGGACATCACCGAGACGGCGAAGGAAGCGGGCCTGCTCGTCCCCGTCTTTATTACTTCGACGGTCTGGGACAGCTGGATTACGGGCGACGACGCGGGCTCGAAGACAGAGGAAGATGAGAAAAGAAGACTCAGAAGCGTACTGGATAAACTCCTGTATTTCATAAGAGTCCACCGCCTGAACAATAAATCCAACCTGATATACTTCCCCGTACCCCTTTCGAGGGCGGGGAAAGAGGAAAACGTGCAGCTGATGTCACACCTGGGCCCCCTCGAAAGAGCGGATCATAGGCCTTGCATCACTATTATGACCCCTGAAGAATACGACCTCGAAAAAGGGTCCTGATAAATCCCCCCCTCCCGATACACGTAAACCCGCGCTTTTAAAAAGGCGAAGAAGACTAAAAGAAACCGCTTTGATATGCCTATCAGTGCCCGGCAAATACAGAATCGCCAAATAATGTATAATATTTACGATCGGGCCGGGTTATGGAATACAGGGAAATCTACCTCGATAACAACGCAACGACGAAGCCGCTTCCCGAAGTGAGGGAAGAGGTCTATAAGATACTCGGAGACGAATTCGGGAACCCCTCGAGCGCCCACTCCACGGGCGAAAGGGCGAGAAGACACCTCGCGAACGCCAGGGAAAAGGTAGCGGCGCTTATAGGCTCGAGCCCTTCCAAGATCACGTTCACAAGCTCGGGGACCGAGTCGAACAATATGGCGTTCTATTCCTCGACGAGGGACAAGGGAAAGAAATGCCGCGTGATCACGACCACCGTCGAGCACTCGTCCATAAGGAAGATGTGCAGCTACCTCTGCATAAACGGCGTCGAGATAAAGCTGATAAAGGTCGATCCGAACGGCATAATCGACTTGGGCGAGCTCAGGAAAATGATGAGCGAGAACACTTCGCTCGTTTCCGTGCAGTGGGTCAACAACGAAACCGGCGTCATTCAGCCTGTCGTCGATGTAGGGGAGATGTGCCGCGAGAGGGGAGTGCCATTCCACACGGACGCAGCTCAGGCCGTAGGCAAGCTTGAAATGAAGGCGGAGGAGCTCCCTTTCGATTTCCTTACTTTTACCGGGCACAAATTCCACGGGCCCCAGGGAGCCGGAGTCATTTACGCCAGGGACAAATTCCTCCTCGTGCCGATACTGTTCGGCGGGTTTCAGGAGGAGGGATTCAGACCGGGGACCGAGAACCTGCCCGGGATCGTCGGGCTCGGTAAAGCCTCAGAGCTCAGAAAGAACGATTTGACACGCCTCGCCGCCTACATGAAAGATTTGAGGGACAGGTTCGAAGCCATGGTGCTCGATTTCGTCCCGGGGGCGAGGGTGAACGGCGATACAAAGAACAGGGTATGCAACACCACGAATATTATGTTCGGAGGAATAGACGGGAGGAAGCTCGTAAGAGAACTGGACGGGGCGGGCGTGAGGTGCTCCCAGAGCTCCGCATGCACCAACTTCCAGGTCTCGCCCTCGTACGTACTGTGCTCGATGGGGCTGTCGGAGTCCGAGGCGTATTCAAGCATCCGGTTCAGTTTTTCAGTAGAGAATACTTTTGATGAAGTAGACAAGGCCGTTCATCTGATAAGGGATATCTGTGACCGGCTAAGGGTGTAAATACCGCCTGCTTTCCGAACAGCATCGAACCCGGAGCCGTGTCCGGCGCCCCGCATCCGCAGTCCTCCCCGAAAACAATCACGGAATAAAACGACATGGACAGGGAAAGAAAGAACATTCTTGTAACGGGGCTCCCGGGAATAGGGAAAACCACCCTCATAAAGCAGCTCGTCTATGAGCTGTCGAGGTATAGCCCCCGAGGGTTTTACACCGAGGAGATACGCTACAAAGGGGAGAGGAAGGGGTTCCAGCTCGTGAGCCTGGACGGAAGAAAATCGATACTCGCCCACGTATTCATCGACAGCCCGTATCAGATCGGGAAGTACAGGGTCGACGTCACCGCTTTCGATTCGTTCCTCGATTCCCTCAGCTTACCGGAATCGGAGGAGGGCATTATCGTTATCGACGAGATCGGCAAAATGGAATGCCTTTCCGTAAAATTCGTGCGGACGATACAGGAGCTTCTGGACTCGAAAAATATCGTTATCGCGACTATAGCCCACACGGACGGGGGCATAAAGGGCAAGATCAAGGAACGGGAGGACGTACGGCTCTTCAGAATGAACCTCGAGAACAGGGACAGTATAAAAGGCGAGATAATGGAGGCGCTCGGGAATCTGCCGCAGCTGAGCCGGCTGCGGACCTCGAATAGATAAATCCGTTCGGCAGGAAAAACAGACGGATAAAAATTTACTGATTTGCCGCTTACCGCGGGCACGAAGAAAGGCAATTATACTCGACGTCTTTACACCCACTCATGCAGTCGCCGCGCTTCCCCCCGTCCTTCCCTTCCCCGGCGAACATAGAGCAGGTCCCTTCGCATTCCCCGAGCTTCTCCGCACAGGTCCCGGCGCAGGGGTTATTCTCGAAGACTTCAGGGTCGAACGTAGGAGTGGCGGCCGGATTGGCACACAGACCGCTGCACTTATCGAGCTCCTCCCGGCAGTCATTCTCACAGTTCGCCCTTTCCACGCTTGCAGCACCCCCGCCGATAAACCTCGTGCAGGCCTCGGCGCAGTCCCTCGACCTGAACTCGCACGCCCCGGCGCAGGTCTCGTCGCTGTAGGGCTCGGGCTCGAGCGTGGGTTGCGGTGTCGGGTTCAAGCACCCCTCGTTGCATCCGGCCTCCTCGTTCGCGCATGCCTCAAAGCACTCCCTCTTTTTCCCGCTCTCGACCCCCCCGCCCATGATCTGGGAGCAGGAGAGCTCGCAATTCTTCTGTGATTCCTCACAGCTGTCGGGACACGAAATCCGAGGGGAACGGTCAGTACCGTCCGCCCCGCGGGCAAAGCCGGTACAAAGAAAAAGCGGCAGGATGGGTAGTAATATAAGCGATCTTAGGGCTCCGTTAATGGTGTTGTCCGGCATTAATCCCATGAAAAGAATCTACCTGTGATTTTACGGATTATAAAACTGAGAAGCTCGCGGCGGAGGAATATAGGGACACCGATAGGGGTACTGCGGTTTGTTGTTACATTGGCGCGCTCTCGTTATAATTTGAGGCCATGAACAGGGAAAGGGAGAGGCTCAGGAAGGACGCGATTTCCATTTTCGAGGCCGGCGTGAGGGCGGTCGATCCTGAAAACGCCGTAAAAAGACACCTGAGTCTTAAGAACGGCGTCCTCTATGTAAACGGCAATAGATACGGGCTTTCGGGGTTTGATAATATCTACGTGATCGGGATGGGGAAAGCCGCCGCACCCATGGCCCGCGCGGTCGAGGATATACTCGGAGACCGGATTACGGCGGGGATAATAAACGTAAAGTATGGGCATACGGCGGCGCTAAAAAAGATAAAGATAAACGAAGCGTCCCATCCGGTGCCCGACGAGGCGGGTCTTAAAGGCGCAAGAGAGATCGCGGGGCTCCTCGGAAAAACAGGAGAACGCGACCTCGTGGTATTCCTTATATCGGGAGGAGGGTCGGCCCTCCTGCCGCTGCCCGCCGAAGGGCTTACGCTCGATGACAAGCGGGAACTCACACAGAGGCTCCTTGAGTGCGGCGCGACGATACACGAGATCAATGTACTCAGAAAGCACTTGTCACGGGTAAAAGGCGGGAGGCTCGCGAGGCTCGCCTACCCGTCGACACTTATCTCC
>MFCJ01000143.1:10015-17784 GCA_001775255.1 Candidatus Dadabacteria bacterium RIFCSPHIGHO2_12_FULL_53_21
GATCGGGGACGACCTCGACTCAATCGCATCGGGGCCGACAGTGCCCGACAGGAGCACGTTCGGGGATTGCAAAAAGATCATCGGGAAGTACGGACTCGAAGGGAAGCTGCCCGCCGGGCTCGTTAATTACATAGAAAGGGGTGAGAAGGGCGAGGAGGAGGAGACCCCGAAGCCGGGAGACCCCGCATTCGAACGGACACAGAACGTGATAGTCGGGAGCAATATTGCGGCAGCCCGTGCTGCAAAAGAGAAAGCCTCGTCGCTCGGATATAATTCCCTCATACTCTCAACTTTTATCGGGGGCGAAACCGCGGGGGCAGCGAAGCTGCATGCGGCGATAGCGAGGGAGGTCGTCTCGTCGGGGAACCCCGTATACGCGCCCGCGTGCATCATATCGGGCGGGGAAACGACGGTCACGATCAGGGGGAAAGGGACGGGAGGAAGGAATCAGGAATTCGCGCTCGCCCTAGCGGTCGAAATAGACGGGCTCGAAAACGTCCTCGTGCTAAGCGGAGGAACAGACGGCACGGACGGCCCCACTGACGCAGCGGGGGCTCTGGCGGACGGTACTACGATAGAAAGGGCCCGGAAGCTCGGTCTCGACGCGAACAGGCATCTCCGGGAAAACGACTCCTACAACTTTTTTAAGCCCCTCGGCGATCTCCTTATTACCGGTCCGACAAACACGAACGTTATGGACCTTAGGGTCGTTTTAGTTTCGAAAATCCGATAAATTCTAATAAGAGCCTAGTAATATATCGATATACACGGTGACGAAGCGGGACTGTCCCACACAAAAAACTGTAAGACCGGAGACTCTTCTGATATACTTACAAAACTAAACTAAAGGGCTACAGTAATTGAATCCCGTCCAATTTGTGACCGATATAATAAAAGAAATAGGCATACCCGGCCTGTTCGATATCGCATTTATGTCCCTCCTTATATATGCGCTTCTGGTGTTGTTCAACAGGACGAAGGCGCGTTTCGTGCTCACCGGAGTGATAATAATCAGCCTGGTCTATCTCCTGGCGCGTCAGTTCAATCTGGTGCTGACGACCTCGGTGCTCCAGACCTTTTTCGCCGTAATATTCATCGCTCTCATAATCATCTTCCAGGAGGAGATAAGGCAGTTCCTCGAGCAGATCGCGCTGTGGAGCCTGAACCCTCAGCTCGCTCTCGAAAAATCCCGCGGCTCGTCCCGTGAAGAGATCGAAGTGCTGGTAAATACAATTACGGACCTGGCCGAGGAGAGAATCGGGGCGCTTATAATCCTCCCGGGAAAAACCACTATTGAGAGGTCTATCGAAGGCGGAAAGACACTGAACGGGGAATTGAGCGAGCCCCTGCTTAAAAGCCTGCTCGACCCGCACTCGATAGGACACGACGGGGCCATAATCATCGATAACGGGAACGTCGTTAAATTTTCATGCCACCTGCCGCTCTCGAAAAACTTCGCCATGCTTATGAACAGGGGCACGAGGCACGCAGCCGGCCTGGGGCTTTCGGAGCAGACCGACGCCCTCTGCCTGGTGGTATCGGAAGAGAAGGGGACTATATCCGTTGCAAGGAACGCGGAGCTGAGAGAGATAGGCAGCGAGCAGCTAAGCCTGATCCTCGAAAAATTCTACAGTGAAGTCAACCCTATAAAAAAAAGAAAGCACTGGTTTACATTCTTTACAAAGAACTACCGGGAAAAAGCGATTGCCGTATTCATGGCGGTCGCCCTCTGGTTCGTATTCGTCCACGAATCGAAGCTCGTGTACATGACCTACAACGTCCCGGTCAAATACACGACGCTGCCTTCGGAGCTCAAGGTCGAGGACATCAAGCCCGAGACAGTGAAAGTCACGTTCCTAGGCCCGAGGAGGGCGTTCTACTTCTTCAACGAGAAGGAGATCGAGTTATTCCTCAAGATTCCGGAGGCGAGGAAAGGGATAAAGACCGTGAACATATCGGAGTCGAGTCTCAAGTTCCCCAAGGACATCTCTCTGGAAAACATAGAGCCCAGGAGGGTCCTGGTCAGAATCGACAATACTGCGCCCAAAGAAGAGAAGAAATAAGGTGTAATTATTTAAGCGGACCCGTTCATGCCAGGTCGATCGCATATTTTTTCAGGTCCCCGAGTGAAACGACCTCGAGCACGGACTCGTGTGTGGATGCGAGTATGACGGGAGGGGCGAACCCGCTGTCGTACGCTTCCTTCCATCTGAGCGCGCAGAGACACCACCTGTCCCCGGGCTTCAGGCCCGGGAATTCGTATTCCGGATTGGGCGTGGAAAGGTCGTTGCCCCGGGCTTTGGAGAATTCGAGAAACTCCTTCGTGACCTCGGTGCATACTACGTGCATGCCGAGATCCTGAGGTCCGGTCCTGCAGCAGCCGTCACGGTAAAAACCGGTCATCGGGGATACCGAGCATGACTCGAGTTCTTCGCCGAATACGTTCTTATCTTTTCGCATATAGGTCTCCTTCGAATGAGAAACGCCGAGCGTGCTCTATTTTTAGATAGGGATAATATAACAAGGTCCGGTGCAATTTGGAATCATGCGGACACAATGAATCCCGGAAAAATTATATCCTCCGGGAAGGCATTTATACGGGCCGGGTTTGCGGCTCAGTATGCGGTATGGCATCGTGCCGCAGTCGGGCGCGTTAAAGAATTACCTGTAAACGACGCTCTTCACCAACTCACTAAGCTCGTTTATGTAAATCTCCAATGTTTCCTTCCATTCCTGAGCCAGATACGGCGTGCTGAAAAATTCCGCGATGTAATTTAAATAGGACTCCAGTACACGGACCATACCGAGTGATATCTGCCGGAAGGCCTGATTCTTGCCGTTCGCGTCACCCGTCCAGCCGCCGTAGAGGTTGATCGCTGTCTGGGCCGATAGCCGGTTATGATCCGCATGAAGGAGCTTCAGATGCGAGAAGCTCCCCGACGCATCGAGGAGAGCGTCAAGCAGAAACCCCTCCCGGAGCGCCTCGCCGAGCGACTGTTCGGCAAAGCCCGCCACATTGTTCAAAGTATCGGACAGAATTTTAAGAGACTGAACGGGCTCCTTATCCTTTACCTCGCTTAACTCCTCCATCAGGAGCGCGAGCTCTGAAAGCAGCAGCAAGAGCCCTGTTTCGAGCCTGACCTCGTCCTCCGATACCTGCCCGGAGACGGGCTCGAAAGCCTGACCGTAGTCCTTGTTATCTCCTTCCCTGTCGACAACGAAAAATTTACGTACCATATTGGCGTATCCCTATACGACACCATTCTACTGCAGATTATGTCAGATGCCTTTATCTAGCGTACTTCTCCGCGGCCCCGACAAGGGCCTCCGATCCGAACGGCTTGGTTATAAAGTCGCTCGCCCCGGCCATCTTTATCTTCATCTTTTCGAGGACCCCGGCTTTCCCCGAGAGCATGACAACAGGTACTTCCTTCGTGAGGCCGTGGCTCTTAATGACCTTGCAGAGCTGATAACCGTCCATGTGGGGAAGCTTTATGTCGACGAAAATCAGATCGGGGATCGATTCATTGATGCTGGCGAGGGCCTGCATACCGTCACCCGCCGAAACTACTTTATACCCCGCCCTTTCAAGGCTGATTCTCATAATCTTCCTGACGGTCGGACTGAAGTCCACTATAAGGACCGACCCCCTTTCTTCATGCTCTTTTTTATCCGTCCCCGGTGAAACGGGGCCGCTTATTACAGGCGCGGCCACGGAGGTTTCTTCAACCGAAGGGGAATAACCGTTCCCGTTCGAGGGCGAATCTGATTCCCGAGGGGTTTCAAATGCAGTACCCGTGATCCGCTCGGAAGAAACCGGTTCACCGGCCTCTTTCTCGTAATTTTCATTTAATTGCGTGTCCGCGTGCACGTCCGGCGTGTCCTCATCATCCGCCTTCAGTTCAGCATCCTGGTGTGATGCGGAGGCCGTACCGCGACCATTGTCTTCTGATTCGCCTTCAGCCTCAATTCCATTCCCGGCTTGAGGAGCGGGGCCTTCCGGCCCTGAACGGTTCTCTTGAGCGCCGTTCATACTCGTAGTATCGACTGTCTCGATATCCGATTCGATAATAGTTCTCCGGCCGCCCGTCTCTGTGAAGGGCAGGTCAGTTTTTTTGATATTTCCGTCCGTAAAGTCGAAAACAAAGTCCTCTTCAGTCTCTTTAAGACTTTCTATATTTTCATCGAATGTCCCGCTTTCAGATTCTTCTCCATCACCGGCCCGGGTATTGATACCCGTGCTCGAATGCGTTTCTTCTGCATCCGGCTCGTTCTCGGCGGGCATCCGGTCTTTCTTATACTGTTCGAGCCCTCTTATGACGTCGTCTACAGGGCGGCGATTCTCGTCCGGAAACATGAAAGCCGGATGGGGTTCGTCCCGGGAAACGGATTCTCCGTGTCCCTCTTCATCCGACGGCGCCCCGTCGGCATCGCTTTCTCCATAGTATTCGATTAATTTATTCCTGATCGACCTCTCGGAAGCGACAACAGGCTTTATATTCTTACCCGTGATAAAACCGAGGTCGTCTAACAGTAGAATATTCGAGGGGTCGGAGACAGCTATAGTTAAATCAGGGCCTTCGACACATATAGGTACCAGGAATTTCTCGAGAGCCGTATCCCTGGGAATGAGGCTTATCACGCTTTCATCCGTCTCGCAGACGTCTATGTCCATAGACGGAACCCCGTATTCCTTACTCAGGAATTCGACCAGCTGCCGCTCCGTAACATAACCGAGAGCGGCGAGAGACTCACCCAGACCGAATCCGGATTCCTTGCCGGAGTCTATAGATTCCCTTATCTGCTCAACGCTGACTATACCTTCCCTGACCAGCAATTTTGCCAGATGCATTCTCACGAGAGATAAAATGAGCAATAATCATGCCACGGTGCAAAAATGCGGCATCGGCGTGTAACCAACATTCATCATTACATTATATCGCCTATAACCCCGTCATACATGCACCCGGAAAGATGACAAAAAACGTCAATAATATGAAATCAATGCGCAGTTGGGGTGATAGTCGATGCGCCCAACCAAAACCCCGTGTCCACAAGCTCCCACGGAAGGCGAATATCTCCATACGGGGATTATGGGTATTCCGTTCGGCGCCGGAGAGCGCCCCTCTGAATCCCGCACCTGCGGAATATCAGATTTATGGGGCGGACATGTATTTTCAGGACCGGCCGTTAATTTATACGATATAACCGGTGAGGGCCTCGAACACGCTGGCGGAATGTTTAATTTTTAGAATGCTTTGCTTAAGTTTTAGGCACTTATAATGGGAGACGCCTATTATAAACCCCTATTATTATTGATTGAAAAGCTTTTAGATAAGTGGTATGTTGTTTGCAATCATTGAATGGGAAGGAGGAAAATCCCATGAAAAAAGTAGAAGCCATCATTAAGCCTTTCAAGCTGGACGATGTAAAAGAATCCCTTAAGGAAATAGGTGTCCAGGGCCTGACCGTTACCGAAGTAAAAGGCTTCGGAAGACAGAAAGGACACACCGAACTCTACAGAGGGGCCGAATACGTCATAGATTTCCTGCCTAAGATAAAGCTAGAGATTGTCGTATCCGATGACATGGTAACCAAGGTCATTGATGCGATAATGGACAGCGCGAAAACAGGCAAGATCGGCGACGGAAAGATATTCATTATTCCGATGGAAGAAGTCATCAGGATAAGAACTGGCGAGAGGGGCGAGGATGCCTTATAATTTTTTGAATTTTAAACCACAGGAGGAGCCGTAAAAGTATGCCCACAGCAATCAAGTCCAAAAGCAAAGGAGGACCAGAGGCGATGTTTCCCAAAAAGCCCTCTGATGTATTAAAAATAATTAAGGATAACAGCGTAGAATTCGTAGACCTGCGGTTTCTCGATTTCGTGGGGATGTGGCAGCATTTCAGCGTTCCCGCGCACGTGTTCGAGCTAGGCACTTTTGATGACGGTCTCGGATTCGACGGATCGAGCATCAGGGGATGGCAGTCTATACATGCAAGCGACATGCTTGTCATACCCGATCCGGAGACGGCCAGAATCGACCCTTTTATGTCTCACCCGTCCCTGGCGATAATCTGCGATATCGTAGACCCGATAACACGCGAGCCTTATTCACGCGACCCGCGCAACATAGCGAAGAAGGCCGCGGCCTATCTCAAGAGCACCGGCATCGGGGATACCGCGTTTTTCGGACCGGAGCTCGAATTCTTTATTTTCGACGACGTAAGATACGACCAGACCTCTAACAGCGGTTATTACTTCGTGGATTCGATCGAGGGCATATGGAATTCGGGAAGGGACGAGAACCCGAACCTGGGCTACAAGCCGAGGCATAAGGAAGGGTATTTCCCCACGCCGCCGTCAGACACGTTCCAGGACATGCGCTCGGAAATGGTGGTAGTGCTCGAGAAGCTGGGAATAGAGATCGAAGCCCACCATCACGAAGTAGCCACGGCCGGCCAGTGCGAAATCGACATGAGGTTCTCCCCGCTCGTACAGATGGGGGACCAGATGATGTGGTATAAGTACGTACTCAAAAACGTAGCGAAGAAGTTCGGACGGACGGTCACGTTCATGCCCAAGCCCCTGTTCGAGGATAACGGCTCCGGTATGCACGTCCACCAATCGATATGGAAAAAGGATAAACCGCTTTTCGCCGGAAACGGCTATGCGGGCTTGAGCGACCTCGCGATGAACTACATAGGCGGTATCCTGAAGCACGCGAGGGCATTATGCGCTTTCACGAACCCGATCACGAACTCCTACAGGAGGCTCGTCCCGGGATTCGAGGCCCCGGTAAACCTGGCTTACTCTGCAAGGAACAGGAGCGCCGCCATAAGGATCCCCATGTATTCCCCGAGCCCCAAGGCGAAGAGGCTCGAGTGCAGGTTCCCCGACCCTTCGTGTAACGGTTACCTCGCGTTCTCGGCGATGCTGATGGCGGGACTCGACGGCATAGAGAAGAAGCTCAGCCCCGGCGAACCGCTCGATAAGGACATTTACGCGCTGGGCCCGGAGGAATTGGCCGGCATACCGAACGTCCCGGGATCCCTCGAAGACGCCTTGAAGGCGCTCGAGGCCGACCACGAGTTCCTTATGAAGGGCGATGTCTTCACGGAAGACGTTATAGAAACCTGGATCGAATATAAGATCGATAAGGAAGTAAACCCTGTTAAGCTTAGACCCGTGCCTTACGAGTTTATGCTTTACTTCGACGTGTAAATAAAACGCCGTAACGGCGTATCAAAGATCAAAAAGGCGGCGGTCCCGAAACGGGCTGCCGCCTTTTTTTATGCCTGAAGCGGCAAAATCTCATCCGATAAAATTCGACTGTGCAATTTGAGCGGAGCGCGGTTCGTTTCGGCAGGAGTTGTCTTCTAATAAGGAGTATATGCCTGGAGATTATGAGTAATAGTTCGGCCGGAGAGGATTAAGGCCCGCTTTAAAAGCTCTGCCAGATAATTATGAACACGAGAATCGCGAAGGCCCCTATAGCCATGAGCGTAGCGTAGCTGCGGAGCACGCCGCTCTGCGCGGCCTGAAGGGTCAAAGCCATGTCTTTCAGAACCGCGGCGACGCCGTTTACCGCCCCGTCTATAAACCTGAGATCGAATTTCGAGGCCTGCTCGGACAGGTATCTGAAAGGCTGAACGAATATATAGTCGTAGAGCTCATCCACATACCACTTGTGGAGGGAGCCCTCGTACAGGGGCTCGATAGTCTTGTCGGAAGCAATCTTTTCGGGGAGCGAGGGCTTGAAGTAG
>MFCJ01000143.1:17803-18174 GCA_001775255.1 Candidatus Dadabacteria bacterium RIFCSPHIGHO2_12_FULL_53_21
CGATGCCGACGGCGGCAGCCGTAATCGAGAATATTAGCAGTGTCGTATGGCTTAACAGGTGATGCCCCGCCGAGACGAAGTTATCCATGGTTATCGAGGAGGAAACGAACCTGTCGAAGAGATTCGATTCGTGTATCCCTGCGAGCTCCCCGATGAATTCCGGAACGCCCATGTATCCCCCCGCAATCGAAAGAAACGCCAGCACTATGAGCGGGATTGTCATTGTCAGGGGAGACTCATGTATGTGGTCTCTGATCTTATCGGCGACCCTGGATTTGCCTTCGAACGTGAGGAGATAAAGCCTGCCCATATAGAGAGCAGTCAGTATTACAGTAACAAGGCCGATCAACCAGTGGATTGAATACCCCCGG
>MFCJ01000144.1:0-12004 GCA_001775255.1 Candidatus Dadabacteria bacterium RIFCSPHIGHO2_12_FULL_53_21
TAATCGTCTCGGCTATTATTCTGTATCCGCTCTTATTCTCATGCCCGCCGAAGTTGTTGGGGTATATCTGCTCCGTGGCCGCGCTCCGGCTGAGCGGGCCAAGCGCATCGACGTAATGGATACCGTGCTCGTCGAAATAGCTTTTGACGGCTTTATCCGCCTGCCTCTCGTTCTCTATGAGATAATCGACCTTGTCGGATGCTGGGAGGGTTATGTTCCCCTCTATATATTCTGCAAATACACTCTCCTTCGTGGGTATGATGACAACGATGAACTCGATACCGTTTTTTCGCGCGAGCTTATTCATCCGATCGAAGAATTCCAGGCTCAGCCGAAGCCCTTCCCTGACGTCGGCCTTCCCGAGGTCGAGCCCCCTGAGCCTCTGGTCAGGGGTGAATCCGGTGCTGATGCCGCTCTTCTCGTCCTCGAGCATAACTATCTGTTGTCCCCTCCTTATCCTCCTCGCCTGCCTGAGGTCGTCTCCGATGAATGAAGAGCTCACGAGCCTGTATAACACACTGTTCCCGGCAAGCCAGTCGCCTATGCCGTAAGAGAAACCTTCATCATCTTCCGATTCTCCGGTCTCAGGTAAAGATTCGAATTCCGGCTTCCTCGTATCCTTCCACCTGTCGACACTATAAACAGCGGTAAAGGAGTCCCTGATGTCGTTACCCAGATAAAAGCCGGCGATAATAACCTTCGGATGGAGCGCGAGGGCCTCCGTTTCCATAAGATAGAGATACTCTGCGGGACCGTAGCCTCCGAGCGAAACGTTATAAACCGTCTTACCCGTCATTCTCCCGAGCGCTCCGGGCCAGGACTCGCTCGCCCTCGCGCTTATACCATATGTGTGCGAGTCCCCTATAGCCACGACCTCGGCCGTATCCGGCACAGACTTGTTCCTGTATCCGAGCTTATCGTGCGCCCCTGTAGCGGGCTCGACCCTGTATCTGAGGACATCGTCTGAAACCCTCCTGGGCTTGAGGAAATCTATCGGGTCGAAGACAATTCTGGAAATACCCTCGGCCGTCAAGAACGATACGACCAGCGAGATCAGGATTACAATGAAAATTTTGATATATCTATTCAATATTAGTGAAGCCTTTGCTGCATGAACGGCTTTCCCCGGAAGGGCGAGAGTGATTATCAGGAATTCATATTACCGGAACCGGCCTTCAGCATTTGTATATCGTGAATTTCCAGTAATATAATCCAGGAAAAAGCCCGAGACAATCAGCGGCCGGGCGCGAATCACCGATAAAACATGTGCTATCATATTTTTCGCGCCGCTCTCAAGAAAACGGTAAACTTGAGAAACCGCGCATATCAACTGTGAGCCGAGAGCATGGGATGAACAAAGCCGAAAGCACGGGACCCTTTAAAAAGAAGCTTTATCTCGTACTGGTCAGCGTATTCTTTACACTCGTTATTCTCGAGATCGCCACACGAATCTGGCTTGGCTTCATCGCTCCCGAGGACGTGAGCCTCGAGTATTCGCTCTACACATACCTGAGTCCCGACAACCAGAGATACATACGCCACCACTATCTAAACTATTATCCGAACCCGGAGTACAGGAGGGGGAAGACCTCTCATAACTCCCTCGGATACAGGAACGATGAGTTCCCGGCGAAGAAGCCGGAAGGGGTTTTCAGGATCGTACTCCTGGGCGGGTCCACGACGTATAACATCGGGATCAACGACAACGATAAGACATGGGCCGCCCAGCTCGAGAGGATACTGAGGGATAAGTACGGGTATAAGAACGTTCAGGTGATAAACGCGGGAGTCGGCGGATATAATTCCTGGGAGACACTCATCAACCTCGAGTTCAGGGTGCTCGACATCGATCCCGATCTGATAATAGAGTACGAGGGCACGAACGACGTGCACGCGAGGTTCGTAGACCCGGCTTCATACAGAGGGGACGATGCCGGACGGAGAAAGCAGTGGGACCCGCCGTCGATCTTCTTTCTCGAGCACAGCGCGCTCTTCAGGGTTATACTGAGGAAACTGGGCGTGACTCAGCAGGTGGGCATTGGAAACTTCATTACCCCCAAAACCGCGTACGGGCCTGTTTCAGTGGCGAAACACGACCCTATGGGGCTCCTCGAAAAGAACCCGCCCGTTTATTTCAGACGAAACCTGAACAATATGGCCGCTATCGCGAAGGCGAACGGGGTGGAGATTATGTTCTCGACGTGGGCGTATTCACCGTATCTCGATGACTATGCATCGACCCCTTATTACCAGAAAGGATTCGATGAGAATAACGAGGTAGTCAAGGAAGTCGCTCTCGGCAGCGGTATACCTTTTTTCGATTTCGCGTCGGTAATGCCCAAAGACAAGAAATACTGGCGCGACGGCAGGCACGTCAATGCCCTGGGCGCTGAAAAGATGGCCGAGCTATTCGCGGAATACCTCAACGACAACGGCCTTATAAAACAATAGAAACGTAAATAGATACAGCCGCTTCAGATGCTCCGCTGCACATCTTTTCTCATGTAATATCCGAACACAACGAAGGAAAGCGCCGACTTTATCACCGCAAAGCCCAGAAACGCGAGCGCCGCGCCCATGTAAGAATATTGAGGTACCAGGATGAACATAAGAGCCAGATAGACCACCGTAGTAACGACATAAAACGCAGTCCTAATCCCGGGTCTCCCCATAGCGAGGAGCGCCGGGTTAATCCAGTATGTGTATCGTGCTATAAGTACGCCGAGCGCTAGTATCCTGAGCGTGTTCGTGGCGGGAGCGTACTCCTCGCCGAAAACTATTCTCACTATGGGCCCCGCGAATACGATAATCAATACCGTCACGGGCACGATGAGCTTCATGAGATTTTTCGTCGATTCTTTTATGTATTTCTTGAACTCATCCATGGCCTTAATGGTCGTGAATTTAATGAGCTCGGGGAAGATCGCCTCGTAGAGCGTATCCACTATACGGTTTAAAATCCCCGAGACTGAATTAGCTATTCTGTAAAACGCCACGGCGTCCTTACCGGCAAAAAACCCGAGAATCATCATTCCCAGATACTTGTCGCTTCCGGTCTTGAGCGTCGCCATGAAGCTCGTATTCCCGAGGAACCAGGCGATCTCCTTCCACTGGCTCTTTATCAGAAATATATCGGCGGTAAGCCAGTTCCCCAGTTTTTTTTCGTCGAGCACCCTCATGACAGCCCAGAGCCTCACGGCAGCGGCTATGAAGTTCGAGATTACGAGTCCGTATAACGCCCCCTTTATTCCGAGCCCGGCTAAGAGGAGCGCCGCCACGAGCACGAGCTGCGTGAGGTTCTCGAGAGAATTTATCACGGCTATATTCTTATACTTTTCGAATACCCTCAGTATCGCGTCCGACGTCAGCTTGGCGGTTTCGACGAAGAGCCCGAATGCATAGATCCAGATGTATATATAAGCCTCGGGCGAGTGTATGACATAAGTGCTGATCACCTTCGCCGTCACGATCGCGATTATGAATGAAACTGCCCCGCTCCCCACGTCGAGCACATAAGAGAGTTTTATCATCGCGAGGGTTTTCTCGGACTCGCCCTTCTCCCAGTACGATCCGATATACCTTACGGCAGTTTCCCAGACCCTGACGTCGAAGAACTGGTTCATCATCGCTATGTAAGCGATAACTAGCTGAAGCAGTCCGAAGTCGGTTACCCCCAGTATTCTCGCGAGAATGACCGTCTGGAGGGCGGCGAACCCCCCGGCCGCCGCTTTACCGCTGAAGAGGAGGGAAGCGTTTATAAAAAGATTTTTCTGAAGACTGCGAGGTTTACTCATTCGACTCTATTTCTTAAGGGCTTTATGATTTTCCATTAAGCGCTCTTTTTAACTCATCGATATAATTTTTTATCATCCCGGCTTCCGTATGGAACTCTTTAACCATCTCCCTGCCGCTTTCACCCATGAGGCGGGCTTTGAGAGGGTCCCTCAGGAGAGACTTTACGGCATCCGCAATGTCCGTGACACTCTCGGGGTCGACGAGGATTCCCGAAATGCCGTCCTTCACCGCCTCCGCAGATCCCCCTTGTTTCGCAGCGATAACGGGTTTCGCCCTCGCACTCGCCTCTATCAATGCGTTTGGCAGACCCTCGACCTTGCTGTCCCAGTCCCTGCTAGGCATTACGAACACGTCCGCCAGGTCGAGATAATCGATTATTCCCTCGTGACCCACTCCCCCTGTAAAAATCACGGAGCCGCTCACGCCGGCACCCTCCGCCAGTTCCCCGAACTTGTTTTTGAACCGGCCCTCACCGACGACGAGATAAACGATATCCGGGAACTCTTTTTTTATGAGCGGGAGAGCCCTGATAACCATATCCTGGCCCTTCCTCGGAAGCACCCTCGCAATAGTGATGATGACCGGGGCGGTCTCGCCGATCCCATGCTCCGCCCTGAGAGCCCTCAGCTTTTCAGCATCAGGCTTCCTCGA
The DNA here is from genome assembly GCA_001775255.1 of Candidatus Dadabacteria bacterium RIFCSPHIGHO2_12_FULL_53_21. GTDB lineage: Bacteria > Desulfobacterota_D > UBA1144 > Nemesobacterales > UBA2774 > 2-12-FULL-53-21. Next base: position 4,447 of record MFCJ01000144.1, read on the forward strand.
CAGCATTTCCTCACCGACGCCGTTGTAGATGACCGTAATCTTGTCTTCTGGAACGCCGATACTGTTAAGAAGCCCCTTCGTGTTCCTGCTGACTGCTATGATACTTGCGGCATGCCTGTAGAGCCTTCTCATGGGGTACTTCATCAGTCTTTTCATTATCCTGTTTCCGTAGAAACAAGTAGTAATACCGGAGCCCGCCACCCGTACCACAGGCACGAACGAGATGTGCGGCACGAGACCCCCCGCGGCTTCGGCCTCCTCGGTTATGAAAAGCACGGTATCAGGTTTTTCATTGCGGAGCGCGGACATGAGTGAGAACAATCCGAGCATTATGTCGGCGTAGGGCATTGCCTTTATCCAATTGCTTCCGAGACCGCCGATCCTTATGACACGGCATCCGAGCCCCCTGTCAAACTCACGGTCCTCCCGGCCATAGCCTGGAGCGAGCACGACAGTCTCTATCCCCGGGCCGGATATACCTCTTGCCAGCTTCAGGCTCGTCGTAGACAGCCCTCCCAGAAACGGGGGGAATTCATGGGTATAAAGAAGGACTTTCATCAAGCGCCGTCATCAACGGTCCCCAAGGGGGATGTTGATTATTATATGCATGTATTATTGCACTTTTTTGTATAATACACTATATTTCGTTTTAGATTCTCTTTCCCGGGCTCCCGTAAAAGGGTCACGGATAACAGATAATTACCAAGCGGGTCCGGGAATATTAACCCGGGAGGACGCAATGAACGATATGGAATCCCAATTGCTAAATTTACTCTGCAGGGGCACGGGGCAGGGGAATACCAATACCGACAGGCTCACGCAGGCAATCGTGGATGAGAACCCTGGGCTCGAGTACAACCAGACGAAAATAAGGGTCGTCGAGGCCCTGAACGACTTGAAGGATAAAGGCCAGATTCAGATAATGACTATCAACTGGGAGCTCGGGGATGAGTTCCTTTATATATGTACCAACATAATCGAATAAGTCCCGTCCCTACCGGTCCGTATATACATCACCGCGACACGCTGTACGACGATGACCTTTCCGGGTACGAATGGAGATTTTCATGCCGACGCTCGACTATATACGTATCGTGGGTATATCGGATATAACATCGGATAGCTTTACCCCTTACGATATAACTTTCAATATAGAGTATTCGGGCGATTCCGATTTCAGCCACCCTAAAATGGGGGTCATCACCCTCAGGATGAGCGAGCTGCTCGGCACCTCGGGACTGGGCGCGGGCGATATGGAGAAAATCGCTTCAAGGCTTATAAGACAGGTGCTCACCAGGGAAAGGGATAAGGACGGAACTATAGTAATTCTCCACATACTCGGGCTGCCTCTGGGTGAATGGCTCAGGGAGAATATACCGTTCCTGAGACAATAAAGCTGACTGAAATTATTAAACTAAGCAGGCCTCTTAACCCGAAAAATCAGAAATATTCATAACTATTTAATTCCCCTTACAAATCTTATCTTTTTCATGTATAATCACTCCCAGTTAATTTTAAGTAGTTTACTTAGTTCTTTGAAAACCTAGACCAGAAAGCATGACCGGATCTCGGCATTTTATTCCGGGATTGGATTTTTTTAAGATTTTGTCTCTGCAGGAGGTATAGGTATGGCACTCAGGCGTTCCCTAATTATCCTTATCGCAATTCTCCTTCCGGCATCAGCTTTAGCGGCCGAAAAATACGTAGTCAAAAAAGGAGATAACCTTTATGATTTATCCAGAAAGTTCGGGCTTACCGTCGACGAGCTGAAGTCAGCAAACAAGCTAAAAGACAACAGGTTGGATATCGGCGACGTTTTAACAATCGATGTCTCCGTCTACGACGAAGACACAACGGCAAAAAACATCGCTCGCAGCAATAATAACGAATACACTGTAAAGAACGGCGATACATTAGGCGAAATAGCGGAAATATACGGTCTGTCTTCGGAAGACCTCAAAAAAGCAAACGGTTTAAAGAATACAAAACTACAAATCGGACAAAAGCTCTTAATCCCATCCTCAAATCACGAACCGGTTAAAGTCACCGGGCCTCAAGAGCCTGTAACGGAAGATTCAGGCAGTGAAATAGCAGGCAAGGTACAGGACTCCTCCAAAAGCCCATCCATGGCGCCGGCTGATTACGCCGTCCAAAAAGGCGATACGCTGGGACAAATCGCGGAAAGGTATAACGTATCGAGCGGCGACATAAAGAAAGCCAACAGACTTAAAAACGATAAACTGCGGATCGGACAAGTCCTCAGAATCCCCGGGAATATAAGGGCTGAAACTGAAGCTGTTCATGCAGCTGCAACTGTTCCCCCTGTCAAGCCGGCACCGGCGAATACAGGCGTTTACACCGTTGCCAAGGGGGATACCCCCGGCGGGATCGCCGAAAAGCTCGGCGTGAGCACCGATGAATTAATAAAGCTCAACAATCTCGACAGCAGGAAACTGCAGATCGGCCAGAGGCTCACGGTCCCAGGTTACGCTCGGCAGCAGACCGCAACCAAAGTAGAAGTCGTTGCCTCAGGTCAGGAAAGCGCAGAACCGGACCGGACCGAGACAGTCGAGGTCACTGTTCCTTCCGAGACACGTTCCAGGGAATACGTTATCAGAAAAGGCGACACCCCGGGAGCGATCGCCAAAAGGCTCGGCGTAAGCACCAATGAATTAATAAAACTCAACAACCTCGACAGCAGGAAGCTGAGGATCGGGCAGGCGCTCGTTGTTCCGGGGACTGAGACTAACAATGACAAAGAAACCCTTAAGGGAGCCACAGCCCCTGACAAACAGGACGCTCAAAATAATGCGCCGTCAGAATATATAGTAAAAAAGGGCGACACCCTGTACGAGCTTGCGAAAACGTTCGGCGTATCGGTAGAGCGCATCAAGAAGTACAACAAACTTAAAAACAACAATCTGAGGGTCGGCCAAAGACTCGTACTTAACACATCCGGGACTTCGGTCGCCGCAAGTGAGACCGTAGGGGAAGAGACTGTCACTGAGACAGAGACCGAAATCACGGAATCAGCGAAATACACTACCGGATACACAGTGAGAAGAGGGGACACCCTCGGACACATCGCGCTCAAGTTCGGCGTCTCGCAGAGCGAGCTCAAAAAGGCAAACGGGCTCAAAAACAGTAATCTGAGGTCGGGACAGGTGTTGATGGTCCCCGGTACCGTAGTCACCGAAGAGACCGAAGAAGTAGTAATAAAAGAATCTGTAATAAAGGAAACAGCGCCTGAAACCGCGAACGAAGTCTATATCAAGAAGAGGTACGTCGTTAAGTCGGGCGATACACTCGGCAATATAGCAGAGAGCTTCGGCGTCACGGTAGAGGAAATCAGGAAAGCGAGCGCGCTCAAAAAAGATACGTTAAATAACGGCGACATACTCCTCATCCCCGTACCCCAGGAGAAAGTCACTCAATCCAAATACACAGTCGCAAAGGGCGACACGCTCGGGAAAATCAGCAAGAAGTTCGGTGTTTCCGTGCGGGAAATAAAGAAAGCAAACGGACTTTCGAGCGACACGCTTCGGGCGGGCATGAGACTGAGCATACCCGGGCTATACTCCACCGAGTCCGGGGAAAGCGAAGCCGAAAGCGTGACGGCGTCATCCCTTCCGAGGGGTGAATATGTGGTTAAAAAGGGCGACACACTCGGCCGCATAGCCCGGCGTTACGACGTAACCATAAAAGAACTCAAGAAAGAGAACAATATAAAGGGTAACTCGATCAGGGCCGGGCAGGTTCTATATATTCCCGGCTACGAGCGGCAGGAAACCGAATATAGAGTCGTAACCGAGAAAAACACTATCCATGAATCGAACGGACAATACGACTATACGGAGCCCGACGTCGAAAACGGGAGGTTCTCGAAAGAAAGCATCATACAGGTGGCTAAGAAGTATCTGGGAGCCCCCTATAAATTCGGCGGAAACGACCTCGCGACCGGAATCGACTGCTCAGGCTACGTAAAGAAGATATTCAGCAGGTTCAACGTATATCTGCCCAGGACAGCAAGGGACATATATTACAGCTCCGGATACAGCATTCCTAAAAAGAACCTCGATACAGGGGACCTCGTATTTTTCACGACGTATGCGAAATACCCATCACACGTAGGTATTTACATAGGGAACGATGAGTTTATACACGCTTCCTCGGCGTCCCGGAAGGTAACCATCGACAGCATCAACAAACAGTATTACAAGAAGCGCTACATTGGAGCGAAGCGTGTGCAGCTGTCGGGGTTATTCTATGACGAGCTCTCTAAAGATTACGCGGGGTTCGGTAATTAAAGGCCTCGATTCTCCGTATAAAGCCCGCAATGTAAAAGATAATTTACCGGCGGAGCCTTGTGTCGGACCCGGCTCCCCTTTATTCCTCTCCCGCTCTTGATAAATCCCCTCCATTGAAAGATAGGGAGCGGTGTTTATATTATAACGATTGTTATCATGGAACAGCTCATTCAAAATTTCAGGGAATATCTGGGTTCCGAGAGGAACTACTCGAAACACACAGTCAAGGCCTACATCACTGATATTGGCGAGTTCCTGCGCGTCATAAAAGAAAAAAAGCTCGTCGGCGAAAAAGCCGGCGCAATCGATTTCGAGAAGCTGGACGAGACGCCCGTAAGGGCATATATAAGCTGGCTATATACGAGAAACTCGAGGTCGTCGATATCGAGGAAGCTCGCGTCCGTAAGGACATTCTTCGAGTTCCTTATAAGGAAGGGGGCACTTAAAAATAACCTTGCCAAGCTCGTCCCCACGCCGCGGGGGGAAAAGAGGCTCCCGACGTTCCTCACGGTTGACGAGGTGGTCAAGCTCCTCAGTATCGAGGGCTCGGGCGCGCTCCTGTCCCGGGACGTCGCCGTACTCGAGCTCCTTTACTCGAGCGGCCTCAGGGTGAGCGAGCTTGTCGGTATTAATTTGAACGACATCGACCTGAAAAATCTGACGGTCAAGGTCCTTGGAAAGGGTAACAAGGAAAGGATCGTCCCGGTCGGCTCCAAAGCCGCACAGGCGCTCGATGAATACCTGCACGAAAGGCTCGGAATGAACCCCGGGGGAGACCACCTGTTCGTCAATACCAGGGGAGACAGGTTGAACGTAAGGAGCGTGGACAGGATTATCAAGAAATACGCCTTGCTCGCCGGGATACCGAAAAACGTGAGCCCGCATGTGCTCAGGCACACTTTCGCCACACACCTCCTCGGAGGGGGTGCCGACTTGAGGGCCATACAGGAGATGTTGGGCCATAAGAGCCTGTCCACCACGCAGAGATATACACATACTTCGATTGAAAAATTAATGGAAATCTACGACAAGACACACCCGAGAGCGTAATCATGGAAAACTTCCACGGAACGACTATAGTTTGCGTAAAGATAGGAGACAGGGTCGCGATGGCCGGAGACGGTCAGATAACCCTGGGCCATGCGGCCGTCAAGCACTCCGCCAAGAAGGTGAGAAAGATATACGAGGGCAAGGTCCTTGTGGGATTTTCAGGGGCTACGGCGGACGCTATGACCCTCTTTGACAAGTTCGAGGCCAAGCTCGAGGAGTATAGAGGTAACCTCAGGAGAGCGGCCGTCGAGCTCGCGAAAGACTGGAGGACAGACCGTATCCTGAGGAGGCTCGAAGCGCTTCTGGCGGTCGCCGATAAGGACAGCATGTTCCTGATATCGGGCAGCGGAGACGTGCTCGAGCCCGATGACAACGTCGTGGCCGTAGGCTCGGGAGGCTCGTATGCCCAGGCGGCGGCGAAGGCGCTTTCAAGGCATTCAACGCTGGGCGCGAGAGATATAGCAGAGGAATCACTGAAGATAGCATCCGAAATTTGCATTTACACCAACGACAAAATCACCGTAGAGGAACTCGCATAAAATGAGCAGCGAAACATTTTTCACGCCGAGGGAGATAGTCTCCGAGCTCGACAGGTATATAATCGGCCAGAATAAGGCAAAACGAGCCGTTTCGATCGCGCTTCGCAACCGGTGGAGACGGCAGCGCGTTTCACCGGATCTCAAGGACGAAATCGCTCCGAAGAATATACTCATGATAGGCCCAACGGGGGTGGGGAAAACAGAGATAGCCAGAAGGCTCGCGAAGCTCGCTCAGGCCCCGTTCCTGAAGGTGGAAGCGTCCAAATTCACCGAAGTCGGCTACGTCGGCAGGGACGTCGAGTCGATGATCAGGGACCTTACGGATATCGCTATTAAAATGATAACCGACGAGGAGAAGCAGACTGTCAAAGCCAAGGCCGAGGACCTCGCGGAAGAGAGGATGCTCGACCTCCTGCTCCCGCCAAGCGGGGCTGAGCAGCAGCAGACCGAGACGAGCGGCGAAACCAGAGAGAAGCTCAGGAAACTCCTGAGGGAAGGCAGGCTCAACGAAAGGTTCGTCGACATCGAAGTTACGTCTAAGAATTTCCCCATTCAGGTGTTCTCCCCTCAGGGACTCGAGGAAATGGACGTAAACATATCCGACATGCTGGGAAACCTGTTCCCGAAGAAAACGAAGAAGAGGAAGGTCAGGGTGCCGGATGCGATGGAAGTCCTCATTCAGGAGGAAGCGCAGAAGCTCATAGACATGGACAACGTCGTCAAAATGGCGATCGATAGGGTCGAGCAGTCGGGGATAATATTCATCGACGAGATCGATAAAGTCGCGGGGCGCGAAAGCACGGCCGGCCCCGACGTTTCCAGGGAAGGGGTCCAGAGGGACCTGCTCCCGATCATCGAAGGCTGCACCGTGAACACGAAGCACGGAATGGTGAGGACCGACCACATATTGTTTATCGGGGCGGGCGCCTTCCACGTATCGAAACCCTCGGACCTCATACCGGAGCTCCAGGGCAGGTTCCCTATAAGGGTCGAGCTCGAGCCGCTTACGACCGAAGACTTTATAAATATCCTGACACAGCCCAAAAACGCCCTTATAAAGCAGTATACCGAGCTCCTTAACACGGAAAAAATAGAGCTCGTATTCAAGGACGACGCCATACAGGAAATAGCCGAGACCGCTCAGGCAGTAAATGAATCCATGGAGAACATCGGCGCGAGGAGACTGCACACGATAATGGAGCGGATGCTCGACGAGATATCTTTCAATGCACCTGACATGGCGGAGCAGAAGATCGTGATCGACGCGAAGTACGTGAAGGACAAGATAGCCGATATAGTAAAAGACAGGGACCTGAGCCGGTATATTCTATAGATCATCCGCAGAACGTCCGTCCTTCAGATAACGGGCAGACCTGAGCCGGGGCCATCGCAAGGGGAATGCGGCAACGATCCCGAGCGAACTATGCCTTCTTCTGCCAGATCGCCTTTCCTATGAAAAATGGCCCCAGGCTTTCGAGATACATCGAAGTCTGCTTTGTCTTCCGCATCGACTGAATGAGTATGGACAGGGGATAGAGGTCCTTCCCGAGGACGCCGATCAGGAAGTCGTTGTCGTTCTTGTCGAGCCCGTGACAAGCGAGACGGATGTCCTTACCGTACCCCGCGTCCCCGAACTTGAAACCGAGCTTCCCGTGCTCTCCA
>MFCJ01000144.1:12025-12882 GCA_001775255.1 Candidatus Dadabacteria bacterium RIFCSPHIGHO2_12_FULL_53_21
GCCGACAGGGTCTCGAACAGCTTGTTCCTACGGAGCGGATACCATATCACCCACGGGAGCCCGGGATCGAGCACCCTCTCCCGCGGCCGGCCGATCAGGGTACTCTCCAGGTCGGGCTCATAGCCTAACGAATATGTCCTTCCGAGCATCGTAAATTCGGGCTTCGGCGTCAGCTCCGTGAAGGCAGAACCGTTCAGAAAGTCCCTCAGTCCGCCCACGAAGTAATCGGGAGACTCGCTCATCGCCAGAAGGCCTATACCGTAGGGGTCGTTTATATCGGCATAAAGGGTGAAATCCATTCCGGACTTTTTCAATTCTTCTATTAGTTTCTTGGTGTTATGGCAGTTCCCGAAAGCGAGGAGCTGTATGAGCAGCCTCCTGTCCGAGGAGAGCACCGTACCGTCCTTCGCCCTCCCCTTCTCGCTTATATCGAGACCCGCGTGTTCCGTATTTATCGACATTTTATACCTCCGCGGTTATTAAATATAACAGGCAAACCGCCCATTGGCGATTGAGTGTCAGTATTTTCTTTAGCCGCGCTAAACCGGGGAAATCAGTCCCCGTATCCGTCTTGTTAAAACTTTCCAGGGTTAACAACCGTGCCTGACAACGCACGGTTCATCTTTCACGTCAACCCCCGGGAGTGTTACGGACAATTATTCACATCAGGAAAAAGAATTTATTGGCATAGGTACATATTTATTTTATAATAATCAACTTTATTTTCAGTCTGAAAAAGAGGGAGATGAAAAACCTTATACAGAAGGCAAAAACGCTCGTAGAAGCCCTTCCCTACATTAAGGAATTCTACGGGCAGACGATAGTCATCAAATACGGCGGGAGCATCGGGGACGACG
>MFCJ01000144.1:12888-17592 GCA_001775255.1 Candidatus Dadabacteria bacterium RIFCSPHIGHO2_12_FULL_53_21
ATAACTTCGCCCGCGACATCGTGCTAATGAAATACGTGGGCATCCACCCGGTCGTGGTTCACGGGGGCGGCCCCCAGATAGGGAGCCACCTGAAAAAGCTGGGAATAGAGTCGAAATTTATCGCCGGGCTCAGGGTGACGGACGAGGAAACAATGGAAGTAGTCGAGATGGTCCTCGTGGGGAAAGTAAACCAGAAGATAATAGAAACCATACATTCCATGGGCGGAAAAGCGGTAGGCACTTCGGGCAAGGAAGGGAAGATGATTCTCGCGAAGAAGCTCGACGTGAAAAAGTTCGCGCTCGAGAACGGGCTCGACATACCGGAGGACGCCGACCTCGGCATGGTGGGAGAGGTAGAGTGTGTAAACCCTAACCTCATAAAGGTACTCGAGAGCTCGGGCTTCATACCCATAATCGCGCCCATAGGCTTCGACGAGGAAGGGAAGACATATAATATCAACGCAGACCACGTGGCCGGGAAGATCGCGGGCGCTCTGAAAGCGGCCAAACTGATACTCATGACCAACGTGCCCGGGATCATGGACAAGGAAAAGAACCTCCTCTCGAGCATCACCGAATCCCAGGCGAGACACCTCATTAAGAAGGAAATAATCTCGAGCGGCATGATACCGAAAGTCATGTGCGCGATCGAAGCCCTTCACGACGGGGTTCAGAAGGTACACATCATAGACGGCACTATCGAGCACTCGCTCATACTCGAAATATTCACCGACGCGGGAATCGGGACGGAGATCCTGCTTTGAGAAAGGAAGAGATAATTTCCGGCACCTCGGAATACCTGATGAACACGTACGGCAGATACCCGATCGCCATGGTCAGGGGAAAGGGCGCCTGGGTATGGGACTCGGAAGGGAAAAAATACCTCGATTTTGTAACCGGGATAGCTGTAAACAACCTGGGACACTGCCATCCGAGCGTAGTCAGGGCGATCTCCGAGCAGTCGAGGAAGCTCGTCCAGGTCTGCAACCTCTACCACATCGAGAAGCAGGTCGAGCTCGCAAAGTTGCTCGTCGAGAACTCTTTCGCCGACAAGGTGTTCTTCTGCAACAGCGGGGCCGAGGCGAACGAAGGGGCAATTAAGCTCGCGAGGAAATGGGGCGGGGCCAACGGCGGCAGGTACAAAATCGTCCACGCGCGCGACTCGTTCCACGGGAGGACCCTCGGCGCGTTAAGCGCAACGAGCAAAAAATATCAGAAGGGGTTCAAGCCCCTCGTCCCCGGTTTCAAATCCGTCCCTTACGGACAGTTGGAGCCCCTCGAAAGGGCGCTCGAGGACGAGAAGGTATGCGCCGTCATACTGGAGCCGATTCAAGGGGAGAACGGCGTGATCATTCCTCATGCCAATTATCTCAGGGACGCGAGAAAACTTTGCAAGCGCAAAAACGTGCTCCTTATACTGGATGAGATACAGGTGGGGCTCGGCAGGACGGGGAAGCTCTTCGCATACGAGCACTACGGTATAAAGCCCGACATAATGACTCTCGCTAAGGCTCTTGGGGGCGGAATCCCATGCGGGGCAGTCCTTGCCACCGATGCAGTCGCTAAACACCTGTCACCCGGCAATCACGGAACGACCCTCGGAGGCAATCCGCTCGCGATGAGCGCCGGTATTGCGGTGCTGAAAACGATCATCGAGGACGGACTGCTCGACAACGCGACAGGGATGGGAGAATATTTCCTGAGCGGGCTCCGCGCAATTAAGAAAGAGTTCGGTGAACTCGTCAGGGACGTAAGAGGCAAAGGGCTCATACTCGGTATCGAATTTATGAGCGCAGAGACTGCAAAGGATGCGGTCGGTAAGTGCTCGAATAACGGACTCCTCACCTTACTCACTGAGCAGAAGGTAATGAGGATACTCCCGCCGCTTATCGTGAAAAAGAACGAGATCGACCATGCCCTCAAAATAATCCGCAGATCGCTGAAAGAGGTAACTGTTGCCTAGACACTTCCTCAGAATATCCGATCTTACAAAGAAGGAGCTCGAATCCCTTTTCAAAAGAGCCGCGAAGCTTAAAGCAGAAAAAAAATCCGGCAGGATGCGCCCCTCTCTCAATGGTAAATCGATCGGGCTCGTTTTTGAAAAGCTCTCGACGAGGACGCGGGTTTCATTCGAGGTGGCAATAAGCGACCTCGGCGCTAACTCGCTCTATCTGAATCCGAACGATATGCAGCTCGGCAGGGGAGAAACGATCTCCGACACGTCTAAAATCCTTTCCACCTACCTGGACGGCGTAATCCTGAGGACGTATGAACAGGAGAGGCTCGAAGAGTTCGCAAGGTCGGCGGGCGTGCCCGTTATAAACGCACTCACGGATCTGGAGCACCCTACGCAGATAGTGTCGGACCTGTTTACGATCAAAGAAATGGGTCTGGACCCCGGGAAAATGAAATTCGCCTATATAGGCGACGGGAACAACGTGGCCAACTCGTTTATGGGAGCAGCCGCGATTCTCGGTTTCCGGCTCTCGATCGCGACACCGAGAGGCTACGAACCCGACCTCAAAGCGCTCTCCGTAAAGGGATCCCCCGGCAAGGCAGAAATCGAGATTCTGAACGATCCGGCAAAAGCTGCGGCGGGCGCGGACGTATTATATACGGACGTCTGGGTCAGCATGGGACAGGAAAAAGACGCGGCAAAGAGGAAAAAAATCTTCAGGCCTTACCAGATAAATAGTGAGCTTCTCTCTCACGCTAAAAAGGGTGTGTTCGTAATGCACTGCCTCCCGGCACACAGGGGGGAGGAGATTACGAACGAGGTAGCCGACGGACCCAATTCGATAATATTCGAGCAGGCCGAAAACAAGCTGCACGCGGGTAAAGCCATCCTGGAAATGTTCATGAAAAGCTGAGGCTTTAGGGACTCGGGCCCTGACCAGGGGCCCTCGTTCCCGGCGAGTCAGGAAGGGATTAATAATCCCCGTCTATATTGATCGTCGGGTCGTACTCTATATTGAAGACCCTTCTTATGGGATCGGTATTGAAGACCCAGTAGGTACCCTTAACGAATACGCTCGCTATAGCGAGAGGCGGTCTCAACGCCAGGCTCGTCAGCTTAAACGGTTGGAGCGCATCGCCCGGGTTGTATTTGTAATCCGTTATCTGCGGCGCCTGCGCCAGGGCGTTCGAAGCGAAAAGCATGAAACCCAGTATCAAGGCTGCGAAATATTTCATGTCCATCTCCCCTTTAAAGTAAAGTGTGAACTTCTATAGACAAATTATAAGACCCGTCCCCAAAATAGTCAATGCAGGCAAATTCGCTTTATCAACCGGTTAAATTACATACTTAAAGCGCAAATTTAGACTGTATCATAAAATCAACCCTATCGGCCCTTATAAAAAGTGATTTTTATTCGATGGTGCTGGTATAATATCGAAGATCACTTGAAAATGAATCGTAAAATTTATAGAATAGTATTTTCCGAGGTCGGGTAGCCAATGAGAAGGGGAGAAAAGGTTTATTATGTCAAGGATTTCATACAGACCGTCCCTCTTCCCTCACCCAAAAAGATATACAGCGAGCTCGAAAGGCTCGGATACAGGGGACAGCCGCTTGCGAGAAAGGCCGTATCCCTGGCCTCGTACAGGCACGTGAAGAGGCTAAAGCTCCTTCACTCGAAAAACACCCCGAGAGCCAATCTGCCCCCCAGACCGAATTCGATCCTGATGGGTCCGACCGGCTGTGGTAAAACCTATCTGATCGAGCTCCTCTTCGGGGAGATTTTCAAGCTCCCGTTCGTTATCATAGACATGACCAAATTCACCGAGTCGGGCTATGTCGGGGACGATGTAGTAAACATACTCGTCCAGCTCGTATATGCGGCCAACGAGAGCATAGACATCGCCGAATGCGGTGTAGTCGTGCTCGACGAGTTCGACAAGATAGCGGGCGCATACAGCAGCGCCAGGTTCGCAGGCCAGGGCACGACGAAAGACGTCTCGGGATACGGGGTGCAGAGGGAGCTCCTGAAAATCCTCGAAGGCACAGACGTCCAGATACCGCTCGATTTCGGTTTCTCGAGCCGGGGGCCGAGGGCGCTCATATCCACGCGGGACATAACGTTCTTCGCGGTAGGGGCTTTCTCGGGCATAAGGAACCTGTACGAAAGAAAAGGAGTCGGTTTTATGCAGACACTCGAGGAGCACTCGGGTGACGAGGATTCGATTGCCTATCACCTCACGGAAGAGGAAGCGGACGATATCACCAAGTTCCATATGTTCGGATTCCTCCCCGAGCTGATCTCGAGATACAACAGGATTGTCCCGTTTGCCCCCCTCCACAGGAGCACGCTTAAGGAAATCATTCACATCAAGATACAAAACTACCAGAGGGAATTCGAGGAAGAGGGGTTCAAGCTTCACATAGAACCGAAGGTCATAGATCTCATTATCGAGGAGGCGCTCAAGAGGCAGACGGGCGCGAGGGGCCTCGACGTCATCATATCTAAATACCTGGAAGATGTCGCTTTCGAGACGTTCGGCAAGAGCGAGGAAGGGGAAGTCGTGCTTACACTCGATTCAGGCGGGGTTTCTCACATAGTCAAGAGACGCGCATGAAGATATCGATAGTAAGCCTCGGCTGCTCAAAAAACCTTGTAGACAGCGAGATCATCACGGGAGCGCTCGAAAGCGCGGGACACGAGATCTCGTCCGAAGAGGACGCGGACGTAATAATCGTAAACACAT
>MFCJ01000145.1 GCA_001775255.1 Candidatus Dadabacteria bacterium RIFCSPHIGHO2_12_FULL_53_21
TCGACAAGGCTGTGGACGAGTATTGAGAAAACGCCCGTAAGCGCGCCCAGCAGAACGAAGAACCTGAAATAGTCCTCCTCCCCCGCGAGCCTGGTCAGCGATTTAAGCGATGTGTAAAGGAATAAACCGAGCGCCGCCATGAGTGACGCGAACCCCAGTATCCCGGTCTCCGAAACGAGCTCCAGATAATCGTTGTGCGCGTGGAGATAAACGAGGGGCTTGTCGACCGATAGCTTGTAGAGCGGATACGCGTAACCGAAGGTCCCGAGACCTGTCCCGAAGAGAGGGAAGTCCTTTATTATGACCGCGGCGTCCTTCCAGAGCTCCGTCCTCGAAGGCAGGTTCTCGCCTACGTGAAGGAACCTCTCCGCAACGGGATAGAGCCCCATGAACAAGCCGAAGAACACGGCGACCGCTACTACGGTGTAGACCATCCTCCCCAGGCCCTGCCCCGTCCTGATCGATCTCGAGCCCAGGAACGTGAAGAATACGAGCGAAACGAGAACGCTGAAAATGCCCATTCTCGACCTCGAAAAAAGTACCGCCAGAAAGGCTATCCCGAGGAGAAAGAGGAACAGTATCTGCTTCTGAAAATTCTCGGACGATATCAGGCGGCTCCGGAGCGGCCTCCTTACGGCGCCCCCCCAATCCCCGAGCGAGAGAACGTATCCGAGGGCGAGCGGAAATGTCATTTCGAGGAACCCGGCATAGTGGTTCCGGTTGAAGTAGGACCCCGTGGCGTCTTCCGAGCCCCCGCTCCCCAGGTACTGGTATATGCCGAACGAGGCCTCGATAAGGAGCATCGCGAACACGGGGGCGAGCGCGAGCTTCATCCACCCGTCCGACCTGAAGCTCCTCGATACGGTAATCCCGAATACGATATACGCGAGCACGAGGAGGGTTTTTCTTAGCGTCGCGTCCGGGTAGACGCTTATCGTGTGGAAACCGCCCCCGGCCCCCGCGCCCAGGGAAGAAAGCGCCTTCTCCGTCGTCTCCCACACCTCGAGGCTCTTTCCCGAGAGCACGCCAAGCAGAGCGCCCGGCAGAGGGATTATCTGAAAGAGGCATATCAGCAGGAATACCAATATGGGCAGGTACGGCCCCGCGCCCGTGAAGGGCTTTTCCCCCGTGACCGACGTCTTCAGGACCCAGACTATGAAGACCGCGAAACAGGCGGCTTCCAGAATGAGCAGGGAGCCGGGCTTCACGCCCCCCAGGGGAAGCGGGGAGTATACGAGGAGCGCCGCGGTAAGGATATATATAAGGACTTGAGCTGCATTTAGGGATCTGATGTCAGCCTCCTTTCATCCGGATATCATATCCCCCCCTACGGGAATTGCGTACCGACCAAATTATAACGCCGTGTTCGGTTTTTCTAAAATTATTCGGAATGCCCCTCCGTATCACCCCTATGCGGACCGGTTCATCAGGCGGATTCCGGCGGCCGCTTTCCGCTTCCGTAAACCCGGTACGCTCGTGATATCCGAAGGCGACGGCGGGCGGAGAGAAGAATCCGATTTAGTACCGGAAGTATAGTGAGTTTAGTACGGGAAGTATGGTGCGGAGATTGGTTTCCGGCGTCCCCTCATGCATTGTAACCGCCACTCTCTAAACGATTTTCTCCGGGCGGAGCATCCGCAAATATATTAGTATTTATATAGATAAAATACACAGGATTAAATAACGCTTGACAATAACTTCGACCGTACTTAGAATTGATTGTGTGTGCATGCGTCTTATTTGTAATGTATGTGCATGAGTAATGGCTAGACCTAAGACGAAAGGGCTAAGTATCCGAAAGGGTGCGGCGCAAAGCTAGAGGCCTAAAAGCCTGAAAAGGTTCACGGCGGCTCGGTTGCCGAAGTTGGGGATAGTTTTTTCTCTTCCCTCACTTTCCACCCCTTAAGGGTTCCCCCCTTTCATTCCAGTCTTAGGCTAGAAAGGGAGGTACTGTCATGAAGAGTTCAGTCTGGAGAATATCGACGTATTCTTGCCTGGCGGCAGCTTTACTTTTCATCTCTTTCGGAACCGCTTCCGCGGATACCCTGCTCGGCAGGGTCACCTTGCTGAGGGCGGACGGGGGGACGGATGTCCGTCCGGTAGTGTCCGGCAAGGAAATCGCATACACGGATAAGGCGCTCATCAGGCTTTCAGGTGCGACCTTCGTTGCGGAGGAAGGCTCCGTTCTCGAGGTGACCGACCGCGGCGGCAATCTGGACATCGACATCGATAAGGGAGTTATACATTTCAGAATCCAGCCCCACCGGGCGGTAATTTCCTTCGTAACCAGGGACGGGACGTTCGATACCCCGAGGGTAGTGACCGCGTCCGCAACCGTTATCGAAGGGACGATCACTGTAAATAAAGAAGGGACGACGGTCGAGCTTGCGGACGGAAGCGTCACAGCACTGACGGCTGACGGGCTCAAGACAATAAACGCCGGGGAAGGGATCGTGCTCGCGCAGTCGGAGATCGACGGGGAACCGGCGATCAAAACCGAGGACGTAGTCGTAGAAACCCCCGCCGAAGACTCGAATACAGATGAAACCGGCGCGGCAGGAAACAAAGGATCGGGTTATACCGCGGCGGCCGTGATGGGCACGGCGACTGCGGGCGCTATTACAGGGGTTATCATAGGGGTGACGACAGGCAATAACGGAGGTGGCGATTCGGTCGCGAGTCCGATCGAATGACGGAACGAACATAATGATGTCCGGGTCCACAACATAGCCCGGGGACATTTAAGAAGCTTCAATCAGCATCGAGCATGGGGGGGGATTATTCAGGGAATAGTTCTGGCGCTATTTCAGACGGGAGGCGATCGCTGTGAAGATATATGCTGCAGTAGTAGTATTGGCCTTTCTCTGCGCGGCGTGCGGAGGGAGGAGTACCCCTAGCGCCGGCCCTTATAACGAGGGCGGCCGGGGCTACGCTGACAACCGGAACCAGGGAACGTTTGAGAACGATGAGGACGATGAGGTAAACGGCCTCAACACCAAACTCCTCGAAGATACCGCCGGATCAAGCCTCAATCCCGACACTTATACCATAGGCCCATCCGACCTTCTCGAAGTAAAGGCCATAGAGTCCGATAAGTTCACCACGACGGAACGCGTCGATATGGACGGGAACATCAACCTCCCCTTCCTCGACGACGTTAACGTCTCGAACCTCACACCCATACAGGCAGAACAAAAAATAGAAGACCTCCTCAGGGAAGAAGGCTTCATCAAGGACCCCCACGTCAACGTTTTCGTGGCCGAGCACAGGAGCAAAACGGTCTCCGTACTCGGTTTTGTCAACGAGCCCGGGAACTACGAAATGTTCGGCGAAATGACGCTCCTCGACGCCCTCGCCATGGCAAAGGGGCTCGAAGAAGGCGCGGGCACGATCGTATACGTGACGAGGACCGAAAAGGGCAGACAGGACAAGATAATGATCGACCTCGACGACCTGCTCAAGAAGGAGGCCGGGCCCGGACAGGCGAACCTCCAGATGAGGGCGGGAGACAAGGTCTACGTACCGGAAGCTTCGAACGTCTTTGTGGACGGAGCCGTCAGGACACCCGGCAGCTACCCGATAAACGAGGGGGAAACGACGCTGAGCCAGGCCATAGTCATGGCGGGCGGTGTCGCGAGCTATGCCGACGAGGGCGACGTGAGCCTGGTGCGCTACATGGGCAGCGGTAAGAGAGAGGTCGTCAACGTGGACCTCGAGAGCATCCAGAGCGGGGCGTCAGAGGACCCCCTGCTCAACGAAAAGGACGCTATAGTGGTCGGGGCCAGCGGGTTCAAGAGCTTCTTCTACGGATTGAATTTCAACGTGTTCGGACTTGGCGGGATCGGATACAACCCCCCGGCAAGATAGCGGACGGAGAGCGAGAGGTGCAGATTGGATAACGGGAAAAGCAGAGAAATCACAGAATACGGCGGCAGGGGCCTCCGGGAAAGGCACGACGGTCTCCCCGCGGAATTCAGCCCGGGGACAGAAGTCCGCCCCTATGAGGAAGAGCTCGGGCTCAGTGATTTCATCGAAATACTCAGGAAGAGGAAATGGATTGTCATCACGGCGCTCGTACTCACGGTCGCGACCGTGCTCATTGCGTCCCTCATGATGACGCCCCAGTACAAGGCGGAGATAACGATCGAGATATCCCCCGATAACCCCAAGATTACGACGTTCGAAGACGTCGTCGAGCTCGACGCGCCGCAGGCCGAGTTCTACGAAACGCAGTACAAGCTCATAAAGAGCAGGACCCTCGCCGACATGGTCTCGAAAGACCTCGAACTGGCGAAGAAGCCGGAGTTCGACCCGGACAGGAAGGGGCAGGGCCAGTTTCTGATCGCCCCGCTTATGGGTCTCTTCTCGCCGGAAAGACCGGCGGACCCCAAAAAAGCCGCCTCCGACCAGAGGGTCCGCGACAAGAAGATAACGGACGAATTCTTGAAGAGGGTGATCATAGATCCCGACAGGAAGTCCAGGCTCGTCAAGGTGAGCTTCCTCAGCAGCGACCCCGAGTTCTCGGCGGCCGCGATAAACGTGCTCGGAGACAAGTACATCGATTGGCTCCTCGAAAGGAAGCTCGACGCGACCAAGTCGGCCAGGAAATTCCTTGAGAAACAGCTCTTGCAGGTGAAGGCGAACCTGGAGCGGGCAGAGGAAGAGCTCAATAAATTCTCGAAGTCGGCGGACATCATATCGCTTGACTCGAATCTCAACCTTACGTACAAGCAGCTGGCGGAGCTGAACCAGGCCCTGGCGGAGTCCGAGAACGAGAGGCTCGCCAAAGAGGCTTACTACGAGGAGATAAAGAACGGGGATTACGACTCCCTGCCGCAGGTCGTCAACGACGAGTCCATACAGGACCTCAACGAAGAGTACGTGAAGGTAAAGGCGGAATACGACAATATGAATGTAATCTACGGCCCCAACTACCCAGACATCAAACAGTTCGGGGCAAAGCTCGCGAGCATCAAGAGTGACATGCAGAAGCGGGTGGACGGCATAGCCGAGAGCATTAATAGAGACTACGAT
>MFCJ01000146.1 GCA_001775255.1 Candidatus Dadabacteria bacterium RIFCSPHIGHO2_12_FULL_53_21
ATAACCGCGTAATGCTCTTAAATATAAAGGACGGGGTGCGATATTTCCGGCTAATCGCGACCATGCCGCCTCACCCTAAAAGGCCCAGCCAAACCTTACATATTGTATCAGGAGCAGTGCGTAGAGCGTGAGCGATATGAATATGATCAGATAATTGACGGTCCTCCGTCTGCCCAAAAGCGACAGAGCTATGAAAATCGGGAACATCGAGAGCGTGTAGCGCGGTATGCTCAGCCAGAACGAGGTCGAAGTCACGAGAAGCCAGGTCGCAAGGGCATATAGACTGTATGACAGGCGTATCCTGAAAAACGAGTAGATAATAAGCGCGAGACCGAGTACGGCGAATATCGGCTCCGCCAATCCGGCCGTCACCCCGGCTCGGGGCTCCCTCCAGAACGCGCTCCCCAGCGAGTATAAAAATCCCTTGTAGGGGAAATCGAGATGTTTATTCCAGTGCTGATTCTGAATTTCCAGGAACTTGAACGGGTCCCCGAACGTAGCGTAATTTACCGCCAGGTAGAAAGCGAAACCCAGCGCGATTACGGCCAGCCATAGTATGTTTTTCCTGACTTCCTTTATTTTAAATCCCTGTTGATGCAGGTACTCGATGACGAGGACCGGGAGCAGGATTATTCCTGTAATTCTTGTCGCGGCGGCCAGCATCCCGAATACTCCCGCAAGCGCCCAGTTCTCCCTTCTCCCGTAGTAAAAGCAGGCGATCGAGAGGGCCAGGAAAAGACTCTCTGTATATCCCGCGTGGAGGAAAATAGCGGTCGGGAAGACAGATATATATATAACCGACCTGAACGCATCGTCGCTCTCGTAATCGAGTCTTACAAGCTTGAAGAGGTAGAATACCGAAGCCGCGTACGCGAGGTTCGATACGAGAAGCGCGGACAGAAGATAGTTCTTGAAAATCAGGGAGAATAGCTTGATCATGTACGGATATAGTGGAAAGAACACGATTTGCAGATTTCTTTCGTCGAAAGTCGAGCTTGTATAACCGTACTGCGCGATATCGAGATAGTGCTGCGTGTCCCATACGTTCCAGATAGAGATGATGGAGTCCGGGTATATGTTTTCGAGAAGTATGTAGGCTACGTATGCGAGGCCAAACGTCCAGACTATCGATATCAGGACGATAATGGATAAATCTCTCTCTGGAGGGCTCAATTTCATATAGTGCCGGATCCGTCGGAATTCAAGTCGCTCATCTTGTTTGTTTTTACTGGAAATCGATTATCGTATACTATGTTAATCTAATATTGTGAAATATTGAATATTCCATTCAAAAGATCTATGAACACCCCTTTTCAGATGTATAAGAAATATTCATTTCTCGCCGCACCGGCTTTGTTTTTCGTAATCGGTTTTATCGTTTACTATATCACACAGCCGCGCGTTCCGGACCCATTTAACTATTTCAATTATCTCGCAGACGCATTTCTCCACGGCAGGCTCCACGTAACGGATACCCCGTTTTATTTCGAAGAGCTAATTCACAGGGGGGGTAAATCTTACACGATCTACCCCCCGTTCCCCGCGGTCCTTCTTATGCCGTTTATCGCTCTCTGGGGGGTCTCCTTCAAGCAGGTAATCCTGTCATTTTTCCTGGGCGGGATCAACATCTCGCTCGTATACCTGATGGTGAGCAGGCTCACCGCTACGAGGGAGCTCCGGATTTGGATGACCGTCCTCTTCGGATTCGGCACCGTCCATTGGTTCATGTCCACTGTGGGCTCCGTCTGGTATTTCGCCCAAATAACCTCTATGACTTTGATGCTGCTGGCCGTCTACTGCACCTTAAGCGCCCGGAACCCCCTGTTGATCGGTCTCCTCCTCGGGGCTTCATACTGGTCGAGGCTGCCGACGATCCTCACTCTGTCCTTTTTTATAATAATGCTTTCATATTACGATCTCCCGGATCGGGAAAGCGGGCTGCATATATGGAGGTTCAGGTTAAAACCGGTCCTGCTGGTTTGCGCTGGGGCCGGGTTATTCGTCCTCCTAAACTTTCTCTATAACTACGTCCGGTTCGGCTCGGTGCTCGACACCGCATACGTCATACATTCAATTTCGCCCGCCAAGGAGAAGGTGTCGCCCTGGTTTAACAAGGGCTTATTCGACCTCTCGTACATCCGCTACCACCTTTACATCTTTTTTCTCCAGCCCCCGGTTTTCATCGATAAATGGCCGTATATCATCCCTTCAAAGGTCGGCCTGTCGATCCTCATTACGACGCCCGCATTCATTTTCACCCTGTTTGCGGGAATAAGAAACAGGCTCTCTCTCGCCTGCTGGTCGGCGATCATACCGACCGCGTTCCTGATATTCATCAAAAGCGGTACCGGGTGGACGCAGTTCGGCTACAGGTATGCGCTGGATTTTTATCCGTTCCTCCTCATCCTGACTCTAAAGGGTATCGGCGCGGAGCTGAAATGGTATCACAAGGCGTTGATTGTACTAAGCGTGCTCGTGAACCTCTGGGGCGTGCTGTTCCTGAATATATTCGAGTGGTACAATCTTTATTGACCTCGTATCCGGCGTTATGTATTTTACAATTTAAAATTTCATCCGGCTCCCTTAAATGGAAAGACCCCAGAAGCTGTATAACTACCTGATACCATTAATTATTTATATCCTGTTAATATCCCTGATTTTCCTGATGAAGTATTTAATATCCTGGTCTCTCGCTGCAACCGTATCGGCTTTCCTGATGCTGTCAGTCCCTTTTATTCTTAAAACAGATATGAGGGATCTCGGGTGGGACCCGAGGGGCGTGCTCACCGGTATCGCGGTTACAATAATAATACTCCTTATTTATATCGCCGTCCTCGCCGGATACGGCCTATATGCGGGAAAGTCACTCACGTTCAACAAGCTCTCATATTCCTTCATCCTCATCCAGCTATTGCTCGTGGCACTCCCGGAAGAGGTTTTTTTCAGGGGCTATCTGCAGCAGAAACTCGGAAATACGGTAAAAGGCGTAATAGCCGTGAGCCTTCTCTTTGCACTCGCACATTTCGTAACCCTGTGCCTCGGGGGCGGGCACGGATTATCGGTCTGCTCTCAGGCGGTCCTTACGTTTTTCCCCTCCCTGGTTATGGGCTATCTGTATATGTCGACGGGAACGCTTTGGGCGAGCATCATTTTTCACTTCCTCGCCAATATAGTCCATATCTCGGCGGGCTTTTCTTAATATCGCCTGAGAGGCGGATGCATTTTCAAGGTCAAGGACACACCCGGGGGTATTTCCTCGCCTTTATATTCCCTGTCGGGCCGGATTCGGTTAAAATACTGTAATTATTTTATTTCTTAGAGTGTTATAATTATTAGACGGGTTGCCGAATGGATACAGTAAGATTAGGTCTCGCTCAGATAAACGTCCGCGTAGGAGATGTGGAAGGGAATCTTCGCAAGATTCTCGGATACATTAAGGACGCGAGGGCAGAGGGAGTGGATATTCTATGCTTCCCGGAGCTCGCGGTTACGGGCTACCCGCCCGAGGACCTTCTTTTGAAGCCCCGGTTTATCAACGACAACCTCAAAGCGCTCGACAAGGTGAGAAAGGCAGCCTACGGTATCACCGTCGTTCTGGGTTTTGCCGACCGCGGAGAGGACATCTACAACGCGGCTGCGATCCTCCATAATAAACAGCTCGTGGATGTATACCGCAAGCACTATCTCCCGAACTACGGCGTTTTCGATGAGAACAGGTACTTCCAGTCGGGGCTCAGGGCGCCAGTTTATAAACTTGGGGACGTGGTCTTCGGGGTTAACATCTGTGAGGATATATGGTATCCCGGGGACCCCACGAGGAGACAGTCGATTCTGGGAGGGGCGCATATAATTATCAATATTTCCTCATCGCCGTATTATTCGTCAAAGGTGAGGCCGCGCGAGCAGATGCTCGTTACGAGGGCCAGGGACTACTCGGCCGTCGTCGCTTACTGCAACCTGGTGGGCGGGCAGGACGAGCTCGTATTCGACGGCCACAGCGTGATCATCGGGGAGCGGGGGGAGATACTGGCGAGAGCAAAGGGGTTCGAGGAAGACCTCCTCGTCTCCGACATCAACATAGACCGGGTGTTCAGATCGCGCATGCACGACCCCAGGAGGAGAAAAGAGCAGCTGACAATGAAGGCTCACTCCGATAATGCGGAGGTAATCGTTTTAGATGCAAAAGACAGGGCCGCCCGGAAGCCTGCTGTTAAGTCGAGGGTGGAAGGCTTTTTACCGGTCGATGATGAAATTTTCAGGGCGCTCGTGCTCGGGACCAGGGACTATGTGACCAAAAACGGGTTCAGGAAGGCGGTAATCGGCCTGAGCGGAGGTATAGATTCCGCTCTGGTGACCGTCATCGCCGTCGAGGCGCTCGGGAAGAAGAACGTAGTCGCTGTTACAATGCCCTCCGGATACAGCTCAAAGGGGAGCGTCGGGGACTCGGAAAAATTATCGAAGAATCTGGGGATTGAGCTCCTCAACATACCGATTGAAAAGGCTTTCAGGACTTACGGCGAAATGTTCTCGGGGGTTTTCGCAGGGCTCAAGGAAAACACGGCCGAAGAGAACCTTCAGGCCCGTATAAGGGGGAACATACTCATGGCCCTCTCGAACAAGTTCGGATGGCTCGTCCTCACCACCGGCAACAAGAGCGAGATGAGCGTCGGCTACTGTACGATATACGGAGACATGGCGGGGGGATTCGCCGTTATCAAGGACGTGCCCAAGACGATAGTTTACAGGGTTGCGAACTACTACAATTCATGGAGAAAGAGGGAGGTTATACCTGCCGCGATTTTGACCAAACCCCCTTCCGCCGAGCTCAGGCCGGATCAGCTGGACACCGATACGCTTCCGCCTTACGATATCCTGGACCCGATCCTTAAAGCCTACGTCGAGGACGACCTCAGTATTGAAGACATTGTATCCCTCGGCTATAGTGAATCCGTGGTCAAGAAGGTAACCCGTCTGGTGGACACGAACGAATATAAGCGGAGACAAGCCCCCCCGGGCATCAAAATCACGGCGAGGGCTTTCGGTAAAGACCGCCGGTTCCCTATCACGAATCTCTACAGGGAGTGAAAAGTGACTTCGTTTCGGGCCCGTGGCGGATTGCCCGGACGAGATTATTTTTAAGACTTTCCCTGGCTGACTTCTTGTTGACTTGTCTTAATTTTCATCTAACATTAATATGGGTTATTCGGCTGAAATTGCAGCCGCTCATTTTTAGCTTCAGATTATTTAGAACTCTCGGGAAGGTGTTTTCATGAAGCCCATGGGATATCCGAAGAAACAGGGTCTCTATGACCCGCAGTTCGAGCATGATTCGTGCGGTATAGGGTTTGTTGTAAATATTAAGGGTAAAAAATCCCATACCATAGTAAAAAATGCTCTGACTATTCTCCGGAACCTCCAGCACAGGGGGGCGTGCGGATGCGAGGCCAACACCGGCGACGGAGCGGGGATACTCATTCAAACACCCCACAAGTTTTTTAAGAAGATTGCGGGAGAGGCCGGAATAACGCTCCCTCCGTATCAGTCTTACGCCTCAGGGGCTGTGTTCCTCACCCCGGTTGCCTCGGAGAGAAAGGAGTGCATCAAGGCGTTCGAGAGAATAATAACCGAGGAGGGCCTGACCGTTCTCGGATGGCGGGATATACCGACCGACAATTCTTCTCTGGGCTTCACCGCTGTCAAGGGCGAGCCCTGCATGAAGCAGATATTCATCGCCCGCAATTCCGACATTACCGACGACGCGGCTTTCGAGCGCAAGCTCTACATCATCAGGAAGCGCGCAGAAAACGATATCAGGTTTTCCGGCATGCAGGGGGGTGAGTACTTCTACGTGCCGAGCCTCTCCTACAAGACGTTCGTATACAAGGGCATGCTCACCACGTGGCAGCTCGAGCAATACTATCCGGACCTGAGCGACCCCGACATGGAGTCGGCCATAGCGCTCGTCCATTCCCGTTTCAGCACCAATACGTTCCCGAGCTGGGACCGCGCGCACCCGTACCGCTATATTATCCATAACGGGGAGATCAACACTCTCAGGGGGAATATCAACTGGATGCACGCCCGGGAGGCTGTGCTTTCTTCAGGCGTGTTCGGCGACGAGCTGGAAAAGTTATTCCCGATCATACAGCCCGACGGAAGCGATTCCGCCAATTTCGATAACTGTGTCGAGTTCCTCACGCTCGCGGGGCGCCCGATCGAGCATTCGATCATGATGATGATACCGGAGCCCTGGTCCAATCATGAAACGATGAGCGACGAGAAAAAGGCGTTCTACGAATACCACAGCTGCCTGATGGAGCCCTGGGACGGGCCTGCATCGATCGCCTTTACGGACGGTTTCAAAGTGGGGGCGGTACTCGACAGGAACGGGCTCAGACCGTCGCGCTATTACGTGACGAAAGACGACACTGTAATCATGGGTTCCGAGGTCGGAGTTCTGGATGTCCCGGCCGACATGATATTAAAAAAAGGAAGGCTCCAGCCCGGCAGGATGTTCCTGATCGACACGGTCGAAGGGCGCATAGTGGGCGATGACGAGATAAAAAACAGGCTTGCGAATGAAAGGCCTTACCGGGAATGGCTCAATCAGAATCTCGTAAACCTCTCCGATATACCGCTTTCGGAAGGGTTAGAAGACAGGGAGAATTTCGACCATGGAGCCATGGTCGAGAGGCAGAGGGTATTCGGCTACACGTTCGAGGATTTGAAGGTGATCATGGGGCCAATGGCCGAAAACGGCGTCGAGCCCGTCGGCTCAATGGGCAAGGATACCCCGGTGGCGGTTCTCTCGAACAAGCCGAGGCTGCTTTTCGAATATTTCAAGCAGCTCTTCGCTCAGGTAACCAACCCTCCGATCGACGCTATACGCGAGGAGCTGATTACCGCTACCGAAGTTACGATCGGTCCCGAGAGCAATATTCTCGACCCGCGGCCCGAGAGCTGCCGCTTGATTAAACTCGACAGCCCTATCCTTACGAACGAGCAGCTGGAGCGTATAAGGGGTCTCGACAACAGCACGTTCAAATCCGTCACGCTCCCGATAGTATTTGAGATCTCGGGCGGCAGCGACGGTCTTGAGGACGCACTCAAGGACCTATTCACGAAGGCCGATAAGGCGATCGAGGAAGGGGCCAACCTCCTGATACTGTCCGACAGGGGTTTTGACAGGGAACACGCACCGATCCCCTCACTGCTCGCGTCTTCCGGGCTCCACCACCACCTGATAAGGAACGGGAAGAGGCTGAAGGTCGCATTGATACTCGAGTCGGGCGAGCCGAGGGAAGTACACCATTTCGCGCTCCTTATAGGCTACGGCGTGAGCGCGGTGAACCCCTATCTCGCTTACGAATCGATAGAGGACATGATCGAGCAGGATTTGCTGAAGAACATAGACAAAAAAACCGCACTAAAGAACTATATAAAGAGCGTTGTGAAGGGCGTTGTGAAGACGATGTCCAAGATCGGCATATCGGCCGTTCAGAGTTATCACGGCGCCCAGATCTTCGAGGCCATAGGCCTCAACCACGAGTTCGTGGATAAATACTTCACCTGGACCCCGACCAGGATCAAGGGCGCTGGAATTGAAGTAATCACGGACGAGATCAGGATGCGTCACGAGAAGGCCTTCCCCGACCGGGAAGTCGAGCCC
This sequence comes from Candidatus Dadabacteria bacterium RIFCSPHIGHO2_12_FULL_53_21, assembly GCA_001775255.1. GTDB lineage: Bacteria > Desulfobacterota_D > UBA1144 > Nemesobacterales > UBA2774 > 2-12-FULL-53-21. Next base: position 7,670 of record MFCJ01000146.1, read on the forward strand.
GAGACGCTCGACGCGGGCGGGATTTATCAGTGGCGTCCGGACGGGGAGCATCACGCGTATAACCCGCGTACCGTGCACCTGCTTCAGAACGCCTGCCGCACGGGGAGCTATGATAACTTCAAGAAGTTCTCGGGCCTCGTCAACGACCAGTCGAAGCAGGTCCACACACTAAGAGGACTGCTCGACCTCAAGGTCGAGCCCGATCCTATAGATATGGACGAAGTCGAATCCGTGGAATCGATCTGCAAAAGGTTTAAAACCGGGGCCATGTCATACGGCGCGATAAGCCTCGAGGCGCACGAAAGCCTCGCTATCGCCATGAACAGGATAGGGGGAAAGAGCAATACCGGCGAGGGCGGGGAAGACCCGCTCCGCTATATCCCCGATCCGAACGGCGATTCGAGGAAGAGCGCGATAAAGCAGGTGGCTTCGGGAAGGTTCGGAGTGACGAGCGAGTTCCTCGTTAACTCCGATGAGATTCAGATAAAGATAGCTCAGGGTGCTAAGCCCGGCGAGGGCGGCCAGCTGCCGGGGAAGAAGGTCTATCCATGGATAGCGAAGGTAAGGCTGTCGACGCCGGGCGTAGGGCTTATATCCCCGCCGCCCCATCACGACATCTATTCAATCGAAGACCTCGCGGAGCTCATACACGATCTAAAGAACGCGAACCAGAGGGCGCGGATCAACGTGAAGCTCGTGTCCGAGGTAGGCGTCGGCACTATCGCCGCGGGCGTCGCCAAGGGGCATGCGGACGTTATTCTCGTAAGCGGATATGACGGCGGTACGGGCGCGTCGCCCCAGTCGAGCATTCAGCACGCGGGTCTCCCGTGGGAGCTGGGGCTCGCCGAGACCCACCAGACGCTTCTGGTCAATAACCTGAGGAGCAGGGTGGTCCTCGAAACGGACGGTCAGATGAAGACCGGACGCGACGTGGTCATAGCCGCCCTTCTCGGAGCCGAAGAGTTCGGTTTCTCGACGGCCCCTCTGATAGTCCTCGGATGCATCATGATGAGGGTCTGCCATCTCGACACGTGTCCCGTCGGAGTGGCCACGCAGAACCCGGAGCTCCGTAAAAAATTCGCGGGCGATCCCGCTCACGTCGTAAATTTCATGCGCTTCATCGCCGAGGAAGTGAGAGAGATCATGGCTCAGCTCGGGTTCAGGACGGTCAGCGAAATGATAGGAAGGACAGACAAGCTCGAAATGAAGAGGGCCGCAGACCATTGGAAGGCAAGTGGTGTAGACCTCTCGGAGATACTCTTTCAGCCTGACGTGCCCTCCGATTGGGGGAAGTACTGTCAGATCGAGCAGGATCACGGGCTTAAAGACGCTCTCGACAATAGGGTGCTTCTCGAGATATGCAAGCCCGCCATCGAAACGGGTACTCCCGTCGAGGCGATTTTACCGATCAGGAACGTGAACAGGACGGTAGGGACCATACTGGGGAGCGAGATCACGCGGCGCTACGGTAAGGACGGCCTTCCGCCCGACACCGTCAGGCTTCATTTCAACGGCTCCGCGGGTCAGAGCTTCGGGGCCTTCATCCCTAACTCCATGACCCTTATCCTGGAGGGCGATTCGAACGATTACATCGGAAAGGGTCTTTCGGGAGGCAAAATCATCGTTTATCCGCCCAAAGGATCGACGTTCAAACCCGAAGAAAACATCATAATAGGCAACGTGGCCTTTTACGGCGCTACCGGCGGGGAGGCCTACGTCAGGGGCATGGCGGGGGAGCGTTTCTGTGTCAGAAACAGCGGAGTCCACGCCGTCGTGGAGGGCGTCGGCGATCACGCCTGCGAATACATGACCGGCGGGCGCGTCCTGGTGTTAGGCTCGACAGGCAGGAATTTCGCCGCGGGCATGTCGGGAGGGATGGCGTATGTTCTCGACGAAACCGGGGACTTCACTGTCAGGTGCAATAAGGACATGGTAAGCCTCGATAAACCGGATGGGGATGATTTAGAAGAGATAAATGGCATGATAAAGCGGCACGTCGAATACACCCATAGCGAGAGGGGAAGGGACATACTTGCGCGCTTTACCGACTTATCGGAGAAATTCGTCAAGGTCATGCCGAAGGATTACAAGAGAATGCTCGAAGCGATAAAGAAAGTCCAAAAAACCGGCCTCAGCGGGGAAGAAGCCCTTATGGCCGCGTTTGAAGAAAACAAAAGAGACCTGGCCCGTGTAAGCGGCAATTAATTCTCTTTGATTCTCTTACAAGTAACTCAATATCCGGTATAATCGTATCGAATTTAAGCTGGAGGAAGTTAATGGGTGACCCTACAGGTTTCATGGAGCATGAGAGAGAGCTTGAGCCCGACCGCTCGCCCGGAGAGCGCATTAAGGACTGGAAGGAATTCCATAGGCATCTCCCTGAGGCGAAGCTCAAGGTCCAGGGGTCGAGGTGCATGGACTGCGGCATCCCTTTCTGCCAGACGGGATCCATTATTAACGGATTGACCGCGGGCTGTCCGGTAAATAACCTAATACCCGAGTGGAACGACCTCATTTACAAGGGGCTGTGGAAAGAAGCGCTCGAGCGTCTCCATAAGACGAACAATTTCCCGGAATTCACCGGGAGGATTTGCCCCGCGCCGTGCGAGGGGTCGTGTGTCCTCGGCATCAACGACACGCCCGTAACGATAAAGACAATCGAATGCACGATAATAGACAAGGGTTTTGAAGAGGGATGGGTCGTCCCGGAGATACCCGAGACCCGGACCGGAAAAAAAGTCGCGGTCATAGGGTCGGGGCCCGCCGGGCTTGCCTGCGCCGCGCAGCTGAACAAGGCGGGGCATCTGGTTACGGTATTCGAAAGGGACGACAGGGTGGGAGGGCTCCTCATGTACGGCATCCCCAACCCTCACCTGGACAAGCGCGTGGTCGATAGAAGGGTGAGGCTGCTCACGGAAGAAGGGGTCAGGTTCGTCACGAATACGGAGATAGGCAAAGACTACCCGGCCGGGAATCTCCTCAAGGAATACGATGCAGCCGTTATATGCACAGGCGCCACCAGGCCCCGCGACCTTCCGGTCGAGGGCAGGGGGCTCAGGGGCATTCATTTCGCCATGGAGTTCCTGAAGGCCAATACAAAAAGCCTCCTCGACAGCAATCTGAAGGATAAGAACTTCATATCCGCGAAGGATAAAGACGTTATAGTGCTCGGCGGAGGAGATACGGGGACCGACTGCGTGGCCACCTCGATGCGGCACGGGTGCAGGAGCCTCCTCCAGTTCGAGATATTGCCGAAGCCCCCGTTCGAGCGCGCCCCCGAAAACCCCTGGCCCCAATGGCCGAAGGTATATACGATCAGCTACGGCCAGGAAGAGGCGATGTCGGTATTCGGCGAGGACCCCAGGAGGTACCAGGTCCTGACAACGAGATTCGCGGGGGATAAGAAGGGCAACGTGAAAGAGCTGCATACCATCCAGATAGAGTGGCACATGGGGGAAAACGGCCGCACTTCTTTCCGGGAAATACCGGGCACCGAAAAGGTCTGGCCCGCACAGCTCATTTTTTTGGCCCTCGGATTTCTGGGGCCGGAAGACAGCCTCCTCAATCAGCTTAAAATAGAGCGCGATGACCGCTCTAATGCAAAGGCCGAGTACGGAAAGTATAAGACCAACATCGAAGGCGTATTCGCCGCCGGGGACGCGAGACGGGGCCAGAGTCTGGTAGTATGGGCGATAAACGAAGGGCGCCAGGCCGCGCGTGAGTGCGACCGGTATTTGATGGGCTCTACCAATCTTCCTTAGTATCTTTCGAGATATTCAAGTCTTCCGATCCGCCAATTGCGATATTACGACCTGACACGTTATTGTTTAGTGCGGGCATCGGGTGAGCCGGATGCTGTTCATCCCTTGTACCATGCCGGTATCTTATCGCCTATGTATATATTTACCGCCTTCGTTTCGAGGTACATATCCAGACCCTCCGTGCCGAGCTCTTTACCTATCCCGCTCTGCTTGAACCCGCCGTAAGGCGTCTCCGGCACAATGCCGCCGTATGTATTTATCCACAGATATCCGGCTTTAAGGGCTTTCGCTACCCTGAGGGCCTTCTTTATGTCCCGCGTCCATATCCCTCCGGCGAGACCGTAAACGGTGTCGTTCGCGATCCTGACGGCTTCTTCCTCGGTCTTGAACGGTATGACCGCTACTATCGGACCGAATATCTCCTCGCATGCGACCGTCGAGTCGGGCTCGACGTCGGCAAGGACTGTCGGCTCGAAGAAATACCCCTTCTTAATGTCTTTGGGCCTGCCTCCGCCGTGGAGCGCCTGCCCCCCTTCGTTTATTCCCTTCTCGAAGTATGATTTCACGTTGTCGAAATGTTCTTTTGAGATTAGAGAGCCGAGCTCGGTGTCCTCGCTCTGCGGGTCTCCCTGCCTTATCTGTTTTACCCTGTCTATGAACGGCGGGAGGAATTTATCGTATATGTCCTCATGCAGCAGGAGGCGCGTTATGGCTGTACAGTTCTCACCCTGATTGAAGAACCCTCCTCTCAGTGCGGCTTCGATCGTATTCTCTATATCGGCGTCCTCGAAAACGATACAGGGCGCCTTCCCCCCGAGCTCGAGGGATATTCGTTTAATGGTCTCAGCCGCGGTCCTCATCACTATCTTTCCGACTTCCGTCGATCCGGTGAACGCCACCTTCGCCACTTCCGGGTGCTCTACAATGGACTGACCCGCGATCTCCCCCATGCCGGGCACGACGTTCAGCACTCCGTCTGGGAGTCCGGCCTCGGAGCAGAGCCTTGCCACTTCGAGTATACCGCAGGGCGTGTATTCGGCGGGCT
>MFCJ01000147.1:0-7139 GCA_001775255.1 Candidatus Dadabacteria bacterium RIFCSPHIGHO2_12_FULL_53_21
GATCCGAGCGAGCTGAAAGATTTGATGGACTTCGAGGACTACGCGGAATATGTAGAGAAGGAGATGGAAGAATAGAATTGACAGACGGGCTTTTTCCGGGCTTCGCATTCAGTGGCCCGTATCTATCCGGGCGGACAATTTTTCCTTCGGTAAATAATTATTAAATCCCGGTGCTATAAATAGCCAAATGAAAACTGATCAGGACGAATACCGTACATTTGCGAGGAGACACATAGGCCCCGGTCATTCGGAGCTCGATGCCATGCTCGGAGTAGTCGGCGCCGGGTCCCTCGACGAGCTCATAGAAGAGACGGTCCCGTCGTCCATCAGGCTTAAAAAACAATTGAACCTCCCTGAAGGCATAAGCGAACACGCGTTACTAGAGGAGCTGCGCGCAAAGGCCGTCATGAACAGGGTCTATAAGTCCTATATCGGGCTCGGCTATTACGACTGCGTCACGCCGGGCGTTATACAGAGGAACGTCCTCGAAAACCCCGGCTGGTATACGCAGTACACGCCTTATCAGGCCGAGATATCGCAGGGGCGTCTCGAAGCGCTCCTCAATTTCCAGACAATGGTCGTCGACCTCACCGGGATGGATATCGCGAACGCGTCCCTCCTCGATGAAGGCACCGCCGCGGCGGAGGCCATGACGATGCTTCACCGCGTCGCCGACAAGAAAAAAGGCGGCGACGGCCCGGACATCTTTTTTGTTTCCGAGAAATGCTTCCCCCAGACCATAGACGTCTTAAGGACCCGCGCCGAGCCTCTGGGAATAAGTCTCGAGGTCGGAGACCATACCCGGTTCGAATTCGCGGGCGGCGTGTTCGGCGCGCTCCTCCAGTATCCGGATTCGGACGGAGAGGTCTGCGGTTATTCCGAGTTCATAATTCGAGCCCACGAGCGGGGCGCGCTCGTGGCTGTCGCCGCCGATCTGCTCTCTCTCACGCTCCTTACACCGCCCGGCGAATTCGGGGCCGACGCTGTCCTGGGCTCGGCGCAGAGGTTCGGCGTACCGCTCGGGTTCGGGGGACCGCACGCGGCATACTTCGCTACACGAGAGGATTTCGTGCGCCAGATGCCGGGCAGGATAATCGGGGTATCTATAGACTCTCACGGAAACCCCGCCTGCAGAATGGCCCTTCAGACGAGGGAGCAGCACATAAGGAGGGAGAAAGCGACCTCGAACATATGCACCGCGCAGGCGCTCCTCGCAATAATGGCCTCTATGTACGCCGTCTATCACGGCCCCGCCGGGCTCAGTGCGATAGCCGGGAATATCCACCGGTCGGCCGTTGTTCTCGAAAACGAGCTCCTGAAACTGGGAATTACCCAGGCGAACAGGCATTACTTCGATACATTGAAAATAGACCTCGGAGAAGGCTCCGCGGGGCTCATAGACAAAATCAGATCGAACGCGGAAAAGTCCCGGATGAATTTCAATTACATCGGCGGACGTCATATATGCATATCCCTCGACGAGACGACCGGGCCCGGGGACGTCCTCGATATCGTAAAGGTCTTTTCACTCTCCCTGGGGATTAAATCAACGGCTGAAAGTATGGATGTGAGTCTCGGGGAAGCCGGTTCGAGGCTCCCGTCCGGGCTCGAGCGTAAAAGCGCGTACCTGGAACACCCGGTATTCAACAGCTTCCACTCCGAGACCCTCATGCTCCGGTATATAAAGAAACTGGAGAGTAAAGACCTTTCTCTCACTACTTCGATGATCCCCCTCGGGTCCTGCACCATGAAGCTGAATGCGACTACCGAGATGGTCCCCGTAACGTGGCCCGAATTCTCGAAGCTCCATCCCTTCGCTCCCGCCGGTCAGACGCGTGGTTATTTGCGGATATTCAGGGAGCTCGAAAGGTATTTGTCCGCCATTACGGGGTTCCCCGCGGTCTCACTCCAGCCCAATTCAGGGGCCCAGGGTGAATACGCGGGGCTCATGGTCATAAGGGCTTTTTACAGGGACAGGGGCGAGAGCCATAGGAACGTGGCGCTCATACCCTCGTCGGCGCACGGCACAAACCCCGCGAGCGCGGCCCTGGCGGGAATGAAGGTCGTCGTAGTCGATTGTGACGAGCGCGGGAACATCGACCTCGGCTCGCTCGGGAGAAAGGCCCGGGAGCACAGGGACGAGCTTGCCGCGCTCATGGTTACTTACCCGTCGACGCACGGCGTCTTCGAGGAAAAGATTAAGGAGATATGCTCCGTCGTCCACAAAAACGGCGGGCAGGTATATATGGACGGGGCAAACATGAACGCTCAGGTGGGTTTGACGAACCCATCTATAATAGGCGCCGATATATGCCACATCAACCTGCATAAAACGTTCAGCATACCGCACGGCGGAGGCGGACCCGGAATGGGCCCTATATGCGCGCGGAAGCATTTGGCGCCTTACCTTCCCGGCCACGCGCTTGTTAAGACCGGAGGGGAGAAACCGATTCACGCCGTGGCCTCGGCCCCATGGGGGAGCGCGAGCATATTACTCGTCTCCTATGCGTATATCAGGATGCTCGGCAGGGACGGCGTTACGGACGCGACGAAATACGCCATATTGAACGCTAACTACATAAAATCGAGACTCGAAAAAATTTATGACGTGCTCTATACGGGCTCGCGCGGAAGGGTGGCCCACGAATTCATACTCGATATGAGACGTTTTAAGAAGGACGCCGGTATCGAGGTCGATGACGTGGCCAAGAGGCTCATGGATTACGGCTTCCACGCGCCTACGGTCTCATGGCCTGTAGCCGGGACCGTCATGATAGAGCCAACGGAGAGCGAAGCGAAAGAAGAGCTCGACCGTTTCTGCGACGCGCTCGTTTCCATAAACGAAGAGGTAAGGGAGATTTCCGAAGGTGCGGCCGACAGAGAAGACAACGTGCTCAGGAACGCCCCCCTCACGGCCCGCGAGGCGGCGGGGGATGCATGGACTCATCACTATTCGAGGCATAAGGCCGCCTACCCGCTCCCCTATCTCGAAGAGAATAAATTCTGGCCGCCGGTCGGGAGGATAAATAACCCTTACGGCGACAGGAACCTCATCTGCACCTGCCCGGATATAAAGTCCTACGAGGAATAACGCCGCTCAACCGTTATTCCCTGCGCTGGAAAACTCCCCCTCACTGCTTATCGTTAATAACCGAGTTGATGTCTATGAACGGAATCGCCTCTCCCCCCGTGAACTTCGGGAGGGTGCCGTCCCATTTTTCCGACAGCCTCAGCTGTATCAGTTCGGGATTGTTTTTCAGCGCTTTCGCTTCCCTCTCTATAGCGTCAGCCTTCGCCCTCGAGCGGACTTCGATATCGTACGCGGCGGCGTCCGCGGCGAGCTTTTGTTCCTGGTACCCGGCTTCCGCCTGCGTGACCCTCTTAGTCTTTTCGTTCTTGGCCTGAAGGGCCTCCTGCTCCGCCCTGACCTTGAGCTCGATCGCCTTGTTGAACTCCTCGGAGAATTCGAAATCGGTGATAGCGACGTTTGAGATCTTGAGGGCCGTCGGGACGCCCTTGTCCTTCAGTGTTATATCGATGAAGTTGTCTATGGCTTCCTGTATCTGGAGCTTGACCTCCGCCCTTTTCGTTACGAGCTGCTCGGCCGTGTATTGAGCGGTTATCGCCTTTACCGATTCCTGGATCGCGGGCTCGATTATCGTGGCCGCCACCACGTCGCGGTTACCTATTTTCTGATATGTTTCGGGAGCCGTGGGACCCATGATCGAGTACTGCACGGTGACCTGGGTCTGGACTGTTTGCAGGTCCTTGGACGCGGCCGCGGAATTCGACTGCGCCTTGGTGAGCCTTACGTCGATCTGCTCGATTTTATCGATGAACGGTTTCTTGAAATGAAAACCTTCCGAGAGCGGTACGGGCTGTACGGCCCCGAGCGTCCTTATGACGCCCACGTGGCCGCTCTCCACGATAACGAACGAGCTCGTGGCAAGAATTATTATCACGATGATCAATATCGGGTACAGGAAATTAAAATTTTGCAAACCCGGTCTTATCGACATTACGAAACCCCCCTTTGCTTCTTTGTTGTGAGCTTAATAATATAGCTGGAAATAGCTTACATTATGAGCGGGATATTGCATGACGGGCTACCAGCTTCCGTCGAGCACCCTGAGCCTTATATCTTTTTTACCGTTCCACTTGTTGAACTCCGGCGTGAAAGCGAGATCGATTCTGTCCGGCAGCCCCGTGACTCCCCCGGCATTGAACCATATCGCATCGAGGGACTTCGTCCCCTGTTTCAGCTTGAGGCCGAGGTGCTTGTCTTTGAATATCCGCTGAGAGAGCACCTCGACCGACCGGGCGATCAAGACGGGCTCCGGGTTCCCGATCCCGAAGGGCTCGAGCATGCCGAACTCGGTGAGGAGCGCGTCCGTGAGCTCCTGGAATTCCACTTCGCCGTCTATATCGAGCCTGGGCACGTAGGCGTGACCCGAACCCGCGATAGCTTTCTCGAACATTGCCCTGAACTCCTCTATATTTTCCTTTTTTATCGAGAGCCCCGCCGCCTGCTCGTGCCCGCCGAACTGCTCGAACAGCTCCCGGCATTCCGAGAGCGCGCTGTATATATTTATTCCCTCGACGCTCCTTCCCGAGCCTTTCCCGATCCCGTTCCCGCCGATCGCGATGAGGATTGCGGGCTTCTCGTATCGCTCCACGATCCTCGAGGCCACGATTCCTATTATTCCCGGATGCCAGTCAGCCGATGCGAGCACGATCGAATTGGCCTTCAGAATCCCGGGCTCTGATTCGATTTGCCTCACGGCCTCGGCCAATATCTCCCCCTCGATGTTCTGCCTTTCCGAATTTTCGCGGCTGAGCGCTTTCGCGATGTCCCTCGCGCTCCGGATATCGTCCGAGATAAAGAGCTCGACCGCCTTTCCTGCCGTGCTCATCCTTCCGGAAGCGTTTATCCTCGGACCCAGCTTGAATCCGAGATCGAACGTGTTTACCGGTCCCGTGATGCTGCTCGCTTCCTTGAGCGCGAGCAGCCCGGTCCTCTTCGGGTTCTCCATCCTCTTTATTCCTTCTTTCACGAATATGCGGTTCACGTCCGTGAGCGGCGCGCAGTCGGCCACCGTCCCTAAAGCGACGAGGTCCAGGTAGTCGGCCAGGTTCGGCTCGCCCTGCCTGAAGAAGCCGTCCTCCCTGAGCGCGCGTCTCAGCGCGACAGCCAGGTTGAATATCACTCCCACGCCCGCGATAGTTTTCCCGGGATATTTGCAGTCTGAGAGCTGAGGGTTCAGAATGGACACGGCGTCCGGAAGCTCCTCGGGCGGCTTGTGGTGGTCGGTCACAATGAAATCGGCCCCGAGCCTCTTCGCTTCCCCGACTTCCTTAACGGCCGTTATGCCGCAGTCCCCCGAGATAAAGAGAGTCACCCCTCCTTCGGCCAGCCTTTTTACCGCCTCGATATTGACGCCGTACCCCTCCTTCATCCTGTCCGGGTTATAGAAGACCACGTCCGCTCCGAGGCTCTTTAGAAAAGTATAGAATAGTGCGGTGGACGTGACACCGTCCACGTCGTAGTCCCCGTATATCGCTATTTTTTCCTTGCCCGCGATCGCCCGTTTAATCCTTTCTACGGCCTTGTCCATTCCCTTCATGAGGTAAGGCGATGGGAGGTCGAAGAGCGTGCTGTTCAGGAACAGGTTCGCTTCGGCTTCGTTCCCGATCCCCCTGTTGATGAGGATCTGAGCCGTGAGGGGCGAGATACCGAGGTGTTTCGAAATCCTCTCTCTCAGCTTCGGGTTTTCCTTTTTTATTGTCCAGTTCTTTTTCATGGGAGCGGAAATAAAAGCTGCACGATAAATTCTATCCGGGGCATAGAGCCGCGGTTTTTCAGCCGGCCGGCTATCGATGAAATTGTTTTATATCCCCGGGCTCATTCCGAATCGCGGCCCCTCAGGTAGTTCACGAGTCCGTTCAGGCCGAGAATATAGCTGTCCGATCCGAACCCGGATATGACCCCGACCGAGACCCCCGAGATAAACGACTTCTGTCTGAAGTCCTCCCTCTTGTAAATATTGGAGATGTGGACTTCGACCACGGGCAGCCCGGCCGAAAGTATTGCGTCCCTGATGGCGATACTCGTGTGTGTATACGCCCCTGGGTTGATGAGGATTCCGTCCGATTTCTTCATCGCGTCCTGGATACTGCCCACGATTTCCCCTTCCGAGTTCGACTGGAAAACTTCGGCCTTTACGCCGAGCCTCCTGGCCTCCTCCTTGAGGATTCTGTTTATTTCCTGGAGCGTGCCCGCGCCGTATATAGAAGGCTCCCGCTTGCCGAGCATGTTCAGGTTCGGTCCGTGTATGATGAGTATCTTCATGTACGCGTTCACTCTCCTCGGAGGAACCCGGCGCTTTTATTTACCAGGTATAGCCTCGACTGCGCGAGCTTCTTCCTGACGGCGTCGTTTCCGGGATCTTTCTCAAACATCGCCTCCAGCACTTTGCAGGCCTTTTCATAGAGTCCCTGTGCGGTGTAGATGTCGGCGATCGTCTCCGTAAGCAGTTCCTTCTCGTATTTTACCACGCTCGATTCGAGATCCTCGACGCTCTTCGATTCGAGCGCCGTCTTTATGCCCTCTCTCGCGAACTGAAATTCCTTCTCCTTTATCTTTGCCAGCGAAAGCGAGGCCTCGATCTCCCTGAGCTCGGACATTATGGATACGTCGTGCGTATGGTATGCCGATGCCGTTCTCAGGAGTTCCAGGGCCTTGCCGTAGGCTTCCTCGCTCTTCAGTATCTGCACCAGCATCTTGCATGCGGCGAGGTTGTCCGGAGCGAGCTCTACGACGGTCTGGAATTCCCTCTTGGCCCGTTCGATGAGCCACCTGTCGTAGTAGATTTTCCCTAATAGAAACCTGCCCGTAACGCTCTTCTTATTATACTTCAAACCGTTTATCAATACATTAATGGCCTTGTCGATTTTTCCCTGCTTGTAGAGGACCTGTGCAAGGAAAATAAACGCTACTGACGAGGGGTCCTGCGTCAGGATTCTTGCGTACTTCTCTTCGAATTTACTGAGTTCCTCTTCGGTCGAGTAATTATCTCCGGGCATGGTCGTTCTGATATTACTTTATACTTGAATTCGGAATCAAGAAAGTCTTCCACCGG
>MFCJ01000147.1:7179-12415 GCA_001775255.1 Candidatus Dadabacteria bacterium RIFCSPHIGHO2_12_FULL_53_21
CGGGCTCGGCAAATCTAAATCATAACATAAGACAAATAATTGAAATATAGTCCTTTATCATAGTACGCGCACGGAGCTCCGTCAATTTCGGATTCTGCGCTAACCGGTAGAAGATTTGAAATCTTCCGGGGGGAGCGGGGCTATTCAGTCTTCTTTCCCCCCGGCATTTTTCTCCTTATCAGGTTGAGGAGAAACCCCGCCTCCTCGATCTTCAAAATTCTCGTAAGAATAATAAATAACGTGCCGGACGCGCAAATAGACAGGGCCAGCACTGCTATTTTTTTCACGGAGAAATCGGACCCCGTCCAGTCGGCGTAAGTCGAGATCGCCCAGGCCGCTCCCGCCATCACCCCGGAGACGACGATCATCTTGAGACAGAAGAGGAAGATCGTCCTCGCTTTGAGATCCCCCGTCCTCCTTTCGAGAAGGTATATGAGCGTCAGGAAGTTGAATACGGAAGACGCCGAGTTCGCGAGCGCGAGACCCGTGTGCTCGAGCTTGAGCGTAAACCCGAGCACGAATCCCAGCGCGGCGTTCAGGAGGAATGCGAAAAACGCTACGACGACCGGCGTCTTCGTATCCTGCATCGCGTAGAATGCCGGGGCCGTAACCCTTAACCCCCCGACGGCCCAGAGCCCGAGGCAGTATCCGGAAAGTGTCTGTGCGGTAGCGAGGGTCGCTTCGTAAGTGAATTCCCCCCTCTGGTAGAGGAGGTTGCATATCGGGATGCGGAGCGCGATCAGCCCGGCGAGCGCCGGGATAAGAATGAAGAGCATGAGCTTGAGTGTGAACGAGTAGGTTTCGTGGAATTTATCGTAGTCCCCCCTGCTTATGTAGCTCGAAAGGCTCGGCAGGAGCACGGTCGCGATCGATACGGCGATTATCCCGAGAGGGAATTCGGTCAGCCTCTCCGCGAAATATAGATAGGATATCGTGCCCTCGGGCATGAATGACGCGTACTGGGAGCTTACTATGAGATTGAGGTTATAAACCGCGAGTCCGAAGAGCTGGGGCACGAGGAGTAACCCTATACGCTTCACTGCGGGGTTACGGAGGTTCGGCGTAAAGCTGAATAGAAACCCGCTTGCCCGGAGGAACGGGATCTGTATCAGGAGCTGCAATACCCCGCCCAGGATTACTCCCGCGGCGGCCGAATAGATCGGCAGTCCGAATTTATTAAAAAGGGCGAATATGGCAATTATCATAGATATGTTCAGGAGCACCGGAGAAAATGCGGGGGCGAAAAAATGCCTGAGCGAGTTCAGCACCCCCATGGATAGGGCGGTGAGGGAAATGAAGAATATGTATGGGAACATTATCCTGTTGAGCGCGACCGAGAGTTCGAACGTCTCCCTGTCGAAGCCGTATGCGAAGAGCTTTACTATGTAGGGAGAGAAAATAACCCCGAGGATTGAAACGATTATCGTTATCGTGAAGAGCAGGCTGAAGACTATGTCCGAAACCTTCTTGGCTTCTTCCTTGTTCTTCTTCTCCAGCATCTCCGTGAATATTGGGATGAAGGAGATCGTAAGGGACCCCTCGGCGAAGAGCCTCCGCAGGAGGTTCGGTATCCTGAAAGCGATCCAGAATGCGTCCGTGAACGCGGTCGCCCCGAAGAAGTAGGCCATTACCATATCCCGTATGTACCCGGTGATGCGGCTGAGGAGCGTGAGGAATCCTATTACTCCGGCTGAACGGGCTATTTCGTGTTTATCGCTCATATCGGACGGGGGCGGGTGCTTTAAATCACTGCCCGGCTGGGCCCACCTCCTCGAACTCTATCTCTTTTCCCAATCTTTCCAGGATATTACGGGTCTCCTGGAGGAGGTCATCAGTAGTTATCACCTGAATGATCCCCGATTCCGGGTCATCAGTCCTTACCCATGCGATGTGCGAATAAGTGCCTATGATGGATTGGAAGTATACGCTTTCACTGTTATTTTTAAGCCTTATCGATATAGTGGGCATAGAGTCGGCTTTTGTATTTTAAAGTAGAGATTATATACAACTTTATGCCCTTTTCCGATTCCTTCCAGCTAATATTCACGGATTAAATCGATGACGGAAATGACTTTAGTTATCTTGTGGTACGGAGTGGCATTATTGCATTTTTATTTCCTCAGAACTGGCAAAGATTATATGTTGTGATTGTAGTATGTTACAGGACATTATTAAAGCAAGCGCTTTCCGATAAGCCTTAAAAAGCGGTCTTTTCGAGCCAAGACGTAAGTTAATTACGCATGTTTTTATTTCAAACCCCCGATCAGACTAAAAAATTGAAAAATAACACAAACTTACTTGACAAACTTAAGACGCAGTTATATAGTGGTTGAGAGTGGCATAAAGTGGCATAAGATGGTATGATATGTTCCGAGGACGATACGAACATACGATGACGGATAAAGGACGTGTAAGTATCCCTGCGAAGTTTCGTGAGGTGTGCAGGGAAAAGTACGCGGACGAGACTCTGATCATTACGAATTTTGATAAATGCCTCGTGGCGTATCCCCTAAAGGAATGGAACGAGATAGAAAGGAAAGTGTCCTCCCTCCCTCAGTTCAAGCAGGAGGTAATCTCATTCCTCAGATACCTGATGGGAGGGGCCGTAGACTGCCCCCTCGACGGTCAGGGGAGGGTGCTTATACCCCAGTCGCTCAGGAGCCATGCCCGTATCGATAAGGAGCTTGTCATGATCGGCATGCTCACCAGGATCGAGATCTGGGCGAAGGAAGTGTGGGAGGAGGAAGAGCAGGGCCGCGCATACGAAGAATTCAAAAAGAGCAGGGAGATTCTTGCGGGACAAGGACTATAAGGAGATGGAAAACGCGGTCGTGGAAATTTCAAAGCCGGTTCATCAATCGGTGCTGAGCGACGAGGTTGTCGGTCACCTTATCACCCGGCCGGAGGGAGTATACGTGGACGCCACTCTGGGCATGGGCGGCCATACCAAATCGATTCTCGACTATACCCATTCCAGGTGTCTCGTCATAGGACTCGATGTCGACGAGGAAGCGATCTCGATATCGCGCGGGAGGCTCTCCGCATATAACGGCCACGTTATTTACCGCAATAGTAATTTTTCCGATATAGATAAGGTCCTCGACAGTCTCGACATAAGAGAGGTCGACGGGATCATTGCCGACCTGGGGATGTCCTCATTTCAGATCGAGTCGAGCGAAAGGGGATTCAGCTTCATGAGAGAGGAGCCGCTCGACATGAGGATGGACCCGAGACTGAGGTTTACGGCCTACGACCTCGTAAACGAAATGACCATGGACGAGATATCGAGGGTTCTCAAGATGTACGGGGAGGAGAAGTGGTCGAGAAGGATTGCGAAGAGGATCGTGGAGACGAGGAATGAGAGTCCCATCAAGACCTCCGCCGAGCTTGCCAGGGTCGTGTCCCTCGCCATACCGAGGAAATTTCACCCGGCGAGGATACACCCCGCGACGAAGACCTTCCAGGCGCTCCGTATAGCCGTTAATAACGAGCTTGAAAATATAAATGAGTTCATCGGGAAAGCCGTTTCCCGCCTGAGGGTGGGGGGCAGGCTTGTAATCATATCCTTTCACTCGCTCGAGGACAGGCTCGTTAAAACGAGCTTCCTCCGCATGGCATCCCCCTGTATCTGTCCCCCGGGAATGCCCGAATGCGGCTGCGGCAAGAAGAGTGTCCTCAAAATAATCACACGCACACCCATAGTTCCGGGCGATGAAGAGATATTGAACAACCCCAGGGCGCGAAGCGCCAAAATGAGGGTTGGGGAAAGGGTTTAGGAATGGCTCACGTAAAGGCCCTCGGGTCGAGAGAGAAGGAAAAATCTGAGAGAACGGGTCTCTCCACGGGGTTTGTGATACTCGTCCTGGTCGCTCTGGCGCTCGCCCTTTTCTATGTCAGGTTTAAAGTCGAAGAGCTGCGTGTGGGCTATGAGATTTCACGGAACAACAGGCAGACGAACGAGCTCCTGAAGCAGAAACGGATACTCCAGTCCGAGTTTATGAGCGCGAAGTCTCCAGACAGGCTCGAACAGTCCGCTCTCGAGATGGGGTTCAAGTACCCGACTCAGGAAGACATAATTTACGTGGAAGAGACGACGGTCGCCGACGGCAAACAATGAAGCCCAAGAAGAGCTCGAAAAGGATATCCCTGGGAAGGGAACTCGACAGGCCGAAATGGAAGATTGTGATCGTCGGGACTTTTATGCTTATTCTTTTCGCTTCGGTTTGTATTAAAGCCCTCGACCTGCAGGTATTGGATCGTGAACGCGCCTTCACGATTGCCAGACAACAGCACCATGGGAGCTCGACCCTCCTCCCCCGCCGCGGAAAAATCCTCGACAGGAATATGAAGGAGCTCGCCGTGAACGTCGAGATAAAATCCGTCTTCGCCAACCCGTATGCGGTAAAGAATCCTGCGGAGCTCTCGAAGATACTTTCGTCCAAACTCGGGTTGCCGGAAAAGGGCGTTCTGCAGAAGCTGACCTCCAAGTCCTCGTTCGTATGGCTCGCCAGACTCGTCGATCCCGCCGTTACGACGGAGCTCGAAAAAATGAACATCGACGGGATCGGATTCATCGAAGAGCCCAAGCGCGTATACCCCAACGGGCCCCTCATGGGTCAGCTGCTCGGGTTCACGAATATAGATTCGACCGGCATCGAGGGCATCGAATACCGTTATGACGGACTCTTAATCGGGAAGCCCGGGAAGATCACTTTAAAAAGAGACGCGCGCGGAAGAAAGATAATAAATAACCCCGGCATAGTAGAAGACTTCGGAGAGGAGAAGACCGCGGGTCACGACATAATACTGACCATAGACTCACAGATTCAGCACATAGTAGAGAGGGAGCTCAAGGACGGCATAGAGAAAATGAACGGCGAGAAGGGCATGGCCATACTGCTCGACCCGGAGTCAGGGGAAGTGCTCGCAATGGCTACCTATCCTTTTCTCGACCCGAACAAATACGGCGAGTACCCGCTCGATTACAGGAGGAACCTCCCCGTCTGGTACACGTTCGAGCCCGGCTCCACCATGAAGACGTTTCTCGCGGCGAGCGCGCTTCAGGAGAAGGTGGCGAACCCGTCGACGGAATTTTACTGCGAGAACGGCAGGAGACAGGTGGGAGCGAAGATAATAAAGGATGTTCATCCCTACGGGACACTCACGTTTGCGGACGTAATAAGGGTTTCGAGCAATATCTGTGCTACCAAGATCGGGGAGCTGCTCGGTAAGGAGA
>MFCJ01000148.1 GCA_001775255.1 Candidatus Dadabacteria bacterium RIFCSPHIGHO2_12_FULL_53_21
CCGTGGTCCACGTGCCCTATCGTCCCTATGTTCAGGTGCGGCTTAACCCGCGCAAATTTCTCCTTAGACATCGCCTGTTAATACCTCCTTAATGGATTAACGAACATGTTGTCATGCACAGCATGGAGCCCACGAGCGGACTTGAACCGCTGACCTCATCCTTACCAAGGATGTGCTCTACCGACTGAGCTACGTGGGCATAGAAAGCTATGAGCGGGAGACGGGATTCGAACCCGCGACCCTCAGCTTGGAAGGCTGATGCTCTAGCCAACTGAGCTACTCCCGCTTTATAAGCATTGCAGCCTGCCTTGAGCTTACTCACCGTTACAAACATCCAGTATGCGCTATTTCCTTTATCAGTTCTCTGGGGAGGGCAGGATTTGAACCTACGTAGGCTTGCACCGGCAGATTTACAGTCTGCTGCTTTTGACCGCTCAGCCACCTCCCCTCCGAATAATTTGTATATAACTCCCTGTAATTGCAACATTTTTCCTGTGGAGCTGGCGAAGGGATTTGAACCCCCGGCCTGCTGATTACAAATCAGCTGCTCTACCACTGAGCTACGCCAGCGTCTATGAATCTATAGCTCCTATGGATTCTCCATTAATATGAAATTAGATAGAATTTGCCCGTCTATATGAAACCACGTATATTAACATGAGAAAGTGAACACTGTCAAGGTAAGGAATTGATTTTAAATAAATTAATAGAGCGAAACCATAATTTCCGCTTCCGCAACCTTTGAGCCTTCGACGCTCGCCTCACCCGTGAAGATTATTATCTTCGACCGCATCTTCTGAATCCTCACATCCATCTTCAGGAGATCGTTCGGGTAAACGGCTTTTCTGAAACGCACTTTCTCGAGTCCGGCCAGGTAAGCCCCCGTCTGTCCTTTGGATACCCGCTCCTCCGTAAACGACGCGTTATAAAGAACTCCGCCTGCCTGAGCCATCGCTTCCAATATTATCACCCCGGGGACGATCGGACTTCCGGGGAAATGGCCCTTGAAGAACTCCTCCTCCGGACGGAATTTCCTGACCGCCACGATCCTTGCCCCGCGTTCGAGCTCGAGGACCTCATCGACGAATAGAAACGGGTCCCTGTGGGGAATATGGGCCTTGATAGATTCTCTATCAATTAAAATTTTCAAGCTGCTCCCGTCTGTAACAGTTCCGTCAAGCATTAGTTCTTGGCGTCGTATGCCTGTATAACC
The DNA here is from genome assembly GCA_001775255.1 of Candidatus Dadabacteria bacterium RIFCSPHIGHO2_12_FULL_53_21. Taxonomy (GTDB): domain Bacteria; phylum Desulfobacterota_D; class UBA1144; order Nemesobacterales; family UBA2774; genus 2-12-FULL-53-21. The sequence continues at coordinate 1,214 of MFCJ01000148.1, forward strand.
TTCTGGGTTAAATCGATAGACGGAATTGAGAAAATGACACCGCCTTCGGTCTTTTCGATAATGATGGTATAGCCCTCGGAGGTGCCGATAGACTGGAGTATGCCATCGAGATCCTTTAATATTTTCTCCAGAAGCTCGTAGTCCTTCCTCTGGAGCTCGTCCCTGAAGTCAGCCCTCGATCTCTGAAGGTCTTTATCGAGACGATCGATCTGCTCCGCTTTCTGCTTTCTCGTAGTTTCGTTCATAACGGGTCCGTTCTGAATGAACTCGTTTTTCAGCGCTTCGAGCTGGGCGTTCTTGCTCTCGATGATCTGCTGCTTCTGTTTGAACTCGGCCTCAAATGCGGATTTCGCAGCCTTACCCGCCTTCGAATTCGCTATAACCATCTGTAAATCAATAACACCAATCTTGTTCGCCTGTGAATAAGAAACAACAGGTGTCAGCAACAATAAACCTAACACAAGTAACAATACCCTCATTTCTTATACCTCCTTAAAATTTAGAATAATGTTCCAATAGTAAACTGGATTTCGTAAGGATCCTCGCCGGGCAGTTTGTCTCCGAGCGGGAACCCCACTTCGAGTCTCAGCGGACCGAGCGGAGATACCCATCTCATGCCGATGCCCACGTCCTTTCTCAGGTTGTTCGGGTTTATAGTCACGTCCTGCCCGTCGTTAAACGCATCTCCCATGTCGAAGAATACCGCCCCTTTCAACCCCGCCGAAGGCAGGATCGGAAAGATATAGTCGACCGAAAACAGGAGTTCCTGAACGCCTCCGATTATTACGAAGCTGCCGTCAGCGGCAGGAACCCTCGGGCCCACCCTTCTGAAGCCGTACCCCCTGAGCGTATTCGGCCCGCCGAGGAAGAAGCGCTCGCCGACTACGAGGTCGTTGCCGTTGTTCCTGAAATCGATCACTCCGTATGTCCCCCTTACCGTCAATACCGTACCGAGCCATAAGGGGAACCACTGCCTCGATGATACAGTATATTTAATAAAATCGGTATTTCCACCCAGCGGACCGCCCGCGAACTCGACTTCCGTTTCACTCAGGTTTCCGGCGCTCGGGTCGAGCAGATTATTTCTCGAATCCCAGACCAGACCGAAACCGACGCTGCTGATCGTCTGTTTCGACCTGGTAATAATAAGTCTCGCGTTCTCGTCTATATCGCCGATCTTCACGTCTTCGAGTCTGTACGTTATATTGCCCCTCAGGTCTCTCCAGAGGTATCTGCCGACTGTTAAACTTCCGCCGAACGAGCTCCTGTCGAAATCCCTGAACTGCCTGTCGGTCCTGAACCCGAGGACATCGAGAGTGAAGTCGGTGTCGAGGAAGTGCGGGTCCTGATAATTTACATAAAAAAGCTGTGTGACACCGCCTATTTGCGCGTTCAAAGTAAGCCTCTTCCCATATCCGAAAAGGTTGGCTTCCTGTATCTGGCCCGCAAAAATGAAGGTCTCGACAGAGCTGAACCCTCCGGCGATGCTGAAGAACCCGGTGGGCTTCTCTTCGACCTTTACCTTAACATCGATCTGATCCTCGGTGCCGGGGACCCTGTCCGTAGCGACCTCCACGTTGTCCTCGAAGAAACCGAGCCTCGTGACCCTCGATTTAATAGCCTGAACCTCCGTGGCGTTGAATAACTGATCTTCCTCGATGGGTATTTCTCTCCTGATAACCTTATCTCTCGTCCTGGTGTTTCCGACTATATCGATTTGCCGCACGTATACTTCGGGCCCTTTTTCAATTCTGAACTGTACCGCTACTGTCAGTTCCTGCCTGCTGAGCTTGAATGCGGGCTCCACGTTGGCGAACGCGTATCCCTTGTCGCCGTAAAAAGTCGTCAGCCCCGCTATGTCCTGGGCAAGGAGGCTCCCCCTGAAGATTTCCCCGCTTTTGAGTTTGAGGGTCGCGCGAAGCTCCTCTTCGGGCACTATCATATCCCCGACGAAAGAGAGATCGCTGACTTTATACTGATCGCCCTCGTCAATTTTAAAGGTAATTATATAACCCTTTTCCTCATCGCTATATACTATTTCGGGCTTGCTTACCTTTATGTCGAGAAACCCATTGTCGATATACGTTACCCTTATCCTCTCGGAATCATTATCGATTTCCTGAGGGTTGTAGAGACCCTTTTTCGAAATGAAGGAGAACATGCCCTTTGGTTTGGAATATAAGCCCTTCTTCACTATTTTGGTCTTCAGCTTTTCGTTCCCGACGAATATTACCTTCTTTATATAGGCCTTCTTACCCTCTTGTATTTCGTATGTGACGCTTACCGTCCCCTCCCCCTCGGGCTCGATGCTGTAATCGACCACCGTTCCTACTAGTCCGCTTTGAGCGTAAAGGGCGCTTATGGCCTCCTGGCTCTGCTTGACCTTACTGAGGTCTATAATCCGGCCTTCCTTGACGTCTATGACCTCAAGAATCTTATCGCTCTTTATGTCCTTGTTTCCCCTGATTCTGAGGTCGGCGACTACGGGCTTTTCCTTCACCTTATAAATGAGGATTATTCCCCCAGGGGTCTTTTCGGTGTCGGCCGATACGTCCTCGAAGTTTCCGAGTTTATAAAGCTTCTTTATATCCTCCCTGACGGTCGCAGCCGAGAAAGGCTCGCCTACCTTCGAAGAAATATTAAGCCCTATCAGCTCCGTTTCCACTCGGAGGTTACCTTCTATTTTTATCTGGATTATCTTGTCCTGCTCCTGAGCAGCCGGCGGCTGTGGGGTCTCCCCGCTCCCGGCGGCGCCGTCCTCGGGCCCCTTGACAGTATCCGCGGCAGGGGGGGTCTCCTTAATGCCCGCGTCCTGTCCCGATGCGTATTCCCAGCATAACGAGCTCAGGAACAGCAGCAGAGCGACCGCAATAACCGTTCGTCCCGTCTTTAAGTTAATTGACATCGACAATTTTCCCATCGGAAAGTCTGATTCTCCTGTTGAGCCGCCTGGTGATTTCCTGATTGTGCGTAACCAGCACCGATGTTATCCCGTATTCCTTATTGAGCATCATAAACAAGTCGACAATAGACGCGCCCGTATCCAGATCGAGGTTCCCGGTCGGCTCGTCCGCCAGTATAACTTTGGGCTTCAAAACCACAGCCCTGGCGATCGCGACCCTCTGCTGCTCCCCGCCCGACAACTCTCCCGGACGGTGTTCCACTCTGTGCTCCAAACCCACCCTCTTCAGGACATCGAGCGACATCTCTCGCGCGCGGGCCGTGCTCAGGCCGTTAATGAGACACGGCATCATTACGTTCTCAAGTGCGGTGAACTCAGGGAGCAGATAATGGAACTGGAAGACAAAACCTATTTCCCTGTTCCTGAATGACGCAAGCTCGCTGTCGTTCTGCTTGAATACATTGATGTCTCCGTAATGCACCTCTCCCGCGGACGGCTGGTCGAGTGTACCTAAAATATGCAACAGAGTGCTTTTCCCCGATCCCGATACACCGATTATCGCAAGCATTTCCCCGTCCGATATGTCAAGATCAATTCCCTTAAGAGCCTCTACCCGACCACCATCGGTCTCAAACACCTTCCATAGACCTCGTACTCGAATCTCCATTCTTCACTCATACCTCAGTGCCTCTATAGGATCTTTTCGAGACGCCTGGAATGACGGATACAATGTTGCGATAAAACATATCAATATGCTGCAGAATGCCACCGTTAGAAAATAAAACGGTTCAATTTTAACTGGAAACTCGGAAATAGGATAGACATTATTATCAAAAGGAATCAGTTTCCTTATAGTTTCACTGGTTTTGAGCATGTAACAGATACCGTAGCCCGAGAGACTGCCGAGGAGTGTCCCGACGATACCTATGATCATCCCGTCTATGACGAAGATCTTCAATATCCCGTTCCTGGTCGCCCCCATCGCGCGAAGGATGGCTATGTCTCTGCCCTTCTCCATCACGACCATGGTCAGCGCGCTTACAATATCGAGCGCCGCAACGAGTATAATCAGACCCAAAAAGATAGCTATCGCTATCCTCTCCAGCCTGAGGGCCTTGAAGAGGCTTTTATTGACTTCTTCCCAGTTCCTCGTGTAATAAGGGAAGCCCAATATAGAGGCTAGCTCCGCGCTCATGCCCTTCGCATCGTAAATATCCCTGACCTTGACCTCCACACCGGAAACCTCGCCGCTCATGTCGAAAAAGTCCATGGCGTCCTTGAGGTCGACATAGGAAATCGACGAATCGTACTCGATCATACCGTAATCGAATACGCCGACCACTTCAAATTTCTTTACCTTGGCGGTAGCCCCGAAAGGCCCCATCTTCCCGAACGGCGAGACGAGGCTCACCTGGTCCCCCTCCATTACCCCGAGCGTGTTCGCGAGCTCCTTGCCGAGCAGTATCGGCGGTTTCCCCGATTCGGTTTCCGTAACCAGTTTATTGAGCACCTCCTTTCCCATCTTGGAGAGCTGCTCGTCGGATATCCTCTTCTTGTCGGGGTTCTTACTCCCTAGTACGCCCCTCCCCAGGGCCTGCTCGATATTCGTAACAGTGCCCGCCGTCCCGGGGTCTATTCCCCTTACGACGGAGCCCGACACGTTATTCTCGCTCGCCATCATCCCCTGGCCGTATATAAAGGGGCTTGCCCCGAGGATTCCGGGGAATTTACGGGTCTCGTCCTCTATTTTGGAAAAATCCTTCATGGGGCCGTCGTAGCTCAGTACCACTATATGGGAGCTTACGCCCAGTATCTTCTCCCTGAGCTCCTCCTCGAACCCCCCCATGACCGAGAGGACCACGTTCAGGGCCATTACCCCGATTATCACACCCAGGACCGAGATCAGCCCGATGATAGAGGCAAACTTCTGTTTACGCCTGGAGCTCAGGTACCTGAGCCCGATAAAAAATTCGTATTTCATTCCGGCCTTAGATGGGGAAAGAAAATGACTTCCCTTATGGAAGGTGAGTTTGTAAAAAGCATAACGAGACGGTCTATACCTATGCCCGCTCCCGCGGTCGGGGGCATTCCGTGCTCGAGAGCCGTAACGAAGTCTTCGTCCATTTCATGCACTTCTTCTTCTCCCTTTAATTTGAGGTCGAGCTGGCTCAGGAACCTTTCCTTCTGGTCGATCGGGTCATTCAGCTCGGAGAAAGCGTTCGCGATCTCCCTCCCGAAGATATATAGTTCGAACCTGTCCGTAATATCGGGATCGGCTTCGTTCTTCCTGGCCAGCGGAGAGACATCGAGCGGAAAACCGTATACGAAAGCGGGGTTCCCGAGCTCTTCGCCGGTTAACAACTCAAAGGTTTCAACGATCGCCTTGCCCCTTATCCCTTTATGATCGATACCGAGGGAACGGGCTTTCTCAAAAAGCTTCGCGTCGTCCGAAAGGACTTCTTTACCCAGGGTTTTTTCGAGGTGCTCGAAAATGTTTATCCTCTTCCAGGGGCGGGTCATGTCGATCTCGGAGCCGCTGTATTCAAAGACGAGCGAGCCTTTAATTTCGTGAGCCAGGAAGCATATAAGCTCTTCGATCAGGTCCATAAGGTCTTCGTACGTGGCGTAGGCCTGATAGAACTCTATCATAGTGAATTCGGGGTTGTGCTGCGTCGAAACCCCTTCGTTCCTGAAAGTCCTTCCGATCTCGTAAACCCTTTCAATCCCCCCGATCACGAGTCGTTTAAGGTAGAGCTCGGGAGCGATCCTCAGGTAGAGGTCCATACCGAGCGCATTGTGGTGTGTCTCGAAGGGACGCGCGGCCGCCCCGCCGGCGATGGGTTGGAGGATCGGGGTTTCAACCTCGATGAAATCCCTCTGATCCAGAAACATTCTTATGAGTTTAATAATCCGGCTTCTTGTAAGAAATATTTCCTTGATTTCCGGGTTCGAAATGAGGTCTAGATAACGCTGACGGTACCTGGCCTCGACATCCTTGAGTCCGTGCCACTTCTCGGGGAGCGGGTGGAGCGTTTTCGTGAGGAGCTTGAATTCCTTTACGTTTACGGTCAGCTCGCCGGTTCTCGTCTTGAAGAGGTTTCCTCTGATTCCGATGAAGTCGCCCAGGTCCACATACTTCTTAAAAAATTTGTGGCTGTCCTCACCTACGACGTCCGTTTTCAAATATCCCTGCATCTTCCCGGATCTGTCCGCTATATGAAAGAAAATACTCTTTCCGAAGTCCCTCAGCCCGACGACCCTGCCTGCCAGTGAGTAGTCCTCATTCCGGCTTTCAAGCTCGTTTGCGGGAGTCTCTCCGAATTTCGATATCAGCCCGCCTGCGAGAATATCGGGCTTATAACCGTTCGCGAACGGGTTGACGCCTAAGGTTCTCAATTCATTAAGCTTTTCTTTTCTCTGCTCGAACTGATCGTTGTCCATGGTTAAAGTTAAAGGTTCTACCCCAAAAGGAGTTTATCGTCAAGCTGATGCATGCTCTATATGAAAACGGGATAAGGTCCGGGGAATTGCTCAATCCTTCTTATCGTCAACAATAATATACGTGGCTATAGCCTTGGCAACAAGTCTATTTTCATTAATGATATCGACCTCCGCGGGAACTATCCTGCCCTCTCTGAGGGCCTTGGCGTGCGCCTCTATAACGCCCCCGGTAACCGGATTGATATAGCTGATGTTCATCTCGATAGTCATGAACTTCTTACCTTTGTCCTTGACCATTCCCGCAATGGCCACGGCGGCGGCGGAGTCGGCGAGTGTGGACAGAACCCCGCCGTGCGTATACCCGTACGGATTGGTCAAATTCTCTCCGGCACGAATTATGAGCTTGCCGTATCCGTGACGCATTTCCACGATTTCAATTCCCAGGAATTCCCAGAACGGCACAACGGGGAAATCCTTCTTCAAGTCTCTTTCCTCAGACATCGGCGCCTCCGTAATTATATCGATATATCTTACCCGACCCCGCATGATTACCGCTCACTCAATCGAGAGCCCGCGCCCTCCGACTCCTTTCCCGTGAATGCGAAGGCAAGGAAACCGACCACGCACACAGAGCCCGCAATATCGAACATCAGGCGGAAACCCCACACCTCCGCGATCACCCCGTAAATAAACACGCCGAGCATCCCTCCGAAAGTGAAAGCCACGCTGCAGATAGAGACCGCTTTCCCCCTGTCGGCTTCAGGCGTGAGGTCTATGACCAGGGCATAGATCGCGGGGTAGAAGAGGCCGTGACCGAGCCCGAAGAATACGCCTGCAAGTATCAGGCCCGACGTCCCCGACGAATACCCGATTGCGATAATGCTTATAGCGAATAGAAAGAGCGCCGGGACCGAGGACCTCTTCTTGCCGAACTTGTCCGGAATCCACCCGCCTATGAGCCTGACCGCGATTATGGCAGCCGTGTATGTTATGAAAAAGAGCTCGAAGGAGTTTACGCCGATGCGCCTGGCGAACACGGGAACGAATGTAATGGCCGAAACAAAACCCGTCCCCGCGACCATCAGGGCGAAGGCGGCGGCGAATACCCCCCGCCTGAAAAGCACGCCCTTATAGCTGCTCCCAGGTTTATTGCCCCCGGGGAGCGGCTCCGGCTCCCTGATGAAAAGCGCCGCGATAAAAGCAGAAGACCCGAAAATGAAATCGAAGACGAATAAATCCCCGAAGCCGTACGCCTCTATAATCTTTTTCCCGACATAGGGCGCGAGCGCGAAATTTATCACGCTGAAGAGACCGAAGAGGCCGATAGCCTGGCTCCTTTTCGCAGGGGAAGATACGTCGGCGATGAGCGTCCCCGCGGACACGAAACATAGGGAGAGCGCGGCCCCGTGCAGTACCCTCAGAGCGGGAAACGCGAAACCGAGCGAATCCAGGAACGCGAAAGGGAGGGAGGTGACCGACATGAGGAGACCGCCCGCAAGAAGGAACCATTTCTTTCCCCATTTGTCTATCAATATCCCTACCGAAGGGGTCGTAAGTATAGTCGCCATGGAAGCAGCCCCCATGATAAACCCTATAGTGGATTCACTTCCCCCGAGCTCCTCTATACGGAGCGGCAATAAGATGAAGGAGTGGTAGTTGAAGAAAAAGATGAAGGAAGTGAGGGTAACCAGTATGAAGTCCCGGTTGAGGAGCGGGGTGTCGTCCGAAGGCACTCTATGCTTCGCATCATTAACCGATATTTTCATTTGCTTTCACGGCCGGTGATTATCTTATACCACAAAATTAACAAGAGAAATCAGGCATCATCAGGTTATACTTTTACCGGGGTGGTGGAGAAGAGGGTTTTATCAGATACACGGGGGAAAGATCATGGTGAAAAACTCCTTTATTATAATCCTTACAGCGCTCCTCTGCATCTCCTCTTACCTCCTATACACGAATAAAAACATATCTCTATATCTGGGCAGTGCCGGATCCGACTGCGACGGGAAAGCGCCCGACGAAAGAAAGGAGGACTCCGCGTTATCGGAGCCTCGGGATAAAGAGATAACCCCGCCGGAGGAGCCGGCAAATCCGCCCGCTGAAGCGGGGCGCGAGGACGTGGAGGTCGTGGAGCCGGACGAGCCCGAAATCCACCTCGACCCGACCGTCGGGATGAGCATCAACTACGATCAGCAGATAGCATCGAGCTACAAGGTCATAGGGCCGAGAAAGTTCTCCCTTCTTACGGAGAAGGACGAAACGATTGTCGAGATCGATCTCGACACGGGGAACGTAATGATAAATCCCAGGTATAACGTAGACGATGCTACGAAGGAGTTCTGGGAGTCCGTAGGACGGAAATATCCTGAGGTTTGTTTTGTAGAATAGCAGAAAGCAGAGTCTGAATCAGACCGAATAAACTATATTGCCGTTTACGATCGTGTACAGAACGACACCTTTCAGGTCCCAGCCGTTGAAGGGGGTGTTCTTACTTTTCGAGCGGAATCTCTCCCTGTCGATTTTCACCTTCCGCTCGGGGTCGAATATCACGATGTCGGCCTGACCGCCCGGGTTAAGCGTCCCCTTACGTATATTGATTACAGCCGAAGGCAGGTGCGTGAGCTTGGCTATCATCCCGTTAAGCGTGAGTACGCCGTCCTCGACCAGTTTTAACGAGAGCGGAAGCGCCGTCTCTAGTCCCACAATGCCGAAGGGGGCCAGATCGAACTCCACCATTTTTTCATCCTCGCTGTGAGGGGCGTGGTCCGTGGCTATCACGTCTATCGTGCCGTCCCTGAGCCCTTCCCTCACCGCCTCCCTGTCGATTTCGCTTCTCAAGGGCGGCTTCATTTTCGCGTTCGTATCGTACTCCGCGACGGCCTTGTCGGTAAGGGTGAAATGATGGGGCGCCGCCTCGGCAGTCACCCTCACTCCCCTCTCCTTAGCCGCCCTGATGAGTCTCACAGACCCCTTGGTCGAAACGTGGCATATGTGGAGATGGGTCCCGGTAAGCTCGGCGAGCGTTATATCGCGGGATACCATCACATCCTCGGACGCCGCAGGGATGCCGCTTAACCCCAGCAGCGTCGACGTATCGCCTTCGTTCATAACCCCGTTGCCCGAGAGGTTAAGGTCCTCGCAGTGCGATATCACTGGAATCCCGAAGGCCTTTACATATTCCATCGCATGACGCATGACCTTGGAATTCATCACAGGCATGCCGTCGTCCGTTACCCCCACGCACCCGGCCTCATACATCTCGCCGATCTGGGCGAGGGTCTCTCCGTTCTCCCCCTTGGTTATTGCGCCAAGCGGGTATACGTTCACTACGCCCTCCGTCCGCGCCTTGAGCATTATATATTCGGTTACGGACGCGTTGTCGTTTATCGGGTTGGTGTTGGGCATGCAGACGATGGAGGTGAAGCCGCCCGCCGCCGCTGATTCGCATCCTGTGCGTATGGTCTCTTTATGCTCATATCCCGGCTCTCTCAGATGGACGTGCAGATCGACGAGTCCGGGAGCGACTATCTTGCCGCCCGCTTCGATTACCTTGATTGCGGAATCCTTTTCAAGCTTTTTTATGTCCTCCGGGTACGACTTGATAGTCCCTTTTTCTATGAGAATATTTCCGACCTTATCGAAGTTCCTGGAGGGGTCTATTATCCTGCCCCCCTTTATCAATATGCTCATCCGCTGCTCCTAGCGGAAGCGACCAGATAAAACATCGCCATCCTCACGGCTATACCGTTTGACACCTGCTCGAGAATTACCGAGCCGGGCCCGTCCGCTATGTCGGAAGAAAGCTCGACACCCCTGTTGATCGGTCCCGGATGCATCACGGTCACGTCCCCGGCGGCGCATCTCAGCTTTTCCCTGGTGAGCCCGTAAAACCTCGAGTATTCCCTGAGCGAGGGAAAGTACTCGGAGTCCTGCCTTTCCTTCTGAATCCGGAGCATGATCACGACGTCCGCGCCCTCTACCGCCTTATCCAGGCTGTAGAAGGATTTCACGCCGATATTTTCTATATATTTCGGCACGAGCGTCGGCGGCCCCACTACCCTTACCTCGGCCCCGAGCTTCATAAACCCCCAGATATTCGACCTCGCCACACGGCTGTGGAGTATATCGCCGACTATCACTACCCTGAGTCCTTCTATCCTTCCCTTAAGCTGCCTTATCGTGAAGAGGTCGAGCAGACCCTGGCTCGGATGCTCGTGAGAGCCGTCCCCGGCGTTTATTATCGATGAGTCGAGCTTTTTCGCCAGAAGCCACGGCGCGCCCGACATCGGGTGCCTTATCACAATCATGCTCGCACCCATAGCTTCGAGGTTCCTGGCCGTATCGAGGAGACTCTCACCCTTGACGACGCTGCTCTGGGATGTGGTGAAGTTCAATACGTCCGCGCTCAGCCTCTTTTCGGCTATCTCGAAAGAGGACCTCGTCCGCGTGCTCGGCTCGAAAAAGAGGTTGCACACGGTGACGCCCCTCAAAGCAGGGACCTTCTTCACGTCCCTCTCGGAGACCTCTTTCATGGACTCCGTCGTATCGAGGATGAGTGTAATTTCCTCAGCCGTCAATTCCTCAAGCCCCAGTATGTGTTTTCGCTCAAAAGCCATGTTTTACCCTGTGACTAAATTCACTTCGTCCGTGCCGTCGGCTTCCTTTAACCTGACCCTGACCTCTTCCGAGCTGAGCGTATCGAGCTTGCTCCCCACGTAGTCGGGCTGTATCGGGAGCTCTCGGAGCCCCCTGTCTATGAGCGCCACGAGCTGGATGGAGGAAGGCCTGCCGTAATCCATGATCTCGTCTATGGCCGCCCTTATGGTGCGCCCCGTGTAGATGACGTCGTCGACGAGTATTACCTTCTTGTCCTCCACCGGGAACGGTATCTCGGTTTTTTTAACCTTCGGCCATTCGGCCTTGTGCCTGAGGTCGTCTCTGTAGAGGGTTATATCGAGGGTCCCTAGCGGCGGCTTTATACCCTCGATCCTCTCGATCTCCCCGGCGATTCTCCCGGCGATGTATACGCCCCTGGTCCTGATGCCGATAATAGCCAGGTCCCGCGCCCCGTTGTTCCTTTCGAGTATCTGGTTGACTATCCTCGAGATGGTCCTGTTGACCGAGTCCGAATCCATTACTGTTTTAGTCGGCATATGGGCTCTCTTTTAATACACGCTCTTGAGCACGCCTTCGCACACGTACTCGAACTCGAAATCCTTCGTATATCTGTCGAAGAAGCTCGCCTGGTCTTCGTACCTGATACGGATGACTATCATATCGCCTTCAGGCGTTATACTGAATTCACTGTTCTCTTTGGGGATCCCTATGTTCCGCAGCATCTCGGATATACCGGACTGCACATAGCCGCGGCCGTACTTGTGATAAACATCGGCGTTTTCCTGACATATACCCCTTATTCCGAATATACCGCGATAATAGATAGGCACCACTTTGAACCCGGCATAGAAAATCAGGGCCAGCAGCAAAATCCAGAAAACGGAAGATATGCTCTTCATCTTGCCCTACCTCCGACAACCCCATGAACAATCCAAAAGCGAGTTAATCTATTCCAGAAAGTATTCTATTCCATCTCACCTTGTTTGCAATGTCAGGGCTCTCGAAGTCCCACGACCAGTGTATCAGGAACGCCTTCCCGGCGATATTGCCGAACGGGACGAAACCCCAGAACCTGCTGTCCTGACTGTTGTCCCTGTTATCGCCCATAACGAATACGTGCCCTTCGGGCACCACGCTTACCGGAATGAAGCTCCCCTTGTTGGTAGAGTCCCTGCCTTTTCTGTAAATCACCGTGTGCTCGTCGCCGAAAAGGTCTTCTCCATACTCGTCGAACTGCTCCCCGTTCCTCTCGTCCATATAAGTACCCGTAAATTCGATGGGCACCTTCTGTCCGTTTATTACGAGCTGCCTGCCGTCGAGCTCTATCCTGTCCCCGGGTATGCCCACGACCCGCTTGATGTAATAAATATTATTCTTCGAAGGATCGTGCTCGGTGTTGGGGTAAGTGAAGACTATTACGTCCCCCCTCTTGATCTGTTCGATCGGGAAGACGATCTTGTCCGTAAAGGGGATCTTAGTGCCGTAAATGAATTTGCTTACGAGCAGGTGGTCCCCGACGAGGAGAGTGGGTATCATCGACCCCGAGGGTATCTTGAAGGGCTGGAACACGAACGTCCTGATGAGGAGCGCAAGTGCTACCGCAAAAACGAGCGCCTCGACATTCTGTCTCAGCTTCGATTTCGCAAACCTGGACAGGTAGTCTCTCGAAGCCCCTTCGAGGTCACTCGTCCTCCTGATTATTTCTTCCGTATTGCCCCCGGCCAGGGCCATCTCCGTCCCCGCTATCTTTTTATTTACTACGGCAGCGGATTCCGGGTTTATCTTTGCGCTATTCTTACTTAATAGGACCTGTGTCTGGGAGATTAACTGCTTGGCTCTGTTCCTGGCTTTTGCCTCTTTAGACCATAAACCTAACATAATTGAGGTTTGAGTATATATGGTGAATCGGTCCGTTTCAATATTTTCAAACGGTGGGAGTATAAACGGGTCCATAGCCGGGATAAGGTCATGATACTAGACCCTTTCCCATTCAAGCATCCTTTCGACCGACCTAACCCCGTCCACCTGCTTTATGGACTTCATGACGTTCTCGAGCTGCTCGAGGTCGCTGACCACTACGTCGAAGGTCCCGATCGCCGTATCCATGTCGGTCGAGTGTATTTCGGCCTTCGATATGTTTATGTCGGACGATGAGAAAGAGCTCGTGATATTCGAGAGCATGCCCGGCCGGTCAGCGCACATAACCACTATTCTCGCCGGCCTCTGAGGTTTGAAATTACTGTCCCACTCGACGTCTATGCGTCTCGCATCGTCGACGTCGAGAAGGCGCGGGCAGTCGTTCTTGTGTATAGTGATACCCTTGCCTCTCGTTATGTAGCCCGTGATCTGCTCGCCGGGAAGCGGGGAGCAGCAGTTGGCGAACCTGATCATGACGTCGTTGTAACCGCTTATGAGCACGCCGCCTTCGCTCGAGCCCGTTATAGTCTGAATGATTTTCTCGATCCTGGACTCTTTCTCCGGCCCGGGACGCATCTTGTCCGTCGGGAGCACTCGTTTAAGGAGGTCGGTCGCCGAAGTCTTGCCGAACCCGACCGCGAGGTAGAGCTCTTTTTCGTCCTTGTATTTCAGTTCCGAGAGCGCGCTATCGAGCTCCCCGTTCTTAAGCATCGCCTGGAAGTCGAGCCCGTGCTGCTTGAATTTCCGCTCGCAAATTGACTTCCCTACTATCTCGGACTGAGTCCTTTCCTCGTTCCTCAACCACGAGCGTATCTTCGTCTTCGCGCGCGAGGTGACAACGAACTTGAGCCAGTCCCGGTTGGGGTGCTTGTCGCCCGAGGTGACTATCTCCACGGTATCGCCCGTCCTCAGCTGGTGGCTGAGCGGGACGAGCTTGCCGTTGACGTTCGCCCTCGTGCACTTGTTGCCGACTTCGGTATGCACAGCGTAGGCGAAATCGACCGGCGTCGCGCCGGTCGGGAGCTCCACGAGGTCCCCCTGGGGCGTGAAGACGTACACGACGTCTGAAATAAGCTCGCCCTTTATCGCTTCCATGTACTCGGTCGGGTCTTTAATATCCTTCCATTCGAGGAGCTGCCTTAGTGTGGAGTAGATCTCGTATGTACCGTGACTATCGAGCTTGCCTTCTTTGTATTTCCAATGTGAAGCGACACCGTACTCGGCCACTTCGTGCATCGCGCGGGTCCTTATCTGGATCTCCATCCTTTCGCCCAAAGGCCCAATCACCGTCGTGTGCAGGGACTGGTAACCGTTCCCCTTGGGAAGCGCGATGTAATCCTTAAAGCGTCCCGGCACGGGCTTCCATGCCGAATGCACCGCGCCCAGGGCTTCATAACATTCCCTGAGGGAGTTCGTGACGATCCTGAACGCTATGACGTCGTACACACTCTCGAACTCCAGATTCTGGGACTGCATCTTTCTATAAATCCCATAAACGTGCTTAAACCTTCCCGTAACCTCGGCATTGATATCGAACTCTTCAAGCTTGCCGTTGATTATATTCTTTATCTCGTCGACGTGGGCCCCCCATTCCTTTTTTCTCTCCTCGATCAGGCTCGCGAGCCTCACGTATTCCTCCGGATTGAGGAACCGGAACGACAGGTCCTCGAGCTCGTTCGCCACCCAGTTTATGCCGAGCCTCTGGGCAAGCGGGGCGTAGATATCGAACGTCTCCTTGGCGATGCTCTTCCGCCTGGTCTCGGGCAGGTACTCGAGGGTGCGCATATTATGGAGCCTGTCGGCGAGCTTTATAAGGACCACCCTGATGTCCTTTGCCGTCGCCAGTATGAGCTTTCTGAAACCCTCCGCCTGCCGCTCGATCTTCGTCGTATAGGGGAGCTGGCTTATTTTAGTGACCCCCTCCACGAGGAACGCGATCTCGCTTCCGAAAAGGGTGTCGATCTCCTCCGTCGTGGCGAGGGTATCCTCGACGGTATCGTGGAGGAGCCCCGTGACGATCGAAGACATATCGAGCTTCATTTCGGCTAATATCCCGCTTACCTCAAGCGGGTGGCTCAGATAAGACTCCCCCGAGCTCCGGGTCTGCCCGGCATGGACCTTCGCCGAATAGACATAAGCCTTCTTCAAAAGCTCGATGTCCGTGTCGGTCAGATAAAGGTAGGAGTTAACACGCTCCGTTATGTCGTTAAGCCTGATCATTATTCTATTTGGACGAGTATCCTTTTTTTATAATCCCGATCGACTTTTCCTTCCTGCACCTGGCCGAGATAATTACCGAAACAAGAGATTCCAGGGCCCGGTCAAGCTCGTCGTTTATAATTATATAATCATAGTTATCTATGTCTTCTATCTCCTTCCCGGCTTCGGAGAGACGCTTTTCGATCTCACCCCTGTTTTCACTCCCCCTCTCTAAAAGCCTGGCCCTCAAGAGCTCAAACGACGAAGGCAGGACAAAGCAATAAACCCCTCTACTGAACCTTTGCCTTATCTGTCTCGCCCCCTGGACATCTATGTCGAGTAACAGGTCGACTCCCGATTTTGCCGCGCTTTCCAGCTCGGCCAACGGCGTCCCGTACATGTGTCCGTGTACATTCGCATATTCGGCGAATTTATCCTCGTCGATCATCTTTTTGAACTCGTTTTCGGTTACAAAAATATAATCTTTTCCGTTCACTTCGCCGGCTCTCGGCTTACGTGTCGTACAGGAAACCGAAAACCTGAGGTCATTCAGATCCTGGAGCACCCTTTCCACCAGCGTGGTCTTCCCGCCCCCGGAAGGACCCGATACTATGAAGATATTCCCTTCTCTCATGATTTTAAGTCCCGTTTATTCTCCGATTCCTGAGCTTCTATATAATTTTAGGACAATAAACAATAAATATCAATTAATTATGGCAGGTTGGTAACTAATCTTTATTCTTTTTACTAAGTTCCTCGGCTACCTTCTTTACATCCTGGGATTTTTCCTTGTCGAGTATCAATATGCCGTTCTCCGAGTCAACCACCACAAGATCCTTTACCCCCACGAGCGCTATCACCCTTTTGTCCCCGAAGACGAGACACCCGGATGAATCGACCGAAACCCCGCTCCCGCGAAAGATATTCTCATCCTCGCCCGTACGCAGAAACTCGTCGAGCGTCTTCCAGCTCCCTACATCGCTCCAGGGATAGCCCACCGGTATGACGACGGTATTATCGGAATGCTCGAGTATCAGCTTGTCTATCGAGCCCGGCTCGATCGCTTTATAAAAGGAAGAAACCGCCTTTTCTTCAGATGCCTTTCCGATGCTCTCGGATATCTTACCGAAGTGCCTGTACCAGCCCGGAATAATCCTAGAGAAATCGGAGATGATCGACGAGGCCTTCCACACGAACACCCCGCTGTTCCAGTAATACCCGCCTTCCTTTAGGAAACCGAGCGCGGTATTCAAATCGGGCTTTTCAGTAAACCTCTCCACCATGTGCGCGCTGTGTCCGCCTGAGGAGGACACGACTTTCCGGGCCGACTTTATATACCCGTAACCCGTCTCGGGCGCGGTCGGGGTTACGCCAAGCGTGATGAGCGGGTAATGGCCGTTCTCAAGCTCGACGCCCGAGGTTTCGCAAGCGAAACGCAGAACGCTCCTGAACCCCTCGTCGTCCCCTACCGCATGGTCTGCAGGCAGGACTGCTATCACAGGGTCTTTGGCGGAATCCGTCATTCTGAGCGTGCCGTAGGCGATGCATGGGGCCGTGTTCTTCCCCTCGGGCTCGAGTATGAGGTTCTCCTCCGGGAGTTCCGGGATATGCTTCAGGGTCTCTTCGGCATATCGGGCGACGGTGACCACGAACACTTTCTCTATCGGGACGAGCGGCAGGACCCTGTCCACGGTCTGCCTTATCAGGGATTTCTCGCCGGTGAGGCATAAGAACTGCTTGGGCTTATTCCGGCTGCTCAGGGGCCAGAACCTCCTCCCCTCTCCGCCCGCCATTATAAGAGCGTACATTTCCATAGAGTAATAGTAATTGGAGTTAAGGCATTTCTCAATTTCTACGGAGGAATAGGGAGCTCGCAAAGTGAATAAGTGAAGGAGGAGCGGCCGTTGTCGTCCGAGGAGTTATCAGAACAATGCGCTCAGGTCCTCGGTCCCGACACTGCTCAGGCTCTCTCTTACCATATGGGCGCTTGAAAGCTCGTCAGCCGAATATGAGTTTGTTACAGCCAGACATTTCATACCCGCAGCGAGGGCAGCTTTGATACCGGAAACGGAATCCTCTATGACGAGGCATTCATCCGTCGATATGTTCTCCGAAGCGGAAGACGACTCGTTCAATCTTCTTAAAACCTCCAGGTACACATCAGGGGCGGGCTTGCAGTTCTCTATATCCTCGGCGCAGACAATTATCTCGAAAAGTCCTCTGATGCCGGCGAACTCGAGTATATCCTCAATCTCACCCTTCATCGCTCCCGAGCCTATAGCGATGCGGTATTTCCCGGCAATCATTTCGATAAAGTTCCTCACCCCCGGCAGGATCTCGATATTACCCTTTATCAAGTTATCGTAATGGCCGGATTTCCTCTGAATCAGCTCCGCAATCAAAGCCTCTTCGTGCTCATAATCCCGGTCTCCGAGAAACCTCCTGAAGAATGTCTTATCGTCGTAGGCAAGGTATCTGGCGTAATAATCCTCTTCAGTAAGACGTATACCGAGGCCGTCGAGGGTCCTCTGGAAGGCGCCCAGATGTATCGGCTCCGTGTTGGCTATAACACCGTCGAAATCAAAAATCACCGCTTTTAATTTCATATGAGAACCCTGTCTAATCTCCACCCCGCACCGCACCGGCTTCGAGTGTCATGACATAACAATACCCGCCGTCCGCTTTTAGCACAGGGTATAAATATAAACAAACCCGACGCTCGCTCTTCAAACTCGGAAAACCGGATGCTATAACACGAAACTTTTAAAGATAATAAGCATCTAAATGTTCGATTTCAACGTATTAATCCTGACTAGGGGGCCGAAAGCCCTATTTACATCGAGTTACGGAAATGCAAGAATAGATATAAATTCCCAATATCCGCATATACAATCAAGAAAGGAGGACATCGGTATATGGAGGCAAAAGACGCCACGAGAGAGAGCGTTAAAGAATTCTACAGCAGGGCGGCCAAAGAACCCCGGGCGAGCCTATGCTGTCCGGGCGGATACCCGGCCGAAGAGACGAGCCATATACCCGGGGAGGTAATAGACAGGTTCTACGGCTGCGGAAGCCCGATCAGCCTCGCCGGGATTAGACCGGGGGAAACTGTTCTCGACCTCGGCTCCGGGGCCGGTATCGACTGCTTCATCGCGTCTAAAAAGACCGGGAGGGAAGGAAAAGTCATCGGCATAGACATGACCGACGAGATGCTTGAAGTGGCCAATAAACATAAGGGCGCCGTATCGGAAAACCTGGGTTACAGTAACGTCGAATTCCGGAAGGGGTTTCTCGAAGAGATACCCGCAGACACAAAATCAGCAGACCTTATTACATCCAATTGCGTTATCAACCTTTCCCCGGACAAGAGAAAAGTATTCTCGGAGATGTGGAGATCGCTCAAGGACCACGGGAGGGTCGTCGTATCCGATATAGTTTCCGACCGCGAGATTCCAGAACTTCTAAAAAAAGACGAGCAGCTTTTGGGCGAGTGTATCGCGGGATCGCTTACCGAAAACCGGTTCCTCTCGTACCTGGAACAGGCCGGTTTCTTCGGGATAGAGGTGCTCGACAGGAAATACTGGAAGAGTATCGAAAACATCGAATTCTATTCGGTCACGGTCAGGGGCTACAAATTCCAGAAGACATCGGGCTGCGTCTACGCAGGGCAGCACGCCGCATACAAAGGCCCCTTCAAGGTCGTAATAGACGAGGAGGGTCATGTTTTTCCCAGAAATCAGGCAGTAGAGGTATGCACCGATACCGCCCTTAAGCTTTCCGCGGCCCCGTATTCCGGGATGTTCACCATAACAGAGTCAGGCAGGAAGCCGGGCGATAACCCCTGCTGCACGCCTAACGGCGGCACCGGTTGTTGTTGACATATCAGATACCAGAACCATGGGAGGAACGTGATGGATTACTATGACCCGAAAGACTTAAAGCGGTTTTCCGAGATGGGGAAATTCGGCCAGGAGCTGATGAAGAAGTTTCTCGATTATTACAACGCCGCGACGGGAGAGGACGGCGCGCTGACTAAGAGAGAAAAAGCCCTGATCGCGCTCGCCGTCGCACACGTGAAGCAGTGTCCCTACTGCATCGACGCGTACACGACTCAGTGTCTGGAGACTGGCTCCGACCCCGAGCAGATGACCGAGGCAATACACGTGGCGGCGTCAATGGAAGCGGGTATTACGCTGATACACGGGATTCAGATGCATAACGCGCTCGAAAAGCAGGGCGCGCTGTGATTCCCGGAATGAACAGATTGAGACTAGGGACTCACCCCTAGCGGAATAGTATAGGAGCACCGGATGTCCCAGGCTCACGCGCTCAAGCGAAAAATTGTGTCGATAGACCCGAGCGACGAGGTCAAATACAATTTTTATAAAACGCTCGGGGATAAGAGGCAAGAGCTTCCTCCTCTCGGCATCGATACGCTGCAGGTGAACGTTACGAGGCTTTGCAACCAGTCCTGCGTACACTGCCACGTCGACGCCTCGCCAAGAAGGACCGAGCAGATGGACCTCGATACGGCAAACCGGTGCCTGGAAATCCTCGGTGAGCATCAACAGATAAAGAACCTCGATATCACCGGAGGGGCCCCGGAGCTGAATCCGCACTTCGACCACCTCGTGCGTGAGGCTGTAAAACTCTGCAAGCACGTCATGGTCAGGCACAACCTCACAGTTACGATAGACGGGAACCCTGTAACAGGGGAGAGTAAATCCTACCTCCCCCGGTTCTACGCCGAGAACGGGGTGGAAGTTATATCGTCGCTGCCCTACTACCAGGAATATTTCACGGACAAGCAGAGGGGTAAGGGGGTATTCGAGAAAAGCATACAGGCCATATTGCTCTTAAACGCCGTGGGATACGGCAGGGACGATTCGGGGCTCGTGCTGAATTTCGTTTATAATCCGGCAGGGGTCTTCCTTCCCCCGCCCCAGAAAAGCCTCGAATCGGACTTTAAAAGAGAGCTGCAAAGAAAGTACGGCATCGTCTTTAACAACCTGTACACGATAACGAACATGCCTATCAACCGCTTCAAGCAGCAGCTTAAAAAACTAGACGCCTACGATGAATACATGACCAGGCTCGTAAACGCATACAACCCGGCAGCCGCCGAGGGAGTGATGTGCAGGTCGCTCGTGAGCGTAGGCTATGACGGCAGGATATTTGACTGCGATTTCAACCAGATGCTGGATTTAGAGATAAGAGGAAGCGGCAAGCCCATGACGGTTTTTAATTTCGATTACGAAGGCCTCACCAGGAGGAGGATTATCTTCGCCTCGCACTGCTTCGGGTGTACGGCGGGCTCGGGGAGCAGCTGCGGCGGGGCTACCGCATAAACTCCCGTTACAACTTCAATGCCTCCACTAAACCCAAATGCCGTATAGAGATCGAGAGAGTATCCTTATCGTATTCGTTAAATACCCGGAGCCCGGAAAAGTAAAAACAAGAATCGCACGGGAACTGGGGTCGGAAAGTGCGACCGAAATATATTCGCAAATGGCGAAGAGAATAATCGGGAAGGTATGGAGGCCGGACGCATATGGAACCGTAATTTATTTTGATCCGCCGGATAGAGAAAAGGACGTCAGGCTGTGGCTGGGAATCGACAATGTTTCTTACGAACCCCAGTCCCCGGGGACGATCGGAGACAGGATGTCGAATGCATTCGAGAGGGTGTTTTCCGAAGGGGCCGAAAAAACGGTCTTGATAGGGACGGACGTTCCGGAAATCACGGGAGACACGGTTAGCTCCGCGTTCAGACTCCTCGAAGAAACGGACGTCGTCCTCGGCCCCGCCGAGGACGGGGGGTATTACCTGATGGGACTTAAAAATTACGAGCCTATACTTTTCGAAGATATTGATTGGGGTACCAATACCGTATTTAACCGGACACTCAACCATATTATAGAAAAGAATCTTAGTCATAAGTTCCTTGATACATTGAAAGATGTCGATACAGCGGAGGATATCGATCCCGGGATGCTCACAAGACTCAGGGCAGAAGAATAAATTTCGATTCCTGAGCTTAAAGAAGCGTTAAACTTAGAAGTATGGGTTCGCCCGAACCTGAATCCAATTCGCCCGGTACTTCGTATCCCATCATATCGGCATAAAAATAATATGAATGGTATATTATTGAGGGTTCTTAAACAGCGCATTATGCCACGAGGAGATTCTATGAAGAGAAGGTTCCTGTTTGCCGCGCCCGCCTTGTTTCTGATTATGACCCTTTTATCATGTGAACAGGGAAACGGGGAGCCGGGAAGCGGTTCGGATCAAAATTCGGCAGTGGACTTTTCTCTCGAAACGGTGGACGGCGGAAAAAAAATCAGCCTAGAAGACTTCAAAGGAAAACCGGTAGTGCTGAATTTCTGGGCCACGTGGTGCGGGCCGTGTAAAGAGGAATTACCCCTTTTCGAAAAGATGTGGAACAGGTTCAAAGACAAAGACGTCGTGTTCCTGGGCGTCGATGTCATGGACGACAGAACGAACGCATCGGAATTTATCAAAAATTCCGGAATTACATATACCAACCTTTACGACCAGCCGGGCGAGGTGTCTTCGAAGTATAAAGTGGTGGCACTCCCGGCTACATTTTTCATAAATAAAGAAGGTAACATAACGATTAAAAATTACGGACCGTTCGTCGGGAAAGATGGAGAAAAGAAGTTCAAACTTTATATGGAGGAGATTGCAGAGTGAATCCCGCTGAAGTCCAGATAAGCTGGGTCATAGCGTTTTTTGCGGGGATAATCTCGTTCCTCTCGCCGTGCGTGCTCCCGCTGATCCCGGGTTACGTATCCATGGTTTCCAAAATGTCCTTCGAGGAACTCACAGGGGAGGCGACCGAAGGAAAGACAGGGAGGATACTTATCCCGAGCCTCCTCTTCGTGCTCGGCTTCTCGACTGTGTTCGTCACGCTTGGCGCGTCCGCTTCATACATAGGTACATTCCTTCATGAGAACAAGGTGCTGCTCCTCAGAATCTCGGGTGTGATAATAATATTGTTCGGGCTTTTTTCGATGGATATCCTCAAGATACCCCAGCTCTACAGGGAGAGGAGACTATACTTCACGGGCGGCAAACTGGGCCTCATAGGCATATTTTTTCTCGGCATTGCGTTCGGATTCGGATGGACTCCGTGCGTCGGGCCCATACTGGCATCGATTCTTCTTTATGCGAGTACGGCGGAAGGGGCGGGAAAAGGGGCGGCCCTGCTGTTCGTCTATTCGATCGGCCTCGGTTTACCTTTCATCATCACCGGACTTGCCCTTTCGAAAGCCCTCACCGCGTTCGGATGGATAAAGCGTCACTACAGCCTCTATAAAATCATAGTCGGCGGGACGTTAATCGTCGTGGGCATACTGATGGTCACCAACAACCTCTATTATCTCAATATTTACGGCCAGAGGACGCTCGACTGGGCTGGAATCGATTTCTGGAAATCATTCTGAAAAGTTGAGAAACCTCTCAGAACCCCTGTATGATTTACCTGTGAATTCGTTTAGCGGGAATCGTGAAAATCCTCATGTCCTTCCGGACATAAGCGAAGGCAAAATCCATGTATGGGAAATAGCCCTCGACAACCCGGCAGTAGGGCCCCGGGAGCTGTTTAAACATGTACTATCGGATGACGAAAAAGAAAGGGCGATGAGGCTCGGTCTTACGGATTACCGTGACAGATTCGTTATTGCCCGCGGTTACCTGAGAACAATACTCGGCCGTTATTTGAATATAAGGCCCGCGAGCATAGAATTTGAATATAATGAGCGCGGGAAGCCCGGATTACCCGCCGAATCCAACCTGAAGGGAATAAATTTCAATATATCCCATTCCCGCAGCCTGGCGCTATGCGCAGTCGGCGTACAGGCAGCGGTCGGCGTCGACGTCGAATATGTGAGGGGCGTCATGAGGCCGGAAAAGATCCTCGAGCGATTCTTCTCTCCGGGTGAAAGGGAATATTATCATTCACGTCCGGACATTATGAAAGACCGGTCTTTCATGAGCTTGTGGACAATAAAAGAGGCATATTCGAAAGCGGTCGGGACAGGCTTCTCGTCCGGCCTGAAAGATCTGGATTTTTCTTCTGTTATAAAATCTCCCGACGCCTCTAGTCGCCTCGAAATATTGAACGAGAAGTGGACGATACTTCAACTCGACCCGGGGAACGATTATATCGGGGCCTTGGTTCATAGAGGCGATGTGTCCGAAATAAGCCATTTCATTGCGGACAGCATGCAGTAACATAGGGGCAAATCGTTCCTTAACATCAATGATTATCCCGGTTATACTACAAATCTTCCGATGATCTGGGATTATTTCCAGAAAATAACCGGAAAATTACCACGTTGACTACAGTTGATATAAATTTATAATACTTTCCAATCATTAGGGTGACGGAGGTCCCCAAAGAGTGCCGATATTTGAATTTAGGTGTCTCGACTGTGAAGAGTCATTCGAAATTTTAGTCCTGAACAGCGAAGAAGCGATTAAGTGCGCTGCGTGCCAGAGCAAGAATTTAGAAAAGCAATTCTCCCCTTTCGGGATAAAGTCCGAGGGTGAGGTCTCCCCATCGAGCCATGCAGGCGGCGGATGCGGATGCAGTCCAGCGGGCTGCGGATGCGGAGTGAAGAGCTAACGCAAAGACTCATCATGAATATCCGAACATACACAAAAGGAAAAATAAACGGAGGATTATTGTTACATGTCTAATTCGGCTGATGATAAAGAAAAAGAGATGAAGCAAGCCGCTCTGGATTACCACAGTGTCGGCCGAAAAGGGAAGATAGAGGTCGTACCGACGAAGCCCTGTTTGACGCAGTGGGACTTATCTCTTGCTTACACACCGGGCGTGGCGGAGCCTTGTATGGAGATTTACAGAGACCCCCATCTCGCCTATGAATACACGAATAAAGGAAACTTGGTAGGCGTCATATCGAACGGTACGGCAGTTCTGGGCCTCGGGAAAATAGGAGCCCTCGCCGGCAAGCCGGTTATGGAAGGGAAGAGCGTCTTATTTAAGAGGTTCGCCGGGATAGACGCCTTCGATATCGAACTAAACACGGACGATCCCGATGAGATCATCAAGACGGTGAAGTATCTGGAGCCGACGTTCGGGGGAATCAATCTTGAAGACATCAAGGCTCCTGAGTGTTTTTACATCGAGGACGAATTAAGGAAGCAAATGGATATCCCGGTGTTCCACGACGACCAGCACGGAACGGCGATAATATCCGGAGCCGGACTGCTCAACGCTTGCGAATTAGTAAAGAAGGAGATAAGCGAGCTCAGAATGACATTCAACGGCGCGGGGGCTGCCGCAATAGCCTGCGCCGAGTTCTTCATCCACCTGGGCGCAAGAAGAGAGAACATGATAATGTGCGACAGCCGCGGGGTTATATACAAGGGGAGAGAGGCGAACATGAACCCCCAGAAAGAAAAATTCGCAGTGGATACGAGCGCAAGGACTCTCGAAGACGCGATGAAGGGAGCCGATGTTTTTGTGGGTCTGTCGACAGGAGGCGCAGTCAATAAAGCTATGGTTAAGTCCATGGCGGACAAGCCTATCATCTTCGCAATGGCGAACCCCGACCCGGAAATCTCCTTCCCGGACGCCAAGGCCGCCAGAAAGGACGTAATAATGGCCACCGGAAGGTCCGACTACCCGAACCAGGTAAACAATGTTCTGGGGTTCCCCTTCATATTCAGGGGAGCGCTCGACGTCAGGGCCAAGGCAATAAACGAAGAAATGAAGGTCGCTGCAGCATATTCTTTGGCAAAACTCGCCAAAATGGGAGCGGATGAAGGAGTAGCAAAAGCTTACGGCAAAAAACATTTCGATTTCGGTCCCGAGTATATCGTCCCCTCCCCGTTTGACCCCAGGGTACTCGTTTGGGAATCAGTCGCTGTAGCCGAAGCCGCTATGCATACGGGCGCATCGAGAATCAAAATCGATATCGAAGAATACAGGGAGCAGCTAAACCGTAAAGTTGAAGAGAAGCTGAAGAGGTGGAGCGTCTGAGAAAATCGTCATCGCGGACGGCACTCCTGTAGAGAATAATCATCACTCTTCATAGCGTTAATCGATCTTCCGTCGACGTAAATAAAACTGTACCGGCAAGTAAAAAACAAGTTGTCATTAAGCAGCAGAGAAATAAGTAAAAATAAAAAGTTCCAAACTGCCCTCCTCTCTATAAGTGTATCCCTCGTACTAATCATTATAAAAGTCGTTTTCGGAATTCTGACTAATTCGATAAGCGTACTCGCTTCAGCTGTGGATTCTTTTCTGGATGTCATGGCGTCATCCATTAATTTCTATTCGATACGGAAATCCGAAAAGCCGGCCGACCACGACCACAAATTCGGACACGGGAAAGCCGAGGGGCTCGCGGGGCTGTTTCAGACATTCATTATAGGATCCTCCGCCGTTTATCTAATATACCTTTCGGTCTTCCGTCTCCTGGAAGGAGAAAAACTGGTATCGGTCGGCTGGGGAATCGCGGTCATAGCCTTCTCCATGGTCGTCAGTTTCTTCCTCACGAGACACATCAAGAGGGTCGCCGAGGAAACCGGAAGCTTAATACTCAGCGCCGACAGCCTGCATTACAAATTCGATTCATATACGAACGGGGGAATACTGGCAGGGCTGCTAATTATAAAAATCACAGGGCTAAACATTATCGATTCTATAATCTCGATCCTCATCGCGGCATTAATCGTCTGGTCGACAAAGGATATATTGATCGAGTCTATAGACATCTTGATGGACAAAGAACTCCCGCCCGATACCGTCAGGAAGATTGAAGATGTGATCATGACATTCAATCCGGACGTCAAGAGCTATCACAAGCTTAAAACCAGGAACGCCGGGGCGGTAAAATTCGTTGAATGCCATGTAGTCATGGACCACACGCTCACCTTCGTAGAGTCGCATGAAATAGCGGAAGAGATTGTGAGAGCGATCAAAGAAAGAATCGGAAACGCCGAAGTAACCGTTCACGTCGACCCGGATGTGCCTTAAAACACGCAGTATTTTCCTGTAATCCGTAAACTTTCGCTCCAGCTAAAATAATTGTAGGAGTCCGCCTGAATATCAGGAATAATTGGATTTAGATGTCAAAAACAATATGTTCGTAACATTTTAGGACGAAGCAGGTTTATATACCTACAAGGCTGGATTCATGGGAGATAACAATGAAAAGATTAATATTTCCAATTTTAATAATTATTGCTTTCGTCATAGCCGTTCCTGCTTCAAGCTTGGCTCGTAACGGACACGGACATTATAAACACAATAACCATGGATACCGTTACAATAACGGCGGATACCGCTACAATAACGGCCCTTATTTTAATGCCAACTTCTTTTACGGGCCCGCATATTATCCAAGGCCTTACGTATATTACGCTCCTCCGCCCCCTGTGATCTATGCACCACCGCCAGTTTATTATGCACCGTCTTATTATGCGCCGTCGTACTATCCTCCTGTCACAGGTTCGTTTAACTTCGGCATAGTAATAGACTAACCGAGAGGTAACAGGCGGGGTCTCATGGATATATTTGGGTGGGGGTGTCTAGTGGATACCTATAACCAATCCCGGGTGTTCTGATAAACTTACTTTCAAGTTATAGCCAGGGCTCGTCTCTGCCATATGGGAAACCCTGGTATCCCCGGCTGTGTCTTTTTCAGCAGGGATTTCTCAGGTAGTCTCATATCCTAATTATAACCTGGCCCCGAAATTAATTAAAAAGGAACATTCGCTATAACCCATGATAAAAGCGGTCATATTCGATATGGACGGCGTAATGATAGACAGCGAGCCACTCTGGGAGAAAACGGAGAGGGTACTGCTCTCGAGGAGGAACATCGATTACAGTCCGGAGTACAGGGACCTGATCGTGGGCCTGAACCAGAAGGATTCGGGAAAGCTCCTGAGAGATACGTTCTCGCTCGATGAGACCGTCGATGAAATCATATCGGAGAGGATCGAGATACTGACCGCCATTTACGAGGAAGAGCTCGAAGTGGTGCCTAGCCTGACGCCGCTTTTAGACGAGCTTAAACTGAGAGAATACCTGCTGGCCGTGGCTTCGAGCTCCCCGCTCAGGGTGATCAATTTCGTGCTCGATATGTTCTCGCTCCATAGCTATTTCGATGCCGTGGTATCGGGGGAAAGCACGGAAAACGGGAAGCCGCACCCCGACATATACCTCCATACGGCGGAAGTGCTCGGCGTAAGGCCGTCCGAATGTGTGGCGATCGAGGACTCGATCAACGGTGTGAGGTCGGCGACGGGCGCGGGTATGTACTGTATAGCGATCCCTGACAAAAGGCTGAGCCCGGAAGCGTTCGAAAGAGCGCACCTGATACTCGAGAATATGGACGAGCTCAAACCGCAATTTTTCGATACTTTCAAATCCGTATAAACGCGGACAAATAATCCATCCGGACTCATTCGCACCGCTTGAATAAATGTCAGACCCCGGGCCTATGCTCGGGGGGCGCCATGAATTCGGGTCCAAAGGGGTCTTTTATAGTTTCCGCGAGAATGTTGTCTATGGCTTGAAAGTCGTCTTTATCGAGTGACCATCCATTCAATTCCGGAATCGGATCGAGCTGGTCCGGCCGTCTCGCTCCCCAGAGCGCTATATGATTGGGAGCCCTGTCGAGCATCCAGCGTATCGCGAGGTGGATCGCTCTCTTCCCGTATTTACTTCGTGCGTAAGCATCCAACTTCTCCACGGCTTTTAAATACTCTCCGAACTTCGGCTGCTTGAATTTAGGGTCCGCCTTCCGTATATCGTCACCCTCGAACTTCGTGTCCCCATTCATCCTTCCGCTGAGCAAGCCGCGGCAGATAGCCCCATAAAAAAGCATGGTTATCCCGTTCGAGTCACAGTATGGAAAAATATCTTCTTCTATCGCCCTCTCGAAGATGTTATACGGGGGCTGCGAGATATGGAGGGGAGCTATGCGCCTGAATGCGTCCATGTGCCCGACGGAATAGTTGCTCACTCCTATCGCCCTTATCTTCCCGGCCTTATGGAGATCATTCATAGCTTCGGCCGCGACTTCAACCGGGGTATCGAAATCGGGCCAGTGTATCTGGTATATGTCTATGTAATCCGTCCTTAGCCTCTGAAGCGAGTCCTCGATCTCTTTCATGATGCGGCCCCGAGTTGAATTCCGGTAAACCTTGCCGGTGGTCCAGTCGAGACCGGCCTTGGTCGCGATTACGACTTTATCTCTCTGCCCATACTCGGTGAGCGCCTTTCCCACGATCTCCTCGGACCTCCCGAAGCCGTAGATCGCGGCGGT
>MFCJ01000149.1:0-11451 GCA_001775255.1 Candidatus Dadabacteria bacterium RIFCSPHIGHO2_12_FULL_53_21
ATACGAATATTCCTGATCGTGCTGCTTGTATATATCATTCCGGCGGCGCTATATTCCTCGGCCGACGTCCCCCCCGCCGAGAAACCCGAAGTCGAATACCTGCTCGGGCTCGTGAAGACTTCAGCCTGCAAATTCGAAAGGAACGGCAAGCTTTATGACGGCCAAAAGGCGTATGAGCATATCGAAAGGAAATACGAACACTTCCAGGACGAGATTACCTCGACGGAAACGTTCATCGAATACGCCGCTACGAAGAGCATGATAAGCGGCAAATACTATCTCATCATATGCGCCGGAAGGGAACCCGAAAATACCGGGGACTGGCTGCTTAAGGAGCTCCGGAATTACAGGGAAAGCCGCTGAATCACTTTTCCGGAAGCCGCCTTTAACCCTAAACGACCTGTAATCACTGAACTTTCCCTGATTTTTTGTAAAACCCGTCCGCTCAATTAGAATACTACCTCCATGACCAGATCAAGATTCCCATCGCCGCACGAAGTCGTACTGTTCAGAAAACGGAAGGAGCCGTCGCTGGGCATTTTCATCCGCGCGCTCGGGGATAAGCTGACCCTGTTCTCGGAAGAGGGCAGGGAGGCGGACATAGACCCGGACAAGGTCGCTTTCATAAGCGGCTTGAAGATCGAAGGGGAATTCACGGCTTCGGAAAAAAAGCTCAAGCTCAGGGATCTGAGGAGAGACCTCGACGAAGAGAAACAGGGTATAGACCTCGTGACGATATGGGAGTGCTACGAAGGCAGCGGGGACGAGGTGCCGTTCGACGAGCTGCTGTCGCTCTATTTCGGGGAAAGGGGCGTCTCCGACAGGGAGAGGCTCGCCCTCTTCTGGGCCGTGGATAAGGACGATATTTATTTCAGGAGGGGAGAGGAGGGCTATACCCCGAGGACCGAGGAAGAGGCCGGGGAAATAATCAAGAAGAAGGAAACCGAGGAAAAAAAGAAGGAGGAACTCGAAAAGGCCCTTTACTGGGCTAAAGGGGTGCTCCTGGGGAATCCCCCGGTGAACGGGGCCTCGAATGAGGTTTCCGGCTACGTCGACCTTCTCAGGGGATACATAACCTACCTCGATAAATTCAGCCGGTCTCCGGAAGCCAAATCGTTCTTGTCGGAGATAGGCATAAGGGACGTCGAAGGCGCTCTCGAGTTTCTGATAAAAGCCGGGGTGTGGCAGGAAGACGAAGACCCAATATTAAAAAGGTTCTCGATAAGGGACGACTTCCCTGAAGGCGTGGAAATAGAATCCGACAGGTTGATTAGCGATGGCCTCCCCGGAGAAGGCTTCGAGGATTTAACGGGGCTCGATATATTCTCGATAGACGACGAAAACACGGAAGACATAGACGACGCATTATCGGTAAGGGAGACAGCCGACGGTACGGAGGTGGGTATACATATTTCGAACGTCGCCGCGCTCGTGCCCAAATGGAGCGACGCCGACGAGGAGGCCGGGCGGCGCGGGGAAACCATATACCTCCCTGAAAAGCGCATACACATGTTCCCGCTCAGGCTCGTAAAGGAGAGGCTCAGCCTTGTTGAGAGGACCGAGCGTCTTTCCCTGTCGCTCTTCGTAACGTTCGACGGAGAGAACAACATAAAAAGCCAGAGGTTCACGAACTCCATTATCAGGGTCAGGAAGAACATGAGCTACGCCGGGGGCAGCGAGTTCTTTCAAAATGACCCCGGCGGTATCAGGATGAGAGAGATAGCGCTCAGGCTCAGGAACAGGAGGCTCGAAGCGGGCGCCCTCATAGTCCAGCTCCCGCAGCTTAAAATCAGGATAAACGGCGAAGGGCGTATCAAAGTTGAGAAGAACTACATGAACTCCGTAGCCCACGTCGTAGTGGCCGAGATGATGATACTCATGAACAGGATGTCAGGCAGGTTCCTCAGGGAGAACAAGATCCCGTGCATCTACCGCTCGCAGCCCGAGCCCGTACCCGACGACGTGAGGACGCTCGACGAGACCGCCCCCCTTTACCCCGTGCGCGTGGTGAAGTTCCTGAGGGCCCCCAGGGTAGGGCTCAGCCCCGAGCCGCACATGTCACTCGGCATAGACGTCTACACGCAGGTCACCTCTCCCATCAGGAGGTATACCGACATTATTATGCAGAGGCAGATAGTGTCCGAGCTCCTCTACGGGGAGGCCGCGTACTCGGAGGAGGAGATCGAGAACCTCTATCCCCGCATAGAAGTCGGCATTCGCGACAAGAAAACCATAGAGAGGCAGAGGGAGAGATACTGGCTGTACAAGCACCTCAGGTCTCTCGAAGGGGGGGAGATCGAGGGGATCATAAGCTCTGTCACCGACAAGAGGGCGAGCGCGTACCTTCCCGACTACCTCTTTGAAACACCGGTCAGCCTGGGCTCGGATAAGGTCCCGGAGGAGGGCGCGAGAATCAGGCTCCGCGTGAGAAAAGTCGACCCATTAAGAAAATTATTATCATTGGCTACAGTCTGATAGCATATATATCTAAAGTTATGCATTATACGTAATCTCAGGTCTGATCCGGGCTGTTCGCGGCCTTTTTCCTGGATTTTAGCGCTTCTAATATCTCTTCCACGCTCGTGAACTTTACCCTGGGTCTCCCCGAGGCCTTCCCCCTCTCGATCTCGATGTGATCGATCCCGAGCCAGTCCTCGTAAGTCACGTAGTCGGGCTGCGCGCCGGATACGAGCCTGAGCACGCTGTCCGGGTCCGGCTCGGGCGGCTCGATCACAGCGCCGCTCCTTACGTCCTCGATTATGCACCCGACAGTCTCGCCCGCGTCCTGCTTGTTCGTTCCTATTACGCCCGTAGGCCCCCTCTTTATCCATCCGGCCGCGTATAGGCCCTTCATGTGTCCGCCCGTCCCCGGGTCCGTGACACGCCCTTTCTCGTTCTCGATCACCCCCCATTTCTCGTGGAACGGCACGCCCGGCAGCGGGACCCCCTGATACCCTATAGACCTGAACACGATGCCCGCCTCGAGCTCCTCGAACTCTCCGGTGGGACGGGAGCGTACGCTTCCGTCTTCGGCCCTGTAGAGCTCGTTTTTGGCGAGCTTCAGCGCGGCTACATGGCCCCCGGCGTCCCCTATGATCTCGACCGGGGAAACGAGGAACCTGATGTGGAGCCTTTTATTCTTAGTGTGGTGCCTGGGGTCGGAATACGACCTCAGTATCTCGATCTTGTTGATCGCCGTCTGGTCCTTATTCGTCTCTACAGCCTCGATTATAAACTCGTCGTACCCGACTTCGTGGGGGAGTGTCACAGGGTGTGCGCCCGTGAGCTTCCCGAGCTCCCTGACTTCCGGATTGGTGAACGCGGCCTGGAGCGGGCCCCTCCTCCCGAGCAGGTACACGTCACGGACGCGGCTCTTGCCCAGCGCTTCGAGGGCGTAGTCGGCGATGTCGGTTTTTCTTAACTCGTCGACGGTGCGGCAGAGTATCCTGGCGACGTCGATTGCGACGTTGCCCACCCCTATGACGGCGGCCTTTTCCCCGGACAGGTCGAATTTCATATGCCTGTAATCGGGGTGTCCGTTGTACCAGGCGACGAACTCGGTTGCCGTGTGGTTCCCCTTGAGGTCCTCGCCGGGGATTCCGAGCTTCCTGTCCGTCTGAGCGCCCGTGGCGAAAATGACGACGTGGTAGTGCCTCTTCAAGTCCTCGAGCGTAATGTGCCTGCCGAATTCCACGAGTCCGAAAAACCTGAACCTCGGGCTGGAAGCGATCTTGTCGTACACCTTCGTAACCGACTTTATCTTCTGGTGGTCGGGCGCCACGCCCGATCTCACGAGTCCGTGAGGCGTCGGGAGCCTGTCGAACATATCCGCCTCGAATTCGAAATCCGTCTGCTTGAGAAGGTGCTCGGCCGTATAGAACCCGGCCGGTCCCGACCCGATAATCGCCGCCCTTATTATCCTCTTTCCTTTATTACGCGTTTCCATTATCCGCTTCCTTTCGTCCTTTGGCCCGGTCCCGTTATTCGAGTTTTCGCCCCGGTCCCGTTTACTTATTGACCCGTTCGTAATCGGAATTATATTTTTATTCGGGAATTATGCATCCGGGTTTTTAACGAGTATTATAAATCAGGCGATAAATATACCAAAAAATCCCGCCCGGTGTATTTATTAAGAAAAATAATGCGTCCGAACCGGAGATGCTTGTGTCGGGCGCTTCCGGTATCGTGCTGAAACCGCAGGGTCCGGTGTAAAATATACTCGGAACAGGCCGTATGCCCAGTAGAAAACGCCCTGTCCGCGTATTTTAATGTCCGGGCCGGGAATAATTCATGATTACCAAGAAAACAGTAGACAGAGCCGACTTTCATCTGAAGATTGTCCAGGAAATAAGCGACCTGGTCAATAAATCCACGGGCCTCAACACCATTCTGAAAAAGGTCGTGAACAAGATCGCGGGCTCGCTCCACTTCGACGTGGTCTCGGTCTACCTGTGGGACAAGGATAAGAACGTGCTCAGGCTCCGCTCTACGAAGGGGCTTCACGTCGACCCGCTCAGAACACCGATCACGCTCAGCCCCGACGAGGGTCTTACGGGGCTCGTGTTCGAGAGCTCGAGAGCTATAACCGTAATGCCCGCGTCCGAGCACCCGAAGTACAGGTATTTTCCCGAGATCGGGGAAGAGGAATACGAGAGCTACATAGGCGTCCCGATAATCCTCCAGAACAGGTGCATCGGCGTCCTCGTCGGCCAGACCAGGGACAAGAGGCTGATCAACCCGGCGGAGGAGACGCTATTTCAGATAATCGCTTCGAGGCTGGCAGGGCTCCTCGAAGTAGCCGACAGGCTCGAGCGCCTGAAGACCCCTTCGATCGTCAAGCACAAGACGAGGACATATCAGGGGAAGGGGGTCTCGACCGGCGTCGCCATAGGCAACGTATTCATATTCAGGGGGCTCTTCCAGCAGATAAGCTCCGACGAGCTCACGCCTGCGAGCCCCAAGGTAGAAAAAGGGAGGCTTAAAACGGCGCTCAGGGAAGTGGAGGAAGACCTCCGCGACCTCATCAAGACGCTCGATTCCGAGGCCCTCCTGTCCAAGGCCGAAATTGACATATTCAGGGCCCACCTCATGATACTCGAAGGGTCCACGCTCAGGAACACCATATCGCAGAAGCTCAAGGAAAAGAATATCCCCGCCGAGCTCGCGGTCATCGAAGGCATCGAATCCATAGCGCAGCAGTTCGAAGAGCTGAGCGATAAATACCTTAGGGAAAAGGCGCAGGACTTCCGCGACATAGGCGAGAGGATATTGCAGGACCTCGTCAAGTTGAAGAAGGGCAGGAGCGTCGCGGCAGAGCCCCGCGAGGGCTCAGTCCTCGTCGCATACGAAATAGGGCCTTCCTTCATATCGATGCTCTTCAGGAACAAGGTGTCCGGGGTCGTGATAGAGAGGGGGGGCGAGACCTCCCACGCCGTCATTATCGCGAAGTCCCTGGGCATACCCGCCGTTGTGGGAATAGACAACATATGCAGCCTGCTGAAATCGGGGGAGAGGGTAATAGTCGACGGCAAGACCGGGTTTATATTCTCCAACCCCGACGAGAGCCTCATCGCCGAGTACCAGAACACGTACATCAAGCTCATGAAGGTGAGGGAGGTAATAGAAGAGGCCGGGAAAGAGAGTATCGACCACAACGGGCTCGGCGTGAAGATAACGGCAAATATAGGTTTCCCTATAGACGTACAGCTCGCCAAGCATTACGGCATAAATGACGTAGGCCTCTTCCGCACGGAATTCGCATTCACCCAGTACACCAAGTGGCCCGGGATAAAGGAGCAGGTGAAGATTTACACCGACCTCGCGAGGGAGTTCGAAGGGTACGTCACCGTCCGCACGCTCGACATAGGGGCCGACAAGCTCCTTCCCTACTTCGAGTTCCCGAAGGAAGACAACCCGCTTCTCGGGCTCCGGGCGATAAGGTTCTCTATGGAGTACCTGGACCTCTTCAAGAACCAGATACGGTCGATACTGCTCACGCTGAAGAAGGGATACCGCTTCAGGATACTCCTCCCGATGATAACGAACCTCTGGGAGGTGGAGACGGCGAAGGAGATAATAGAGCAGATGGCTGCCGAAACGGGACTGCCTTCAAATGAAATACCGCCGCTCGGAATAATGCTCGAAGTCCCCGCGATCCTCTACCAGCTCGACGACTACAAGGACATGATCGATTTCATTTCCGTAGGCACGAACGACCTCATTCAGTACATACTCGCCGTCGACAGGAACTCTAACGTGGTGGGGCACCTTTACTCGGGCTTCCACCCCGCGGTGCTGCGCGTCCTCGACGACATATACTACAAAACCAGATATTCGGGCATGGACGTATCGGTGTGCGGCGAGCTCGCCGGGACCCCCTCGGGGGCGCTCAGTCTTATAGCCCTCGGATACAGGCATCTGAGCATTTCGCCGTCGCACGTCCCCTACATCAGATACCTATGCAAGAAGCTCGATAAATACATGCTCGGCACCGTGAGGCGCGACATCCTGAACATAAAGAAAAAGTCGGATATCGAGAGGTACCTGATCGAGGCCCTCGAGACAGTTGACCCGGCGCTTTTAGAGATCGAATAAACCGGCTCTCCGGCATTGCCGCTTTCAATTTCCGTTTACTAAGGTATTTTTTACACCCTAAATGAAAGTCGGAAAGATACACATAGTACTCTTCGTACTCACCGTATTCACCACGTTCGCGACGGGGCTTTCGTTCGGCGGCACCGTTCTGAGCGCGCTCGCGTTCTCGGGCGCTCTCTTGTTCATACTCGGCTCTCACGAGATGGGGCATTATTTTTACGGAAGGAAATACGGGGTCGATATAACGCCCCCGTACTTTATCCCCGCGCCGCCCATAATCTCGCCCATAGGCACGTTCGGCGCGTTCATAAAGATCAAGTCCCCGATCTCGACCCGGAAAGCCCTTTTCGATATAGGAATAGCGGGCCCGCTCGCGGGCATATTAGCCAGCGTCCCGGTCCTCATCATAGGCATCAAGCTCTCGACTATAGTGGACATCGCCGGCAGTGCCGGGGAGCAGGGGCTCACGCTCGGGTCGCCCCTCATATTCTCATTCTTCTCGGGGATATTCATCGGGAAG
Source organism: Candidatus Dadabacteria bacterium RIFCSPHIGHO2_12_FULL_53_21 (assembly GCA_001775255.1). Taxonomy (GTDB): domain Bacteria; phylum Desulfobacterota_D; class UBA1144; order Nemesobacterales; family UBA2774; genus 2-12-FULL-53-21. The sequence goes on from MFCJ01000149.1 coordinate 7,115, forward strand.
ATACCCGAAGGGAAGGACCTCTTCCTCCACCCGGTCGCATTCGCCGGCTGGGTCGGGCTTTTCGTAACCGCACTTAACCTCATACCTTCAGGTCAGCTCGACGGAGGGCACATCGTGTATTCCCTGTTTTCGAAGAAGACGCACAGAATCGTCTCCATCGCCATGATTGCACTCCTGATAATATTCGGCATAGGGACCGAACCCCTGTTCCTCCTCTCTCAGAGGCTCACGGGGAGCAGCGCGGGCGAACTCTTGAGCCGCCTGCCCGAATTCGAAGGCTGGCCCGGCTGGATACTGTGGGCCGTCCTGCTCACGTTCATGGGGACGAAGCACCCGCCCACCATACACGACGAGGGAGAGCTCGACACGGGGAGGAAACTCCTCGGATTCATTGCGCTTTTAATATTTATCGGATGCATTTCACCCGTGCCGATAAAGCTCGCCTAGACCATGCACCGGCATGTCCGGGTCCTGCCGCGGCGAGGGAAGGGAAGGGCGTATTTACCGGGTGATAATACACCCGCCCGAAATTTTTTATATATATTGATAATTTCGGGGGTTAAGGTAAGTTTAGTTGTTCGCAAACGCTCGTATTTAGGACAAATACTCCTTAAAATTGAATTGGAAGTAAAACAAAACAAAAAACCTTGCAGGAAAGAAAAGCGTACAAGGAGGAATTACCATGGCTAAGGACACGTTATCCATCACAGACAACAGGACGGGGAAGGGTTACGAGATACCGATCGAGAACGACACCATAAGGGCTGCCGATCTGAAGCAGATAAAGGTCAAGGACGACGATTTCGGTATGATGAGCTATGACCCCGCATTCGGGAATACGGCGGCCTGCATAAGCAAGGTTACCTTCATAGACGGAGATAACGGCATACTCCAGTACAGGGGCTATCCGATCGAGGACCTCGCCGAGAAGAGCAATTTCCTCGAGGTCTCGTACCTGCTCCTGCACGGCGAGCTGCCGACGAAACCGGAATACGACCAGTGGGTGCACAACATCATCCATCACACCATAGTCCACGAGAACATAAAGAGGTTCATGGACGGATTCCGTTACGACGCCCACCCGATGGGGATGCTCCTCGGAACGGTAGGGGCGCTTTCGACCTTCTACCCCGAAGCCAAGGACATATTCAACAAGGAAATACGCGACATTCAGGTGCACAGGCTCATCGCGAAGATGCCGACCATGGCCGCGTTCGCGTACCGCCATACGATGGGCATGCCTTACGTGTATCCCGATAACGACCTCTCCTACGCAGGGAATTTCCTCAACATGCTCTTTAAGATGACCGAGCTCAAATACAAGCCGAACCCCGCTATAGAAAAGGCAATAGACGTGCTTTTCATACTCCACGCAGACCACGAGCAGAACTGCAGCGCGAGCGCCATGCGTAACGTCGGAAGCTCGCTCCCCGACCCGTATTCCGCGACGGCCGCGGCAATAGCTGCGCTCTACGGGCCCCTCCACGGAGGCGCAAACGAGGGCGTGCTCCAGATGCTCAGGGAGATAGGGTCCGTCAGCAACATCCCCGAATACATCAAGAAGGCCAAGACGGGTGAATTCAGGCTCATGGGTTTCGGGCACCGGGTCTACAAGTCTTACGACCCGAGGGCCAAGATAATAAAGAAAATCGCATACGACGTTTTCGAGGTCAAGGGCAAGAACCCGCTCCTCGAAATCGCGCTCGAGCTGGAGAAGATAGCGCTCGAGGACGACTACTTCGTCAAGCGGAAGCTCTATCCGAACGTGGACTTCTACTCGGGCCTCATATACCAGAGCATGGGCATACCGACCGACATGTTCACGGTGCTCTTTGCTATAGGGCGTAACCCGGGGTGGCTCGCGCAGTGGATCGAGCTCCTGGAAGACCCCGAGAGGAGGATCGCCCGCCCGAGGCAGATTTACCTGGGCGAAATGGACCGCAAATACGTGCCGATGTCAGAAAGGGGCAAAAAGAAGAAGGCCTGATTGAGAGCGCCGAAAGGGAAGGGCAGTCGCCTCCCGCTTATCAGGTGCTCGAGAAGTGCTTGCCTATAAGGCTCGTGTGGTAATAATTGATCAGATGCTCAAGGGAGGCGATATATATACGTATCGCCTCAGTTTCAGGGCCGACCCCGTCCGGATACTCCATATTCCCGGATTCGTTTTCAAACCCCTTTAATCCCGGTCCGTATGCCTCCGTAAAGGACTCTACGAGGTCGCGGCTGTCCTGCTTAAGAATTGCCTCTATGAGGGCTACGTCCTGGAGGTCGTATTTCCTGCCCTCGATCGCGCGCCTGAGCTCCTCCCTCACACGCTCGGATTTAAGCGCGGGGAAGCCTGCTGCGGCCGTATCGAAAAGAGCGAGAAGTTCTTCTATGTACATACGTCCCTCAAACCTGATTCAAATGCGTTGTAATTTCAATTGAGCGTACTGGCTTCATCCTTTTTAGCCGTCTCGCCGCCCATTTCCTGTTTGATCTGCTTCCTCATCATGTACGCGTACTTCCTGTTCTCCACCCAGTCGGGATAGAAGGACGGGTTCCTGTCGTTCAGTATGCCGTTTAAGACTTCGAGCGCCTCGTCGTATTTCTTCTGCCTCTTCAGATTGGCCGCCAGATATAGCCCGGCTGATGAAACGTGCGGGTCGAGCGAGACTGACCTCTTGAGATATACCTCGGAAATGTGGAGGTCTCCCCCGAGCACGGACGGCAGATAGAGATAGAGCGCCCCGGTCATCGCGAGCCCGTTCACGTGGTCAGGGTCGAGCTCGAGCACCGTCTCAAGCTCTCTCCTCACCTCGGGCAGCATGAAGAGGGAGTTGAAGAGCCCCTTCGTATCGCCGAGCGAAGCCAGGTTGGCGACGTAGAAGAAATGGGCGTCGGCGCTGCCGGGTTCGATCCCGATCGCTTTCTCCGCCGCGTTTTTCCCGTTCTCGAAGACGCGTATAAGCTCCTCCTTGGACCGCGCCTTCACGTATCCGTACGTGAGCCATACGCGGGAGAGGAAAACGAGCGCGGTGACGTTACCGGGGTCGCGCTTCAGTACCTCTTCCGTGAGGGCTATAGTCTCGTCTATTTTGCCCGGGTCCTCGTGATAGACCCCGAATATCTCCCATGCGTTCTCGAGGGTCGGGGCAGCATTAGTTTCCCCGGGCGTATTTACAGAGACGCTTTTGCAGTAAGCGTTTTCTCCGGGGATCAGCCGGACGAGGAATAAAACGGCAAGCAGGGGGAGTAAATAATTCTTATTCCGCATTATGCGTAATAAGTGTATCAGAGAGAAGGGTCTTTCCCAAAATCCCCGATTTTTTCTATGACCGCGTGGATGAGGTCGATTGTATGCCCGATATCCGATTTATAGGCGAGGCAGCTCGGGCTGTGGAGGTATCTGACCGGCACGGAAACGGACGCGGCGCGCGTGCCCTTTCCCGTGACCTGCATCGCCGTGGCGTTGGTCGAGCCAGCCTTCTTCACCGTGATCTGATATGGGATATTTTTACGCTCGGCGGTTTTCATAATAAAGTCGCTGAAAGGCCTGTGTGCGACGAGGAACCTGTCCGAGAGCCTCACCTCGGGCCCCTTGCCGGTATTGGCGAGCGTCTTGTACTCGGACACGCCCGGCACGTCCATGGCGACCGTCCCTTCTATGGCTATCGCAAAATCGGGTTCAATAGCCGGCACTATCACGTGCGCCCCCCTGAGCCCCACCTCCTCCTGACATGAAGCGGTGAGATAGAGGTCGCAGGAGAGTTTAGGCTTTTTTCTGAGCGCTTCTATCATGACGAAGAGGCCGACCCTGTCGTCTATAGCCTTGGAGATGAGCGCGTCTTCAGTCTCTTCGAAAGGATAGCAGAACGATGCCACGTCCCCGACCCTCACGAGGTCATTCACCTTGTCCGGGGAAAGACCCAGGTCGACGACGCAGTCCTCCACCTCGGGCGCTTCCTTGTTGTTCGCGTTCCTGCTCACGTGGGGCGGTATTGCTGCGACGGTCCCCGTGACGGGCTTCCTTCCCCACACGGTTATCCTCTGCGCGTAAAAGACCCTCGGGTCCATACCGCCGAGCGGGATCACATGAAGGAACCCCTTGGCGTCGATATGGCTCACCATGAACCCGACTTCGTCGGTGTGGGCGTCGATGACGAGCCTCGGCCCCTTGCCGGGTACGTGCGCAATGATATTGCCGAGTGCGTCCTCTCTGATCTCGCTCGTGAATTCGGCGAATATCCCCCTGATAATTTCCTTAACAGGCCCTTCATGGCCGGGCAGCCCGGGCGCTTCGCAGAGTTTCTTAAGTAAATCCAGGTCCATAAGGGAAATGATTATAACCAACGCTG
>MFCJ01000149.1:11467-12255 GCA_001775255.1 Candidatus Dadabacteria bacterium RIFCSPHIGHO2_12_FULL_53_21
GTGGAGGGCGCTAAGATGACGGCACGCGTATCAAAGTCCCCACCCGCCGCTGAGATGAATGTTCGCGCCGTTTACGTAACGAGCATCGTCGGAAAGAAGGAACAAAGCCGTGTCGACTGCGTCCTTCGTGCTCCCGATGTATCCCGCGGGTATGGTCTTCACCATGCTCTCGAGCTCCTCTATCGGAGCGCTGCCCGAATCGATAAATCCGGGCGATATCGCGTTCACCGTGATGCCGTGAGGCGCCAGGAGACGTGCGAGCGAGCGCGTTAGTATGAGCACGCCCGCCTTCGCTATATAATGAGCCGTTATCTCGGTCTGGGCGCTCATCTTGTCGGCGTTCGCCATCCCGAAGTTGATTATCCTCCCCCATCCTCGTGCCTTCATGCCTTCCGCGACGGTGCGGGAGAGATAGAACACCGGATGCAGGTTGTTGTCGAACATCTCGTGCCAGCCTTCGACGGATTCCTTCAGCAGATTGATACGGTGGTAGGGCCCGGCGCAGTTGATGAGCGCGTCTATCCTCCCGAATTCCGCCTCGACCTTCCTCACGAGGTCAACGGCGGACGCGGGGTTCGATACGTCCGATTTATAGTGTATGCCCCTTGCCCCGCGCGACTCTATATCCTTCACTGTTTCGGTTGCTTCTTTTTTGCTCTTCCTGTAGCAGACGGCGACCGACCATCCTCTATCCGCAAGGGCAAGGGCGATCTCCCTCCCTATCCCCTTAGCCCCTCCGGTTATAAGAGCGACCCTTTCGTTCATTCTTAACCTCCTTCAGGAATAAA
>MFCJ01000150.1 GCA_001775255.1 Candidatus Dadabacteria bacterium RIFCSPHIGHO2_12_FULL_53_21
GGCTGGCCGGGGCATTTATAAACGTCACTATACTTTCGAGAGGCGCGCATCTCGTACTGCGAAGATGGGTTTCCGATCCCTATAAGAGGGCGTACCTGGTTCTGATTTTAGTCGCGCTCCTGGATTTCGCAGGGATATGGGCTTTATACCCGGACCTCGTTACGTCCTTCTATATCACGCTTTTTTATTATCTCCCGCTCCTGATGATGTGGTTTCTGAAGGATATCCTCGACGCATCGAGGATGAGGGGCAGGGCGTCTCGCGGTGCGGAGTGAGGTCATGACATCGCCCGCCCGCCGCGTATGCCCGGCCGTATATTCGCATGCCGTCCCGGGTTTTGACATATCTTTTTTTCTTTACTAGAATTCTCTCCGCTGTTTTTCAACTATCTCATGGGGGATACGGCTACAATCGGCGACGTAATAGTGATGCGGACTGATTTCGAGGGTGTGAAGCCTCCCAGGAGGGGCAAGGTCAGGGACATCTACGACCTCGGCGACAGGATTCTGCTCGTCGCTTCAGACCGTATTTCGGCGTTCGACGTAGTCCTCCCCGAAGGGATACCTGGGAAGGGGAAGGTCTTGAATATGATATCGAAGTACTGGTTCGGGCAAACGAGCGACATCATCCGGAACCACCTGATCTCGACCGATGTGAACGATTACCCGAAAGAATTCAGGAGGTACCGGGGGGTGCTCGAAGGCAGGAGCATGCTCGTGAGGAAGACAAAGCCCCTCCCCGTCGAATGCATCGTAAGGGGGTACATTGCGGGCTCGGGCTGGAAAGAGTACAGGGAGAGCAGTTCCATTTGCGGCATCCCGCTTCCGCCGGGGCTTCCGGAATCTTCCAAGCTCGAAGAGCCCATTTTCACCCCATCGACCAAGGCCGAGGAAGGCACCCACGACGAGAACATCAGTTTCGGGAGAGCGGCTGAGCTTATCGGGATGGGGCTCGCGGAAAGGGTCAGGGACGTTAGCATAGCGGTTTATTCGAGGGCCAGGGATATCGCGGAGAAGAAAGGGATAATAATCGCAGACACCAAGTTCGAATTCGGGATGGACGAAAAGACGGGCGAGCTTCTCCTCATAGACGAGGCCCTCACGCCCGATTCGTCGAGATTCTGGCCCATGGCCGGATATAAGCCCGGAGGCCCCCAGAAGAGCTTCGACAAGCAGTTCGTGAGGGATTATCTCGAGTCCCTCGACTGGGACAAACGCCCCCCCGCGCCGTCCCTACCCCCCGACGTGGTCAGGAAAACATCCGAAAAATACAAAGAGGCGCTCGAGCGTCTCACTAATTGAACGTAATGGGGCTAAGTGAAGGTCTCTGCCCCCTCCGGGGCGATGAACGTCCGTTAATACCGCTTGCCCGTGAGATCGAATGGAAACGATAAGCATATTGGGGTGCGGCTGGCTCGGGCTGCCTCTGGCCGATTATCTGATCGGGAAGGGTTATGAGCTCAAGGGCTCGACCAGTACCCGGAGCGAGCTCGAAGTAATCAGGGCCCGCGGTATCGAGCCATTTTATCTGGTCCTCGATCCCGGGCTCAGGGGCGACTCTGCCGATGAATTTTTTAATTGCGACGTGATCGTGGTTAATTTTCCTCCCGAGAGGAGGGACGACATCGCCGATTATCATCCGGCCCAGATAAGATCGCTGATAGCCCGTATGGAGTCCTCACCCGTTAAAAAGGTGCTCTTCGTGAGCTCGACGTCCGTTTATCCGGATCTCGACCGTGAAGTCTCTGAAGACGATATCTCGCCGCCGACAAAGCCGTCTGGAATCGCCCTTCTCGAGGCCGAGAGGCTCCTCCGGGACTCCTCCCGGTTCGAGACGACGATAATCAGATTCGGGGGGCTCATAGGCTACGACCGCATGCCCGGCAGGTTCCTGGCCGGCAGAAAGGGTATTACCGGGGGCAATGTTCCCGTGAACCTCATACACAGAGACGACTGCCTGGGGATCATCCATAGAATTATCGAGCGGAACGCTTGGGGAGAGACGTTTAACGCGTGCGCGGACGAGCATCCCGTAAGAAAGGAATATTACACGGCCCAGGCTCGAAAACTTGGGCTCGAACCCCCCGGCTTCGAGGACGCCGCCGGGGGATTTAAGATAGTAAAGAGCGATAAGCTCAAGAAACTTCTCGAATATCGGTTCAAGTACCCGGATCCCCGTTTTATCGACGACTGAACGGGCGCTCTCCGCCGGATTGGATCATGGGTATTCGGTGTTGGATTTGACGCGCGTTCTGTTATACTAATCACTATTAAAAATGAAAGAAATCCCCGTTAGTACCTTACTTCATCGTTGGGAAAACAAATAAAGCAACCCCTGAATATTCCTTCGGTAATCCGTCAAAGTCCCGCTATATTCCGGACATCAAAGCTTACATATCTTTTTTCGCAGGCAAAACAACACCAATTTAATGCATATATTCTAAATATGAGCCCCGGCACATATGCAGGAGGAGGAAAGACAAAATAGATATGCAGGAAACCATGACGATCCAAAACGGCAGCACGAAGGAGCTCGAATTCGGCGACAACAATCTTGTCAAGGAGCTTTACGGGGAGAATAACGACAACCTGAAGGAAATTGAGGGCCATTACGGGATCAAGATCCATTCGAGGGGCGGGAAACTGAACCTCGAAGGCGAAGAACAAGGGGTGGAGTCGGCCAACAGGTTTTTACGTGAGATTTACGGCCTTCTGGAAAAAGGCTATACGCTCGACCCTTCGGATATCGAGCTTGCCGCGAGGATAGTGGACGAGGGGAAGATCCGGCTTGCGGATGTGTTCCTCGACACCGTTTGCATATCGACAAGGAAACGGATAATCGCTCCCAAGAGCATTGCACAGAAGGTGTATATCGAATCTATAAGAAAGCACGATATCGTGTTCGGGATCGGTCCCGCGGGGACCGGAAAGACCTACCTGGCGATGGCCATGGCGGTATCGGCCTTCGTAAATAAGGAGGTCAACAGGATAGTGCTCACGAGGCCCGCTGTAGAGGCGGGGGAGAAGCTCGGGTTCCTTCCGGGCGACCTGTCGCAGAAGGTCGACCCTTATCTGAGGCCGCTCCTCGACGCGCTCTACGATATGATGGATTATGACAAAGCCTCCCGTCTGGTCGAGAAGGGAGCGATCGAGATAGCCCCCCTCGCGTTCATGAGGGGGAGGACCCTGAATGACGCCTTCATAGTACTCGACGAAGCCCAGAACACGACTTCGATGCAGATGAAGATGTTCCTTACGAGGCTCGGATACAGCTCTAAGGCCGTTATAACGGGCGATACCACGCAGGTAGACCTGGCCGCGAGCGAGAGGTCGGGCTTACTCGAAGCCGAGATGCTGATGAAAAAAATAGAGGGGATATCCTTCGTATATTTTTCGAAGAACGACGTCGTAAGGCACCCGCTGGTTAGAAAAATTATAGAAGCTTATGAGAATTATTCCTGAGGTTTGTGTTATAATTCAATACTGACCGGCATCCTCAACGGAGGCATACCCGATGCAAAGATTATTATGCGCCCTATCGCTTGTAATAGTGCTTTCGTTATGCGCGGCGTGTTCCCGTGAATGGAGGGACCCGGATACGGCGCTCCCTTCCCAGAACGTCAGTATAGCGACCATACTCGCCAGCCCCGACGCCTATGACATGTCCGGAGTTATAGTTATAGGAAAAATATGGCGTCCGAGGGTCGAGTCTGTGGGAGTGACTGAAAATGGTGTAGAGGAGGTCTTTACAGTGTTCACCCTTGCAGACAGGACGGGGATCGGGATAGACGTTTACGTTAACGGCGAGGCCCCGGTTGCCGACGGTGATTATATAAGGGTCGTCGGTCTCTTCAGGAAGGATTTCCAGACCGAGGGGGAATACTTCTATAACAGGATCGAAGCGGTGCGTCTGGAGAGCTGGAGTCCGAACCTGAGTTACTGGTTAAGGGAATACGAATTCGATTAATTCTGAAGTTTACTGAAATAAATCCGAAAGGAACAGGATCTTCTCTCTCGACGCTCCGAGAGAAACCGCATAGATCGTAACGCCGGTCAGTTGTTCTATCTTCCTGATATAATTTCTTGCATGGGCGGGCAGATCTCCGAAATCTGTTACGGTTGAAATATCTTCCTTCCAGCCCTCTATATCTTCATAGACCGGCTCGCAGTCTTTTAGTATGTTGATATTCGAGGGGAAGTCCGAGAGTATCTCACCCCTGTACCTGTAACCCACGCATACTTTTATCGTATCAAAGCCCGACAAAACGTCGAGCTTCGTTATTGCCAGGCGGGAGATGCCGTTTGTCATCGCCGCGTATTTCAATGCGACGCAGTCAAACCACCCGCACCTTCTTGACCTGCCCGTGGTCGCTCCGTATTCGCCCCCGGCCTCCCTGAGCCTCTCGCCAAGCTCCCCCTCTATCTCCGAGGGGAACGGCCCTTCGCCGACCCTCGTGGTGTAGGCTTTCGCGATGCCGAGGACTAAGTCTATCCTGGTCGGGCTCACTCCCGTGCCGGTACATGCGCCTCCGGAGCCCGCGCTCGAAGACGTGACGAACGGATAAGTGCCGAGATCGATGTCGAGGAGCGCCCCCTGAGCGCCCTCGAACAGGACACGCTTCCCCTCGCTGATGGATCTGTTCAGAAGGCTCGAAACGTCGCAGGAGAAGTCCTTGAGCTCCCTTCCGTACTCTTCATATTCACGGTATATATCGTCGAACTTTAGGGGTTTTCTGCCAAGCACGTGCTCCAGGTACATATTCCTCTCTTCGAGCACGCTTGCGAGTCTCTCCCTCAGGGACTCGGGATCGATCAGGTCTGAAAACTTGATCCCCCTTCTCGCGGCCTTATCTTCGTATACGGGGCCTATCCCCCTGCCCGTCGTCCCTATCTTCCCGTTCCCGCGTGACATTGTTTCACGCGCTATGTCTATCTCCCTGTGGTAGGGCATAATCACGTGCGCCCTGTCGCTTATTTTCAGATTTCCGGAGTCGGCTCGATAACCGGCCGCCCTCAGCCCCTTAATCTCCTCGAGTAGCACTTTGGGGTCTATGACCACCCCGTTCCCGATAACGGATACTTTCCCCTCCCGGAGGATTCCGGAGGGCAGGTGATGGAGCACCACCTTCTCTTTTCCGATGACTATGGTGTGCCCGGCGTTATTCCCGCCCTGATAGCGGGCTATTATATCGACGTTCTCCGAAATCAGGTCGACTATCCTGCCTTTGCCCTCATCCCCCCATTGAGCGCCTATGACTACTATGTTAGGCATACTCAGATCCCCCCTTTGAGGAGCTCCTCGAGGTTGGAAAATTCCTTGCAGGCGCCTCTCCTCGACTCGATGAGCTTAATTTTCCTCGGCGTCTCGAGGAGTATGACTCCGTAGAAGTTCGAAGCGCGGTTCTCTTTTATCCTTAGCTCCCTCTGCCTGGCATCGAGATTGAGGTCCAGCACGACCTTGAAGCCGCTCGATCTAAGCCATTCCGCAAGCCGTATGGCTTCCCGTCTCAGAGACGATTTCTTGGGTATTACGACGAAATGTATCTGATTCCCTTCCCTGTCTTTTTTGGATGTGCTCAGAAGGGTTTCGACGTCGATCGCGAACCCGGTCGCCGGCGAGTCGTAGCCGTACTTCCCCATGAGCTCGTCGTAACGTCCTCCCCTTACGAGAGGGGCCATGATGTCGCGCGAGACGATCTCGAACGTCACGCCAGTGTAGTAATTGAAGCCCCTTATCTCGGCGAGGTCTATGTTTATCTCACACTCGGACTGATAGTCGTCGATGACGCTCAGCACGCTTTCGAGTTCGTGCACGTATTTTCTGATGGACGTGATTTTCTTAGCCTCGGACAGAATGTGTCTTCCGCCGAAGAGCTCGGGGAGCTTCAAAATCGTGTCTTTAATATTCTTGGGAGCGTGCGTTTTACCGATAGCCCGGGACAAGGCTTCCTGGTCTTTTTTTTTAAGCGCCTCTTCGATGCTTTCTCTCAGCTCGCCTGTCTTCGACAGGAGGTTTCTCAGGATTCCCGTGTGTCCGATGTCGAGCACGAGGTTCTTGATCCCCGATTTCCCGAGCGACTTCACCCCCAGGGCTATTATTTCAGCATCGGCTTCAGGTGTGGAGAGCCCGACGAGCTCGCATCCGACCTGGAATATTTCCCGCTCCTTGCCGCTCCCCTTTTCTTCGAACCTTACGACCCTGCCGTTGTAACAGAGTCTGAGCGGTGCGGTATGGTCCTTCATCTGAGTCGCGACTATCCTTCCTACCTGAGGCGTAATGTCGGGCCTCAGCGCCACGACGTCTCCCGTGGACGGGTCGACGAACTTCATGACCTTGCTTTTCAGTTCGTCACCGAGTCCCACCGATAGCGGCTCCAGGTATTCAAAGAGGGGGGTGATGATCTTTCTGTACCCCCACCTGCCGAACTCTTCGAGCAGACCTTCTTCTATCCTTCTTAATTCTTCTGCTTTCTCGGGCGTATAGTCTTTTACGCCCTGTGGAAGACTGAGGCGGTTTATCATTAAAGCTTGACCTGCGTCACGGAAATGATATCCGGGAGTTTAGATATTTTATCGATCACTTTAGCCGGCACCGGGGAGTCGACGTTCGTAAAGACTATCGCCCTCCCGCCTATCGCCTCTCTGCCGAGATGAAGCAGTCCTATGTTGACCCCGTTCTCCCCGAGCAAGGTGCACATGGCCCCTATGAACCCCGGCCTGTCGTTGTTCTCGCTTACGAGGAGGTAACCCTTCGGCACAACGTCAATTGTAACACCGTTTATCCTTACGAATCTAGGCTCTTCTTTCCCGAATATCGTGCCCGACACATGGCTCTCGCCGTCTTCCGTCTTGACCTTTATGGATATTAGGCTCGTATAGTCTTTTGTCTGCGAGGACTTCGACTCGATTACCTTTATGCCCCTTTCCTCCGCAATCACGGGGGCGTTTACGTGGCTCACGACGACGTCCATCATCGGCGTGAGGAACCCCTTGAGCGCCGCCACGGTTAGGGGGGAAGTATCGAGCTCCGAAACCTCTCCGTCGTATTCTATGTGTATTTCCTTAACCCCGCCCTTGCATAGCTGGCCCTGCAGGCTCCCCAGCTTCTCCGCAAGGTTGAGATACGGCTTCATGGTCTTTAGCACTTCGAGACTCACGGAAGGCATGTTCACAGCGTTTTTGACCACCCCGTTATTAAGGAAATCCACTATCTGGTCCGCGATCGCTACCCCGACCTTGGTCTGCGCCTCTTCCGTGGAAGCTCCGAGATGCGGGGTAAATACCACATTATCTTCGAGCGCGAGAAGAGGGTTCCCCTCTTCGGGAGGCTCGTTTATAAAGACATCAAAAGCCGCCCCCGCGACCCTGCCTGATTTTATAGCCTCGGAGATGTCTTTTTCGTTTATCACCCCTCCGCGCGCACAGTTTATCAGGACCAATCCCTTTTTCGTTTTTTCGAGGGTGTCTTTATTGATAAGGTTCTTCGTTTCAGAGTTAAGGGGGGTGTGTATCGTTATGATATCGGACCTCTTTAGAAGATCGTCGAGCGTTACAAGCTCCACGCCTGTTCTCTCGGCCGCTTCCTTTGAGAGGAACGGATCATAGGCGATTACGTTCATCTTCAGTCCGATCGCCCTCTCCGCGACGAGCTTGCCTATATTGCCGAGGCCTATGCATCCGAGCGTCTTGCCGTAGATTTCTATCCCCCTGAATTTATTCCTTTCCCATTTGCCCGACTTCAGGGACGCGTGCGCCTGAGGTATTTGTCTCGCGAGGGAGAGCATCAGGGTAATCGTATGCTCGGCCGTGGTGATTGCGTTTGCCTCAGGGGTGTTCATTACGACGATTCCTTTCTTCGTCGCCGCTTCGACGTCAACGTTGTCGACGCCTATCCCCGCCCTGCCTATTACCCTCAGGTTCTTTCCGGCTTCTATCAAATCCGCAGTGAGCTTGGTTGCGCTCCTTATTATGATAGCGTCGTAACCGCCTATGATTCCCGCCAATTCTTCCTTAGACGTGCTCTTTCTGACGTCCAGGTCGAGACCTTCTGCGGATTCCAGAATGGTCAGCCCTTCCTTGGTCATACCGTCTGTAATCAGTACTTTCAATTCTTCCTCCGAGAGATGACAAGGGATGATTTTAACGGGATAACAATATATGCGAGCCATGATTTGTTGTCAATTACATGGGTTCCCCGCCTGGAGGCGTCTGATACCGGAGCGCCTGGGGAATTACCGCCGGATGGACGATGTTAGCATACATGCCGGAGGGCGTTGTTTGAGAACGCTCCGCTATTGGGTTAAGCTTTTGCCCCATCTATGGAAGAATCCAAAATGTCGTTCCTTGAGCACCTGGGGGAATTGAGGCGGAGGATACTCTGGTCGCTCCTCGCAATTCTCGTTTGTTTCATACCTGCTTACTATTTTTCGAATCAGCTATTCGATTTCCTTATGGAGCCTATCAGGGACAACCTCCCCCAGGGTAGCACGCTTATATTTACGATGCCCGCCGAAGGGTTCATGACTTATCTTAAAGTTTCCATATTTGCGGCGATTGCCGCCGCGGTGCCCTTTATCCTCTACCAGGCCTGGAAATTCATTGCGCCCGGGCTATACAAGCATGAAAGGCAGATAATAATTCCGTTTATTTTTTTCGGGACCCTGTTCTTCGCTTTCGGGGCTTCGTTCTGCTACTACGTGGCCGCGCCGCCCGCGTTCAAGTTCCTCCTCAACGAATATTCGTCGGAATACGTCAAGGCGTTTCCCTCCATAAGCCAGGCCCTTTCCTTCTTTATGACCCTTATCCTGGGCTTCGGGCTTATTTTCGAATTCCCTCTCGTGATTTTTGTTTTAGCGAGGATCGGGATTGTTAACAGCGCATGGCTCAGAAAACAGAGGAAGTACGCTATCCTCGTAAGCGCGGTCGCTGCCGCCGTGCTCACGCCTACAACGGACGCAATATCGTTTATGTTCATGTTCCTCCCGATAATAGTATTCTACGAGCTCGGGATCCTTGTGGCCTGGATGTTCGGCAAAAAGGCTGCCCCGGTCGAGGAAGCGGGACCTCCCGCCGACGGCGGTGTCTCCTGATCTGTCACTCCCCGTTTCCGATTTGTTTGTTTGCCTGAGATACTCATGGGGCTGTACCGTTTGAAGGACTTGACTTTTCACCATAAAAAAATAAAGTAGAAAATGAAATCGGTCTCTGTTAAAAATTCAAAAGTTATTTATTCGAGATCGCTCGAGAGGGGATATAAGAATGGCATCCAAACCCAAGCGGAAGAAGGGCCGCGACCTCATGCATCCTGTCACCTACAAGCGGGAGAACGGCAAGTTCAATGTGGAGTGGTACGCGGGCCAGGATAAGATCAACTGGGTGCTTCCCAGGATACTCAAGCAGCAGGCAAAGAAGCTGGGAACGAAACCGTTCCTCCAGTTCGGGTACAGGAAGCCGCTCAGTTATTTCAAGACAAACCAGCTGGCGAACAAGATCGCCAACGGGCTCCTCAGGCTCGGTATAAAGAAAGGCGAGAAGGTCGCGGTGTATATGCCGAATTCGGACGATTACGTGATTACGTGGTTCGGCATCCTGAAAATGGGCGCCGTCATGGTGCCGATAAACACGGCGTACAAGATGGATTTCCTCCAGTACATACTCGACAGCTCCGATTCGAAGGCCCTTTTCATAGCCGAGGAGTATCTCGACAGGATGCCCCCCATAGCGAACGACCTGCCGCAGCTCGAGCGTGTAATAGTATGGACCAGGGGCGGCAGCGATAAATTCGATAAACACGGTTTTAATTTCGAGAGCATGACCCCGTACTCGAAGTTCATAAAGTCCCAGAAGAGCACTGACCCGGGCGTCGATATCACGTTCATGGATTATGCGAGGCTCATGTATACGTCGGGCACGACCGGGAGGTCGAAGGGGGTCGTGAGGCCCTGCGCAGCCGATTACTCGAGCGCCAGGAATTATGCCGAGATAATGGACGTGGGCCCGCGGGACGTCTGCTTCACGTGCCTCCCGCTATATCATTCGAACGCCATGGTAATGTCCGTATACCCGGCTCTTATCAAGGGGGCCAAGGTGGTCGTCGAGGAGAAGTACTCGGCGAGCCAGTTTTGGAAATGGATCAAGGACCACGGGGTGACCAAGTTCAACATCGTCGGGACCATGGCCTATTTCATGTGGAACACGCCGCCCGTGCCCGAGGAAAAGCAGCACAAGGTAAGGCTCGTTCTGGGCTCCCCCGCGCCTCACGACATAATAGAGAAATTTATGGAGAGGTTTAATATCAGGTTCATGGAAGGGTACGGGCTTACGGAGATAGGGCAGTGCACGTGGATGAGGCCGGGCGAGCCTTTCAGGGTGGGCTCGTGCGGCAAGGAAGCGCCCGGTTACGAGATCAAGGTCGCCGACCCGGAGACCGACGAGGAAGTCCCGAGGGGACACGTGGGCGAGATAATAGTACGCCCGAGGACCCCCAACATAATGCTCCATTTCTACAATAAGATGCCCGAGAAGACCGTGCAGGACTTCAGGAACTTCTGGTTCCATACCGGGGACGCGGGCATGATGGACAAGGACGGATACATATATTTCGTGGACAGGGTGAAGGACTATATAAGGAGGAGGGGCGAGAACATAAGCTCGTTCGAGGTCGAGAAGATCGTGAGCTCCCACCTCGATATAGAGGAGTGCGGCGTCATAGGCATTAAGGCTGAGAGCGGGGGGTACGCCGAGGACGAGGTCATGATCGTAGTGGTTCCCAGGAGGGGCAAAAAAATCGATCCGCACGAGCTCATGGAATTCCTCGAGCCCAGGATGCCCCACTTCATGCTCCCGAGATTCATACGGTTCGAGACGATACTGCCCAAGACGGGGACGGAGAGGGTGCAGAAGAACAAGCTCCGCGAGACGGGCATCACCAAAGATACCTGGGACAGGGAGAAGGTCGGATACAAGGTCAAACGCTGACCATGCACAGCACTATGGCTTTAAATTTGATTTGCAGCAGCTTATCGCGTGTTTTATAGTTTCTATAAATTCCTTTTCGATAGGGAGAGCCGTCATGTCGAGGATAATAAAGGTTTCACTGCCGTTTTTAGCGGGCGTTCTCTTTGCCGCGTTTCTCATGGGCACTTTTAATATGTTCAGGGAAGCGAATGCCCAGCCCGGATACCAGCCGAACATGGAGCAGGCGCTCGGCAACCTGCACGCGGCGCGGATCAATCTCGAAGTATCGTCCCCCGACAAGGGCGGGCACAGGGTTCAGGCCCTGGAGCTCGTTAACCAGGCGATAACGCAGGTCAGGCTCGGCATCAATTTCGCCGAATAAAAATAGCATATCATCTGAAGCTGAACGGCATTTACACACGGGGTGGAGCCCTGTCTAAAATAATTTCATTCCCGGTCCTGAATCCCGGCTGACACTATTCCGCTCCCATCGCCTGTATTCCCCGTACACCGCATCAATTGAAAGTTGCGCCCCTTGAAGTAGAGTATTTGACGCATATTCCCGTATTTCAAACACCTGAAACCGGAGAGCAGTCTTGCAGGTTAACAGATCGCTGAGACATATCCTTACGAATTCGAGGAAGGCCATGCTTATAGGCATAGGCGGCGGGGGAGACATCGTAGGCACGATCCCGACATCTGACCTCCTGGGTCTTTTCGGAATCGAGTGCATACTCGGGGGCCTTTCTTGGGAAAGGTCCGTGATAGACCCCATGCCGGGCCCGCGAAAATTCGATGAGGTAAGGAACGCCCGTAAACTGAACGAAGTCGTCTGGTTTGCGAATAAGGACACCGTAACGAGTACGGGCGTCAGGTTCGCCGAATCGGGAGTGGCGGAGGTCCTCGGGGAGGAGACTCTCTTAATTAACATTCATCCCGGCCCTGAGGCCGTAGCTGATGGAATCCTCCACGCTGCGGGCGAGCTTGGGGCCGATCTGATTATGGGCATAGACGTCGGGGGTGATCTGCTCGCTTTAGGGAACGAGCCCGGGCTTATGAGCCCGCTCGCGGATTCGATAATGACGGCGTCTTTCGCCATGATCGAAAAAAGAATGCCGGCGATAATGGGGCTCTTCGGGTTCGGGAGCGACGGAGAGCTTACTCAGGAGGAGCTTGAGCGGTCTATGTCCGTACTGGCGAGGGAAGGGGGGCTCCTCGGAAGCTGGGGGATAACGAAGGAGGCGCTCTCCCTCCTCGAAAAGCTGATCGCCGTGGTCCCTACGGAAGCGAGCCGTACCCCGACGCTTTACGCAAAGGGGGAGTTTTCGGATACGAGCATAAGGAGCGGCAGGAGGCAGGTAAGCCTTTCCATGTCGTCGACGGTCACTTATTATTTCTCTCCGGGCGTATTATATGAAAAATTATCGGTCCTCTCCCGCGCAGTCTCCCGGTCAGGGAGCCTCGGGGAAGCGAACGAATGCCTCCACGGCCTGGGGATTTATACCGAATACGATATCGAGCTCGATAAATTCAATAAGGAAAAAGGGATAGCTTGACCGGGAGACCCGTGCCCGGGAGCCGGTCCCCGTTTCTTTTCGTCCTTTTCCTCTATTCACGGCGCGGACAGGTTTCTGAGAGGGTTTTCGGGCGGCAATAATTCCCCGCGAGATTATATGTATAAGGTGAATTTTTTTGACACCCCCTTTATTTCATGTTAAATAATTTCGTTTTTTGAATGTTCTGCCCTTAAGGAATTAAGCCCGCAAATGAGTCTGGAAGAAGCGTTAAACGGTTCCTTGAATAAACTCTTTATGGCTCTTGCTCTTATTCTTATCATTTCCTCGGCGGGCGCTGTTGTGGGTTTAGTGTTGTCCTCCTGCGTGCTCTTTTCGGCTATAACGGTTATGGTAATGACGACCGGCTTTGTTGCTCCCCTCTCCTCAAAAACGCATACGCGAACGCATACGTGGGGGATATGAAGTAGGTATTGCCGGAGTCATCCTCGGCAAAGGAGATATGAAGTCAATGAATCAAAAGAAATTCATCCCTGCAATATCTCTCTTCTTATTCCTCACGGCCGCCTCCCAGGCGTTTGCATCCGAGGATTTGCTCAGCGTTAACAAGACCGTAATCATACAGATCGTAATTTTTATTGCCGCCATATACATACTGAACACTCTGGTTTTCAAGCCGTTTATGGAGCTTATAGACAGGCGCGACAAGCTTACGAAGGGCGCCATAAAGGAAGCAAAAGAGCTCGAAGAGAAGGTAAAGGAAATAATCCTCGAATACGAAGCCAAGTTGAATGAAGCCAGGGCCCAGGCCTTGGAGGAGCGGCATAAAATAGTACGCGAGGGGGAGAGCGCCGCGGCAGCGATTATTTCTAAAACGAGAGAGGAAACGGCTGGGCTCCTCGACGATGCTAAAAGGAAACTCGAGGCCGAGGCCGAGGTAATAAAGGAGAAGCTCAAGGGAGACGTTCAGCTGCTGTCGAAGGAAATCGCCGCCAAGGTATTGGGAAGGGAGGCCGGCGTATGAACGAATACGGAATAATTAATCTCATCCTCACGGGGGCCTCGGAACACGGCGCATTTAACTGGCGGTTCGTAATGGAACATGCCGTCAATCTTATAATTCTTCTGGGTGTGCTCGTCTACTTCCTCAAGACGCCTGTAAAGAATTTCCTCGTTGAAAGGCGCGGGACGATCAGTCACGAGATCGATACGGCGCAGAAGATCATAGGGGAAGCGAAATCGAAGTATGACGAGTATGCGAGGAAGCTTCAGGCAATCGAGTCCGAGATTAACAACCTGAAGGATACTCTCCACAAGCAGGGGGAGTCCGAGAGGGCGGAATTGTTGAGGCAGGCCGATGCGGCTTCGGAAACCATAAGAAAGGAAGCCAGGGAGACGATAGTGCTCCAGACCGAGCGCGCCAGGCGTGAAATACAGAACGAGGTCGTGAACCTCGCTCTCGGGAACGCGGAAGCGCTGATAAGACAGAACCTGGGCGATTCGGATAAGGAAAGGTTCGTACAGGAATTCACCAAGAACATAGAGGATGAAAAATGGCATCAATCGCAACACTGAGGGACCTCACCGAGGCTCTCATCGAGAGCGCAAGGGAAGAGGGGAAGCTCGACCGTGTGACCGCGGACCTTGAGGACTTCTTCAAGCAGCTCTCCGATACGGAAAATGTTAGGAATATACTCTGGAGCTCCACTTTCGATTTTCAGGAAAGGAAGGGGATTGTCGAGGATATAGGCCAAAAGAAGGGCTATGATAAATTAACGGTTAACTTCCTGACAGTCGCGATCGAGCTCGACAAGTTCAAATCACTCGTAAAATCCGAACAGACAGTCGTCCAGAAGCTGAGAAAGGCCTCCGGCAGGCTCAAAGCGGAGGTCATTATGGCAACCGAGCCCTCGGAGTCCGATCTGGCAAGGATAAAGAGCGCGCTGTCGAAGGCGGTCGGACAGGACGTGGAGGTTACATCCAAGGTCGACCCGGGAATTATCGGCGGAATAATCACCAAGGTTGAAGATAAGGTGTTCGATGGTAGTATAAAGACCCGGCTTGAGAGAATGAAAAACGTCCTCACGCGGTCCTGACCCCCCCCTAATTTTATAAGGAGCGAAGAGATATGCAGGATTTAAAAATCGAAGAAATCGGCGAAATACTAAGAAACAGGATAAAGGGTTACGAAACCAAGATCGAAACCTCCGAAGTGGGTACCGTAATATCGGTAGGGGACGGTATCGCGCGGGCATACGGGCTCGACCGTGCTATGGCGGGAGAGCTCGTCGAGTTTGCGAGCGGCGTTATGGGTCTTGTGCTTAACCTCGAAGAAGACAACGTGGGGATTGCCCTTTTCGGCGAGGACAAGGAAGTTCAGGAGGGCGACCTCGTAAAGCGCACCGGCAGGATAGCCGAGGTCCCGGTGGGGGAGGATATGAAGGGCAGGGTCGTCAATTCCCTGGGCCAGCCTATAGACGGTAAAGGTGAGATCAAGGCTGCCGCCACGAAACCCATCGAAATCAAGGCCCCGGGCGTCGTTTACAGGCAGTCCGTACACGAGCCGCTCCAGACGGGTATCAAGGCTATCGACGCGATGATACCGATAGGAAGGGGGCAGAGGGAGCTTATTCTCGGCGACCGCCAGATAGGAAAGACGGCTATCGCCATCGATACGATAATTAACCAGAAAAAAGAGGACGTTTACTGTATTTACGTCGCAATAGGGCAGAAGCAGTCTACGGTCGCTCAGGTCTATGACAAGCTGAGAGAGCACGGCGCGATGGAATATACGACAATTGTCGCGGCTAACGCGAGCGACCCGGCCCCATTCCAGTTCATCGCACCATATGCGGGCTGCGCGCTCGGGGAGTATTTCCGGGATTCGGGAAGACACGCCCTTATTATCTATGATGACCTGACCAAGCACGCATGGGCGTACCGCCAGCTTTCGCTGCTCTTAAGACGTCCGCCGGGCCGCGAGGCTTATCCCGGAGACGTTTTTTACCTCCACTCCAGGCTGCTGGAGCGCGCTGCGAAAATGAGGAAAGAGGACGGAGGCGGCTCACTGACGGCGCTTCCGATTATCGAAACACAGGCGGGAGACGTTTCCGCGTACATCCCGACAAACGTCATCTCGATCACGGACGGTCAGATATACCTCGAGAGCGACCTTTTCTATTCGGGCGTCAGGCCCGCGATTAACGTAGGTCTTTCGGTATCCAGGGTAGGGGGCTCGGCTCAGGTGAAGGCGATGAAAAAGGTCGCCGGAACGCTCAGGCTCGAGCTCGCTCAGTACAGGGAAGTCGAGGCGTTCTCGCAGTTCGCCTCTGACCTCGATAAGGCGACACAGGCGCAGCTTGCCCGCGGCAGCAGGCTTGTAGAGGCGCTCAAGCAGGGCCAGTATGAGCCTATCGCCGTCGAGAAGCAAATATTAATCATATTCGCGGTTTCTAACGGATACCTGGACGACTATCCCGTGGAATCGGTTAAAAAATACGAAAAAGAACTTAATTCCTTCTTTGAATCCAAGTATTCGGACCTCCTCACGGAAATAAGAACCAAAAAGGAGCTTACGGACGATTTAAGGGGAAAAATCCTCGGGGCGCTCGATGAGCTCAAGAAACAGCTCGGGGAATTTAACTAGAATTACCAATCCTTTTTAACTGAGACAATAATAAAATGGCGAGTATAAGACAGGTAAGATCGAAGATAAAAAGCGTGAAAGGCACACGCAGGATAATGAGCGCCATGAAGCTCATATCCGCAGTCAAGCTGAGAAGGGCCCAGGAATTACTCCTGTCCTTCAGGCCGTATTCGGACGCTTTTATGGAAATCACGAAGAACCTCGCGCGCAGGTGCGATCCCGAAAGGCATCCGCTCCTGAGGAGGCCTGAGCAGATGAAGAGGCTCCATCTCGTGTTCATGACGTCAGACCGCGGGCTCTGCGGGAGCTTCAACAGCAACCTCATCAGGAAGCTCGAAACCTATCTCGTGACGGACGCGAAGAAATATGAGGAAGTAAAGTTCACCTTCCTCGGCAGGAGGGGCAGGGACCACTTTTCCAGGAATAAAATCACCGGTGTTGAGAACTACACGGGGATCAACGAACGGAATTATAAAGAGATAGCAGAAAAAGTGGCGTCCGAGCTGGTATCCGAGTACATAAGGGAAGAGACCGATGAAATAATACTCGTTTACAATTATTTCAGGTCTGCTTTGACGCAAGTTATGGTATATGAAAGGATACTGCCCATAGAGCAAGGGGCCGAGACGAAAGACGATTCCACGCCGGTCGATTATCTGTACGAACCCACGAGAGAGGCTGTATTGAAAAAATTGCTGACAAATTATGTCAGGGTCCGTGTCGAAAGGGCGATAGAAGAATCGCTCACGAGCGAGCACGCATCGAGGATGACGGCAATGGAGAGCGCCACGAGCAACGCGGACGACGTAATAAAGAAATTAACCCTTTTGGCCAACAAAACCAGACAGGCGATGATTACGACCGAGCTTATGGACATTGTAAACGGTACGGAGGCTTTAAGAAAAGGAGGCGCAGATTAAAATGGAAACGATAAACAGTAACAGTATGGGCAAGGTAATACAGGTCATGGGACCTGTAATCGACGTCGAATTCAAAGGGGGCGGGCTCCCTCCGATTTACACGGCGCTCAAGCTTACCAACCCGCTGCTTAACGATCAGAAATGGAACCTCGTGGTCGAAGTCGCGCAGCAGCTGGGCGGAAACAGGGTGCGCTGCATCGCAATGGATTCGACCGAGGGTATCAGGAGGGGCGAAGAAGCCATTAATACCGGTGAAGGTATAACCGTGCCCGTCGGAAAAGAGGCGCTCGGCAGGATCCTGAACGTAATCGGCGAGCCGATAGATGAATTGGGCCCCGTCAATACGGCTATGCGCTGGCCCATACACCGTGAAGCCCCTAAATTCGTCGAGCAGAGCACGAAACTCGAACTATTTGAAACAGGAATTAAAGTCATCGACCTGATCGCTCCCTTTCTCAGGGGTGGTAAAATCGGTCTATTCGGCGGTGCGGGGGTCGGAAAAACGGTCCTGCTCCTGGAATTAATACATAACGTGGCCAAAGAATACGGCGGCGTCTCTGTTTTCGGCGGGGTAGGGGAGAGGACCCGCGAAGGTAACGACTTCTGGGTGGAAATGAAGGAATCGGGGGTTCTCGCGAATACGGGACTCGTATTCGGGCAGATGAACGAGCCCCCGGGCGCGAGGGCCAGGGTGGCGCTAACGGCGCTCACATTGGCCGAGTATTTCCGCGACGAGCAGGGACAGGACGTACTCCTCTTTATCGATAACATATTCAGGTTCACACAGGCGGGCTCCGAGGTATCGGCGCTCCTGGGCCGCATCCCTTCAGCGGTCGGTTATCAGCCTACGCTCGCTACCGACCTCGGGGAGCTTCAGGAGAGGATCACGTCTACTGTCAAAGGGTCGATCACTTCGGTGCAGGCGATATACGTCCCTGCCGACGACCTTACGGACCCTGCCCCGGCGACTACGTTCGCCCACCTGGACGGTACAATCGTTCTTTCGCGTCAGCTGACGGAGCTCGGAATTTATCCGGCGGTCGACCCTCTCGATTCCACGTCGCGAATCCTGGACCCCCTTATCGTGGGGCAGGAGCATTATCAGGTCGCGCGCCGTGTCCAGGAGGTCCTCCAGCGCTACAAGCAGCTTCAGGAAATTATCGCGATCCTCGGTATGGACGAGCTGTCGGAAGAGGACAAGCTTGTCGTGGCGAGGGCAAGGAAGGTACAGAGGTTCCTCTCCCAGCCGTTCCACGTCGCCGAGCAGTTCACGGGCACACCGGGCAAATACGTGCCCATCAAAGAGACGATCGCGGCTTTTAAAGAGGTTATCGACGGAAACATGGACGAAGTGCCCGAGCAGGCGTTCTACATGGTGGGGAACCTGGAAGAAGTACAGGAGAAAGCGAAACAGCTCGTTTCGTAATCTAATGAATTCAACACATGGGGCGGGCCCGGGCCTGCCTCCTGGTAATTAAGGCTCCGGTGAATAATAAAAGAGTCCTTGACTCCGAGGAGATACAAAATTGGCGGACATTCATCTGCAAGTAATAACACCCGTAAATCTCGTCGTCGACGAAAGGGTGGACGAGGTGGTCGCCCCGGGCAAGGCCGGTGAATTCGGGGTGCTGCCGGGTCACGTGCCTTTTATCACTATACTTGCCGAAGGGGAGCTCAGATACAGGAAGGGCTCACACGAAAAAAAGATGATAGTCGAAGGCGGTATCGCCGAGGTAAGAGACGATAAGATTACGGTTCTGACCGACCGGGTCAGAATGGACTGACAGTTCTTGTCGTCCCGGCAGCAGCTTCATATAATCACCCCCTATTTGAACTCGCGAGTTTTTTCCATATATACTAGATTAAATATCCGCCCTTCCCCGGAGAAACCACGGTATGGCGCTTGCAGAGAAAAATACCGGAAGGCTCGTCTTGCGAAACGACAACGGAGCCGTATCGGAGCTGACCATAAACAGGCCCGAATCCTATAACTCCCTGTCTATCGAATGCATGGAGGCGCTGACCTCGGAATTCGAGTCGCTCTCGAGGGACGATAACGTCAGGGTAATAATCCTCTCGGGCGCGGGAAAGGGGTTTTGCGCGGGACACGACCTGAGGGAGATGAGGAGGAATCCGGGGAGGGATTTTTACGAGAAGACCTTCGATACCTGCTCTAAAATGATGCTTTCGATAATCAACTGCCCTAAGCCCGTGATAGCGAAGGTACACGGAGCCGCTACTGCCGCCGGGTGCCAGCTGGTCGCGACGTGCGACCTCGCCGTCGCCGACGAGAACGCGAGGTTCGCCACTCCGGGCGTTAATATCGGTCTCTTCTGCTCGACCCCCATGGTGGCCCTTTCGCGGAACGTCTCCAGGAAGCACGCAATGGAAATGCTGCTTACGGGGGATTTCATTTCCGCGCACCGTGCGTATGAAATAGGCCTCGTCAACCGGGTCGTGCCGTCAGACGGGCTCGACCGCGCCGCATTCGAGTTTGCGGATAAGATTTCGTCGAAGTCGCCGCTTACACTCAAGATAGGCAAAAAGGCCTTTTACGAGCAGGCGGATAAAGACTTGTCAGGCGCCTACGAATACTGCAGCCGCGTCATGGTCGAGAACATGATGGCGCGGGACGCGGAAGAGGGAATAGACGCGTTTCTCGAGAAGCGGGAACCGAGCTGGAAGGGCGTCTGACGACCGTCTTAATATTTCCTTAACATTCCTCCGGTACGATCTTTCAGCTTGCATGCTCGGGGGTCGGATACGCGGACCCGGAATGAATCTGTACGGATAAAATGAGAAGGGTAACGGCGGCATCCTATCCTTTTATATTTCAGTCACTTTTGATTATATAATTGTAGGTATAAGCACCTCATCGGCCGTGTGAAAATCTCCAGGGCCGATGAAATACATCGATACGGGTGAGAATATGCGTGTAATTTACGGTTTGGTCTCGGCGGTATTGCTGTGCTCAATGTTCTCGGACGCGTCTTTGGCGCAGCAGGATAAAGTCTC
>MFCJ01000151.1:0-11803 GCA_001775255.1 Candidatus Dadabacteria bacterium RIFCSPHIGHO2_12_FULL_53_21
TTATGAAAATTATCGCACCAGGATGGTGCTCCTACATGGAATAGGCCCGCTGCCTCGTAGGAGCGGCTTCCAGCCGCGAGCCCTTCTTGTCTTTAATCTTTCTTTCTGGTCCGGAATATTGCAGTCAAAGTTACGGAATCTGCGAGTAGGCTTTTTTTAAGGATCAGTCTATAATTCTCACCATCTCTCTAACTGCGTTTTCAAACCCCACCATCAGGGCCCGCGACACTATACTGTGCCCTATATTGAATTCCTCGATCTCTTTAATGAGTGCGACCGGCCCCGCGTTTACGTAATTGAGCCCGTGCCCGGCGGCAACCCTTAGACCTAGCTCTGTCGCCTTCTTTACGGCCTTTTTAATCTTTTTCAGCTCGTCTTCCATTACCGATTCATCCGCGGCTTCGGCGTAAGAGCCCGTATGTATCTCCACCATCTGCGCGCCCGATTCCCTGGAGGCTTTGATCTGCTCGTTGTCGGGGTCTATGAAGAGGCTTACGAATATACCCGCGTCTCTCAGCCCCTTGACGGTGCGGGATATGCCTTTTAAGTTGCCCGCGACGTCGAGCCCGCCTTCGGTCGTGAGCTCCTTCCTCTTTTCAGGAACGAGCGTGACCATGTCGGGCTTGATCTCTCGGGCTATCGCCGTCATTTCATCGGTAGAGGCCATTTCCAGGTTGAGCTTCGTCCTCACGGTCTCTCTCAGGATTCTCAAGTCCCTGTCCTGTATGTGCCTGCGGTCCTCCCTCAGGTGCACGACTATCCCGTGCGCCCCCCCGAGCTCGGCCAGGTATGCCGCCAGGACCGGGTCGGGCTCGTTCCCGCCCCGTGCCTGCCTCACGGTCGCCACGTGGTCTACGTTGACATTAAGTCTCGGCATCAGGCGCCGGCCCCTATGTCCTTCTGTATGGCGTCGGCGAGCTCGTTGGCTATCTCATTGATGAGTGAAACGTCCTCGCCCTCGACCATCACCCTCGATATCTGCTCAGTGCCTGAGTATCTGATGTTGATCCTGCCTTTCCCTCTGAGGCGCGTTTCGTTCCTGTCGAGTAGTTCTGACAGTCCTTTTATCTTGCTGAGCTCTTTCTTCTTCCGTATCTTCACGTTCAGGAGTAGCTGCGGATAGAGGTCTATAATTTTGGAGAGCTCAGATAGTTTTTTACCCTCCCTCTTCATTATCGCCAGCACCTGGAGCGCCGCCAGGGTCCCGTCCCCTGTCGTCGTGTGGTCGAGGAATATGATATGCCCCGACTGCTCCCCGCCGAGGTTGCAGCCCCTCGCCCTCATTGCCTCTACCACGTATCTGTCTCCGACCTCGGTCCTGAAGAAATCCATGCCCTTGCCCCGTATGAAATTTTCGAGCGCCATGTTGCTCATGAGCGTCGTAACGACCGCATTCCCCCTGAGCTTCCCGCTCTTTATCATCTCGTCGGCGCATATCGCTATAATCTTATCTCCGTCTACGATCTCACCCTTTTCGTCGCAAAATATGACCCTGTCCGCGTCCCCGTCGAGCGCGATCCCCAGGTCGGCGCCCGTTTCGAGCACCTTGTTTCTGAGCAGCTCCGGATTGAGCGAGCCGCATTCGGTGTTTATATTCCTGCCGTCCGGATTGACTCCGATTGTAACGACGTCCGCACCCAGCTCTTCGAGTATTATCGGCGAGACCTTGTACGCGGCCCCGTTCGCGCAGTCGAGGACTATCTTTATACCTTCGAGGGTCATATCGCCCGGGAAAGAATTCTTCGCGAAGACCACGTACCTCCCCGGGGCGTCTTCTATCCTGTGGGCCTTCCCGATATCATCGGGCGTGGCGACCATGTGCTCTCCCCCGCCGTTCTCTATCATCTCCTCGAGTTTCAGCTCCTCCTCGTCGGGGAGCTTGAAACCGTGCCTGTCGAAGATCTTTATGCCGTTGTCCTCGTACGGGTTGTGAGAGGCCGATATGACGATACCCGCGTCGGCCCTCATACTCTGTGTGATGAAGGCTATAGCGGGCGTGGGCAGGGGGCCGACAAGCAGCACGTCCGCCCCCATGGAGGCGATACCCGAAGAGAGCGCCTGCTCGAATATATAACCGGACAGTCTCGTGTCCTTGCCGATGACGATTTTAGGTTTATGGGTAATACCCCCCTGCTTGAGCAGGTACGTGAGCGCCTTTCCCAGCTTGAGACTCATCTCGGGCGTCATGGGGTGGCGGTTTGCTACCCCCCTTATGCCGTCTGTCCCGAAAAGGCTTTTTCTCCTGTGCTCCAAAATCGATCCTCCCGCTAATTCGTTTTCACCGCAATCGTCTTGGGCGATTGCTTCGTCAGCTTGAGAACGTCCTTGTGCGGATAATCGACGCTGACCGTGAGTTTGTGTGTCTTGCCGCTCCCGGAGTCCTTGATGCCGCTCCCGTCCACGTATAATTCTATATCCTTACTGTTGAGATTGTTAATGATGCTGAAAGGTCCCTCGAAAGCGAGTTCCGTCACGATGCTCTCGTCCGTCTCATACTCGAGATCGTCGAAGTTGACGAAGTTGATGTCGAGGTTGTTGAATTCCTTCTCCATGATCTTTTCTGATATATCGACCGTGACCTTCACGGTATTGCCGCCCGTGATTTCGACCAGGCTGTAGGGCGAGCGGAGAGGCACCTCGATAGTAAATTTCGATTTCTCGTCTTTGAGTGAAACCGGGTCGGTCCCGATGCTCTTGATCCTCTTGAGCAGCTTTTCTGGGCCCCTGATAACGACCGATTCCGGCGTCACCTGGGTACTACCCGCAATTTCGAACCCTGTATCGGGCGGCTCTATGACGGGCTCGACGCTGACTCTCTTCTGCGCGAGCCTGTCCACGTCCAGGTTGATCTCGGACGGGCTTATGGCGGTCACCTGCACGTCGCGGGGGGGTACTATCTGGTCTGTCCTTATCTCGAACATAGAAGTGCCCATAGTCAGGTTCGACAGGTCTACGGTAAAGACCATGTCATTTGGCGATAACGAAGAGAGCTGGCTCCTCGGGCCCCTCACCCTGATGTTGAGCTTCTCGGGCGGGTTATTGACTATGATCAGCCCCTTCGGGAGGTTAGCGTAGTTAATATCGATGGGTATATACTTCTCGGCGTCGTGCTGCAGGTTGGCGACGAACCATAGCGTGAGGGCGATTAAAAGCGCAAGCACCTTTTTGCCCGCGTCTTTAATGAACGGTTCTTTTTCCCTGCCGCTGTCTCCTCTCGAACCGAATGCTCCTCTTGTCCAGTCTGTCATGGGGCCGGATCAGGTGTTTGCCTTCTCACCTTCCTCCTTTTCCATTATTCCTCCGATTCTATCCGGTTTGTTCTTCTTGGGCCGCTTTATTCCGAGTAAATCGAGAAGCCGGTTTTGAAGGGATGTAGCGTCGAGGCCCCTTGTTATTTCGCCGCCCGCCGCGAGGGATATATTCCCGGTCTCTTCCGAAACGACGATAACCAGCGCGTCCGTTTCGAGCGACAGCCCTATCGCCGCCCTGTGCCTCGTACCGAGCTCCCTTTCGAGATCGGGGTCCGTCGCCAGCGGGAAGAACGACCCCGCCGACACTATCCTGTTCCCGACTATGATTATTCCCCCGTCATGGAGAGGGGAGGACGGGTTGAAGATACTTATTATCAGCTCCCTCGACACGAGCGCGTCTATCCTCATGCCTATCTCTATGAAGTCCGAGAGGCTGTTGTTCCTTTCTATCGCTATGAGCGCTCCGATGCGGCGGTTGGCCATGTAGCTCGCCGCCTTTACTATCTCTTCCGAAAACAGCTCCTTCGATTTTCCGAGCGATATTCTCAGGAGGAACGGTCTGCGGCCTAATGCGGCAAGCCCCCGCCTGATATCGTTCTGGAACAGTATGACGACTATTATTATTATCGAGCCCAGGAACTGTCCCAGTATCCAGTTGAGCGTGAACAGGCCCTTCTGTGATACGTAGTAGAGCACTATCAATAATACGAAGCCGAAAAGCACCTGGAGAGCGCGGGTCCCTTCGAGGAGCCTGAGCACGTAATAGATGATGAACGCGACCAGCATTATGTCGAGCGTGTCCCATATGTATCTATAATTGAGTATAGCGTCGAACACCCTTCACCCTTTGTTAATGCTGGTATTTTTACCGGCTACGGCATCGGCCATTCTTACGACTCGTCTCATCTGCGGGACGTCGTGCACCCTTACCACGGAAGCCCCGTTAATTATCCCGATCGCGACGGTAGCCGCCGTGCCCAGGAGCCTGTCTTCGGTACCCCCGCCGGTTATTCCGCCGATGAACGATTTATTGGACGTGCCTATCATTACGGGGAATCCGAGCTCACAGAACCTTGCGAGGTTTTTGAGTATCGTCAGGTTCTGCACGGCCGTCTTGCCGAACCCGAATCCCGGGTCGACGATTATGCTCCCCGCGCTGACACCCGCTTGAATGGCTTTTCCGGCCGATCTCCCGAGGGAGTCCAGGACGTCATCGATCAGCGAAGCGTATCCGGTTTTAGACTGCATATCCGCCGGGCGTGAAGGGGTATGCATCAGCACTATTCCCGCCCCGTACCCGGCTGCGGCTTCCGCGATACCGCGGGAGTAGGTGAGCCCGCTTATGTCGTTCACGATGGATACGCCTTCCGAGAGGGCTTCGCGGGCGACCCTTTCCTTCGTCGTATCTATCGATAGGACCGTATCGAACCTCTTCCGTATTTCCCTTATCACCGGGATCACCCTTCTTAGTTCCTCTTCCTCAGTTACACCTAACGACCCCGGTCTCGTCGACTCGCCCCCGATATCGATTATGTCGGCCCCTTCCTCTATCATGGCGCCCGCGTGCCTGAGCGCGGAGTCGACGTCTCCATACCTTCCGCCGTCGTGAAATGAGTCGGGCGTGAGGTTAAGTATGCCCATGATGTGAGTCCTTTCACGGAGCGGGAGCGATTTGCCCCCGCATTTGAATATTAAAGCTGTAAGATCGGGTAACGGCGCGTTACCGGGACGGTTTTCGACAGGATCAATGTAAGCGTCAACTTCTTTCTGCTGCATAGAAATCCTTTTTCCGGTTTCTATTTATCATAGCAAGAGGCCTTTATCGAAGTCTCTTGTCGCGGAAAGTTTATTTTTCTAATTTTACTTTCTATTTTGCAAAAACAGACGGAAGCCGGCTATCTCTATTCACGCTTCTTTAGGGCTGTTGCTGTTCCTGAGCGCAACCGATCCTTCGGAACCCGCAGGTTTTTCCCAGGGGGACGAATAATCTGTCGATTTGAAATCCTTCACGAGCTCCTCGAGCTCCTTACCGTCTATTACCTCTTTATCCAGGAGAACCTCGGTCAGTCTATGGAGCAGGTCGATGTTCTCATCGAGGACCGCTTTTGCCTTTGTATAATTATCGTTTACGATCCTTTTAATCTCGTTATCGATCTCGACTGCCGTCTCTTCGCTGTAGTCCTTGGGTCTCGAGAGCTCCTTTCCGAGGAATATCTGCTCCTCGCCCTTGCCGAAAGTGACAGGGCCCACCTTTTCGCTCATACCCCATTCGCATACCATCTTCCTGGCTATTTCCGTAACGCGCTCGAGGTCGTTGCCCGCGCCGCTCGTCCTTTCCCCGAACACGAGCTCCTCCGCGGCCCTGCCTCCGAGCAGCACCATGATAGTGGCGTTAAGGCTCGTCCTCGAGAGGGTGTACCTATCCTCGATCGGGAGCTGCTGCGTGACCCCCAGAGCCATCCCCCTCGGAATGATCGTGACCTTGTGTATGGGGTCCGTGCCGGGCGTGAGCTTCGCCACGAGGGCGTGTCCGGCCTCGTGGTATGCCGTGATCTTCTTCTCGGCGTCGCTGATGATGAGGCTTTTCCTCTCGACCCCCATAATGACCTTGTCTTTCGCGTATTCGAAATCGTCCATGGTGATTTTCGCCCTGCCGAACCTCGCTGCGTGGAGGGCCGCTTCGTTGACGAGGTTCTCGAGGTCCGCTCCCGAGAAGCCGGGTGTGGAGCGCGCGATCACCATGAGCGCGACGTCTTCGTCGAGCGGCGTGTTCTTCGAGTGGACTTTTAGTATCTCTTCCCTTCCCCTCACGTCGGGCCTCGGGACGACGACCTGCCTGTCGAACCTGCCCGGTCTCAGAAGGGCGGGGTCGAGAACGTCCGGACGGTTCGTCGCTGCCATCAATATTATTCCTTCATTCGATTCGAAGCCGTCCATTTCGACGAGCAGCTGGTTCAGGGTCTGCTCCCTTTCGTCGTGCCCGCCGCCAAGCCCCGCTCCGCGGTGCCTGCCCACGGCGTCTAATTCGTCGACGAATATGATGCACGGCGCGTGGCGCTTCGCCTGAACGAAGAGGTCCCTTACCCTGGCTGCGCCTACGCCCACGAACATTTCTACGAAATCGCTGCCGCTTATTATGAAGAACGGCACACCGGCTTCGCCGGCTATGGCTTTTGCGAGGAGCGTCTTTCCCGTTCCGGGGGGGCCTACGAGCAGGATGCCTTTCGGGATCCTGCCTCCGAGCTTCGTGAATTTCTTGGGGCTCTTCAGGAATTCGACTATCTCCTGAACCTCTTCCTTCGCCTCATCGATGCCGGCTACGTCCTTGAAGGTTATCTTGTTCTGGTTCTCCGTAAGCATCCTGGCCTTGTTTTTACCGAACGACATCGCTTTAGTCCCGCCCGCCTGGAGCTGCCTCATGAATATGACCATTATTACGATCAGAAGCACCAGCGGCGCCCAGTTGAGCAGCAAGTGCGTCAGCGACCCTTCCTTGTCGGTGCTGAACTTGAAGGTTATTCCCTTTTCATCAAGCTTTTTTATAAGATCGTCGTTCGCCGGCCCCATGGTTTTAAAACCTTCCACGGTCTGGTCTCCGACAGGGTTCGTGTATTGACCCTTGATCTCCTCGCCCTTGAATTCCAGGTCCTTAACCTCTCCCTTTTCAATGTTCGAAAGGAAATCGCTGTACGGTATCTCCTGGATATTACTCTTGGGGGTATGTACCAATTGGTAGAGGGCGATGATGGCGACGAATATGACTAACCATAACACCAAGTTCTTAAATAACTGGCTGTTCACTTTTACCTCATTTTATTTGAAATTAATAAAGACTATGCATGAAAAGGATAGCACACGAGCTCGGGCTTTTCAACTTAGATTCGGTAATTATAAAGGATAATTACAAAGTTTACAACGAGTTTCACGCATTGTCGAAAAGTCCGGTGCTCAGATACCTCTCCCCCGTATCGCAAAATATCGTAACGACGTTCTTGCCTTTGCCCAGTTTTTTCGCGACTTTCAGGGCCGCGGCTCCTGCCGCCCCGGCAGAGATCCCGATGAGGAGTCCCTCCTTGACCGCAAGCTCCCTGGCGAAGCTTTTCGCCTCTTTACCGCTTATCCTGATGACCTCGTCGTATATCCCCCTGTTGAGTATCTCGGGGACGAATCCCGCGCCAATGCCCTGAATTTCGTGGACATGGGGCTTTCCGCCCGAGAGGACCGCCGATTCCTCCGGCTCGACCGCGGCGATGTATATGCCGGGGAATTTCCTGCGGAGTATTTCGCCTACCCCGGTTATTGTCCCTCCGGTGCCGACGCCCGCGACGAATGCATCGATTCCGCCTTCCATCTGCTCGAGTATCTCCGGTCCCGTGCCCTCTCTGTGGGCCGCCGGGTTCTCCCTGTTCCTGAACTGCTGCGGCATGAAAGAGCCGGGGTTCTCTTTTAACAGCTCCTCGGCCCTCCTGAGCGCTCCCCCCATCTGTTCCGAGGCGGGCGTAAGCACGAGCTCGGCCCCGTAGGCGGTGAGGAGCTGTCTGCGCTCGAGGCTCATATCGTCGGGCATCGTGAGTATCAGCCTGTACCCCTTTACGGCGCAGACGAGGGCGAGTCCTATGCCCGTGTTGCCGCTCGTAGGCTCGACGATAACGCTCTTTCCCGGCTCAATCGCTCCCGACCTCTCCGCGGCCTCGATCATCCTGAGGCATATCCTTTCCTTGACGCTCCCCGCCGGGTTCAGGTTTTCGAGTTTCGCCCATACGGCGGCTGAGCCTTCCGGGACCACTTTGTTGAGTCTGATTATCGGCGTTCCGCCGATGAGGTCCAGGATGTTATCGACTACTCTCTCGCTCATTTTGTTCCGGGCTGATGCTTTTGAAGTTGTTACGGCGTGATTATGATCGCTCTTACTTTATTATCAGGGGCGCGACTTCGCTGAATACCCCGCTGTTCTTCCTGTACAGGGTCACGAGTATCGCCCTGACCCCGTCCCACGAGGCGTCCTGCTTTCTGAGCTCGTTCTTTAGTTTAAGGAGCAGCCCCTTTAGCTCCTGGTCTTCTATTTTCCTTATGTAAAGATCGAGGGTTTCACCGTTTTCTTCCATCGGTCTGCCTTGACTGAAATTTGATTTATTTAATAATCCTAACTCAGGTATAATTAACTTTGATTCTCCAAAAGTCAACAATTTATACGCGAAGAAGGGACCCAGTACACCTTAATGGCCAAGAAAAAGAAGGTTAAATTTAAATCGAAACCAAAAAAAAGCAAATTCCTGGCCTTCCTTTTGGTAGCGTTTCTTTTTCTGAGTGCGTCCGGCGTGCTGGCGTTGTACGGGGCCTACCTCTACTACTCCCGGGACCTCCCCAATTTCAGGGCGATCACAGGGTATAAACCCAAGCTGATTACGGAGGTATATTCATCGGACGGCACTCTCATCGCCGAGTTCGCGGCCGAGAGGCGGAAGCTCATCGCTTACGAGGACATCCCCCCCCATGTGAGGGACGCGTTCATAGCAATCGAGGACCGGCGCTTTTTCGAGCACGAGGGAGTCGATATAAAAAGCATATTGGGCGCCGTGCTCGAAAACATACAGGAAGGCGACTGGGTGAGGGGAGCGAGCACCATAACGCAGCAGGTGATCAAGAACATCATCCTGACTCCCGAAAGGACTTTATCGAGGAAAATAAAAGAAGCCATACTGGCGCACAGGATAGAGAACAACCTCTCCAAGGAAGAAATACTCTATCTCTACCTTAACCACATCTATCTCGCGGACGGCACGTACGGGATAGAGGCCGCGAGCATGAACTATTTCGGCAAATCCGCCAGGGACATCGACCTTGCGGAGGCCGCGTTACTCGCGGGGCTTCCCAAAAAACCCGAGTACTACTCTCCCCGGAAGCATCCCGAGAGGGCGCTCGAAAGACAGAAGCTCGTCCTCAGCAAGATGGAGGAAGCGGGCTTCATTACGAGGGACCAGAGGTTCGACGCCATAGACCGGAAAATAGAGATAGTCCCGAGACGTAGGGTCAACAGCGACCTCGCGCCCTATTTCGTAGAGCACGTGAGAAGGTACCTCCAGGACAAGGTGGGAGTGAAGGATTTTTTAAACGGCGGATATACCGTATTCACCACGCTCGACGTCGATCTCAACCTCGAAGCCCAGTGGGCGCTCAAGAGGGGCGTTATGAACCTCGATTCCAGGCACGGACACAGCTTCGTCTCGAAGCATCTGGCTACTGATAAGGAGATAAAGAAATTCGTCCGGGATCAGGGCGTAAAGGGCGTGGAGCTGGGAGGGACGTACGACGCCGTAATCACCAGAGTGACTAAAGACGATAAGACGAAGGACTCCGACAAGCCTTTATACACGGCGGCGGTAAAAATAGGCAGCGTGGACGGGGTGCTGAAATTCGCGGTGAGCACGCCTTTCGGCAAAGCGGTGCCGGGCGTCCCGTCTCCTTATTCGAAAAACCTCGCCCCCGCAGACGGCTACGACGGCACGAGCCTCGCTCCGGAGGAGCTCAAGGCAGGCGACGTCGTAAAGGTCGAAGCCGAAAAGAATCAGGACGGCAAATATTATTTCTCGCTGGTTTATTTCCCCGTGTCCCAGGCGGCCCTCATATCGATGGAATCGAACGGCAGGATCAGGGCGCTCGTCGGGGGTTACGACTTCGGTCTCTCTCAGTTCAACAGGACCACTCAGGCGCTGAGACAGCCGGGCTCGTCGTTCAAGCCCATAGTGTATTCGGCCGCGATAGACAAGGGGTACAGCGAGACTTCGATACTTTACGATATGCCCGTAGTCGTCAAGGACTGGGCGCCTCAGAACTACGACGGGAACTACGAAGGTCCCATGGTGCTGAGGAGGGCCCTCGCGAAGTCGCGCAACCTCGCCAGCATCAGGCTCATATTGGACATCGACCCCAGGTATGCCCAGAAGTATGCAACGAAGAATTTCGGATTCACCTCCAAACTTCAGCCGTACCCGTCTCTGGTTCTGGGCGGCTCCGATGTGACCGTGCTGGAAATGGCCAATGCGTTCAACGTATTCGCGACGGGCGGCAAGCTTGTGGAGCCTCAGTTTATTTTACGCATCTATGACAGGAACGGAAAAATTATAGAGGACAACACAGGCGGGAAATTCATGTCGAAGGAGGAGTCTCTCAAAGCCGAGAGGGAGGACGCCAGGCTTAGAATACTGAAAGAGCTCGCCGAGA
Organism: Candidatus Dadabacteria bacterium RIFCSPHIGHO2_12_FULL_53_21; assembly: GCA_001775255.1. Classification (GTDB taxonomy): domain Bacteria; phylum Desulfobacterota_D; class UBA1144; order Nemesobacterales; family UBA2774; genus 2-12-FULL-53-21. Next base: position 10,473 of record MFCJ01000151.1, read on the forward strand.
AGAAGGGCATGGAACCGATCGAGGCGCCTGAATATATCACGGAAGAGGTCCTCACGGACAAGAGCGATATAGCCGCGAACGCCGACAAGTACGCTTTCCTTACGCCCGAGGAGTTTCTCGGGCTTTTAAAGGAGCAGTCGGTTGACTTCACGTCCGCGGGTAATTCCAAAGAGACCCTCAAGCCCGAGACGGCGTTCATAATGACCGACCTGCTTCAGGCCGTCGTGAAGGAGGGCACGGGCATGAAGGCGCTCAAACTCACTTCACTTGCGCCCGTTGCCGGCAAGACGGGGACATCGAACGATTACACGGACGCGTGGTTCGTCGGGTTCAGCCCCAAAATAACGACCGCGGTATGGGTAGGCAGGGACGACCACAAGCCTTTGGGAAGAAAAGAGGCGGGCTCGACCGCCGCCCTCCCCATATGGATAGATTACATGGAAGACGCACTCGTAAAATACCCGGGCGGGGTGTTCAAGCAGCCCGCGGGCATCAAAATGGTCTCGACGCCCTACGGATACATCCCTTACAGCCTCGAGTCTCTCAGGGACAACGTGATAGATTCGATACGCGACAGGGTCGTTATAGACGGTCAGGAGATCGAGAATTCGGGGATGTACTATCCTAAGGAATACGGGGGATCGAAAAACAACGAGACTGAAACCGAAATAGATTTCCTGCTTAAACATTAATCGAGATTTGTATAAGGCTTTATTCGTGAAAGCTTCTTCTTGCCCATACCGTTTACTTCGAGCAGCGCCCGCATGTTTTTATATCTTCCGTTTTCATTCCTGTAGGAGACGATCCTGAGGGCGAGTTTTTCGCCTATGCCCGGGAGGGCTTCGAGGTCTTCCGCCGTAGCGGAATTTATCCCGATCGGTACGCCCAGCGAAATGCTTTTTATCCCGCTGATCCTGACTGTCCGGGCCTTTTCTCCGTTCTCAAGTATTGCTTTATCACCGCTCTTTAACTCGCTATCTATATTATACATATCCCTGATCTCATCAATATCCTCCGGCCTTTCGACGGCCTTCACGACTGAAGAGCGCCCGTCGTCTATCTCGACGTATATCCTGCCGTTTGTTTTAGTGACTCCCGTCCCGCCGGGAACTATGTATCCGTAATAGGACTGAATTAGAAAAATAAGGAGGCACAGGAGTGCCAGATATAGAATGGATTTATTACTTTTTATGGAAACGCTGCCATTCGCCATTTTCTACTTTGTCATTGCGAGGCTTCGCAGAAGCCGCGGCAATCTCGTTTTTATTTTTTCTTCCCCGACATTACAGAATTTGCGTTAAGAAAAGCGGGCAAGCGCCCGCGGGCATACG
>MFCJ01000151.1:11881-12368 GCA_001775255.1 Candidatus Dadabacteria bacterium RIFCSPHIGHO2_12_FULL_53_21
CGAGGGAACGCTTTCCATGACCGCAGCAATCTCATCCTTAATCATTAATTCCCTCCTTTGTAAAGAACGAATGCGAACAAGCGAGCATTTGGACGCCATGACAACAAAGGCACCGAGGAAAATTAACTTTAGGCTGAATGTTCCCGAAGTCCAATTGGTTAGGGTGGATTTAGTTTTTATTTTTTCCGAACATTCACAAAACCGGCGGAGGGGCAAGCCCACATAAATATATTTCCCTCTCCCTCGAGGGGAGAGGGCCGGGGTGAGGGTGTCACCTTTCACTAATCTATTCAACAAAACCCCGTTCGTGCTGAGCTTGTCGAAGTACGTATTTTTTCCCTCTCCCTTGAGGGAACGATTGCAAGCAAGTGCGCAATCGGTCGCCCAGGGACAAAGGCACAGGAGCATATTGACTATCGTCTCAATGATGGCCAAAACAAAACAGGGGCAGGGTGAGGGTGATAAGCTTGTCATTGCGAGCACAGTG
>MFCJ01000152.1:0-12604 GCA_001775255.1 Candidatus Dadabacteria bacterium RIFCSPHIGHO2_12_FULL_53_21
GACGATATTTACGTTCTGATCGAAGACTGAACGTATTTCATATCTAATCCGCCAATCCCTTTAACAGTCAATTTAGCAAGGTATCCCCGATATAAATTCCCAAGAATATGAACATCAAGATTAAACGCATCTACGATAAGCCCGAAGCGGGCGACGGCGTCCGTATATTGGTAGAAAGGCTCTGGCCGAGAGGGTTGTCGAAGAAAGAGGCTAAAGTTGATATCTGGTTAAAGGATATAGCGCCTTCGACCGGGCTTCGCAAATGGTTCCCCCACGACCCCGCGAAGTGGGAGGAATTCAGGAGACGCTACTATCGCGAGCTCGACCAAAACAGGGATGCGGTAAATGAGTTATTAGGGATTACGGAGGGAAGCGACGCCGCTTTCGTCTACGGCTCGAGGGAAAAGGAATACAACAGCGCCCTTGCGCTGAAACTGTACATTGAGAAGCTCGTTAAAACCTAAGTCGCCTGCTGCGCCGTAAGCCGTACGCCCGTCTTTACAAACTCCCCGTATTCGGAGATCTTCCTGAGGCTCACGCCGTTGTTATCGACGGTCACATAATGGCAATACCTGTCGTTCCAGCATCCCGTATTGAAATATTCGACCCCGTCTCTACTCGTGTTGAACGCCCTGTGGGTGTGTCCGCAGAATACGAAATCGGTTTCGAGATCCTGTCCGTACCGGAGGGCGCCTTCGGTCACGATGTCGGACGATCTCTTCCATGCCCTGTTCTCGAAGCAGAGCCTGTGAAAGACGTCCCTTTCGAGCAGAAGGTCTATTCTCCTGAGCATCCTGTATAGACCCCCGGCGCAGGAGGCGAGTATCGATTTGTTCCTGCTGTAGAAATCAAACTGGTGCCCATGTATGGCGAGGAATTTTCTCCCGTTTGATTCCCACTCGAATTGTTTCACTGCCAGGATGTTCAGAAGAGAAGGAATTACGTCGTAAAGCCCCTCGTCGTGATTGCCCTCAACCCAGATTATCTCCCTCCGGCGCGACATGCTCTTAACGAGGTCGAGGAACTCCCATTCATCGTCCCGGAGCCTCTCGATACTCGATTTATCGAACAGGTCCCCGAGTATTATCAGCCTCCCGAAGCTCGCGGATTTGATAAATGCTGACAACTCCCTCGCCCTGTTGTAATAAGACCCTAGATGTACATCGGAAACTATAAGTGTAGTCATAATATTATCCGTCATCCTCCTTGTATAGTAGTCTCGCGCAGCACGAAATCTCTCAATTTGCAGCGTCATCCATAATACGGTTACCGCTAATCATGCTATTGTTATAGCTGACGCAGTTTAAGGGAGTTTTAGGTTTTGTTTAAGGTTTTGTTAAAATGTGCAAAAATTTGAGAAAATATGTGCCTTTTTTGAGTATTAGTGGCTGAATTTAATGTAGAATGTAAAGTTCGGAAGCACCCCGGGTAAATCGCAGGCACTTCCGAATGGGTTATTCACATTATATGCGGGTTCGCGATGTGTCGAGCCTTTATTTAGCGCAGGTCCCCCTGCGGTGTTAAACGAAACAGCGCGTACTGCGCCTCGAAAGAACGTCCATAAGCCCTCGGGCTCAATCCGTAACCGCGCCTTCCGATGCCGAGGAAACGAGCTTCGCGTATTTTGCCAGGGCTCCGCGCTCCGCCTTGGGTTTCGGCTTCCTCCATAGAGAGAGACGCCTTCTTATTTCACTCTTCGGGACTTCCAGGTTGATCTCCCTTTTCGCGGCGTCGATAGTCACGGTATCCCCGTTCTTGATTACGGCGATAGCCCCGCCGTCACAGGCTTCAGGGGTAATGTGGCCGACTACAAACCCGTGTGTCCCGCCGGAGAACCTTCCGTCCGTGATCAGGGCCACGTCCTTGCCCAATCCCTTTCCCATAACCGCGGAGGTCGGAGAGAGCATCTCCCTCATGCCGGGCCCCCCGCGCGGGCCTTCGTAGCGGATTACTATAATGTGCCCCTTTTTGACCTTTCCGCCGAGAATCGCTTTCAATGCGGCCTCTTCGGAATCGAATACAATCGCTTTCCCCGTGAAAGAAAGCCCTTCCTGTCCTGAGATCTTAGCGACTGCGCCCTCGGGTGCCAGGTTCCCTCTCAGTATGACAATATGGCTGTCCTTTTTTAGGGGATTCCCGACGGGCCTGACGATCTCCTGGCCTTTCGGGTAAGTCCCCGCGTCTTTCAGATTCTCCTTCACGGTTTTGCCCGTTACGGTAAGGCAGTCGCCATGGATGAGCCCTTCGTCGAGAAGGATTTTCATGAGCGGAGTCAGGCCGCCTATCCTGCAGAAGTCGGCCATCATGAACCTGCCGCTCGGCTTGAGGTCGGCAAGCACGGGGACCCTCTTCCCTATGCGTGTAAAGTCGTCGAGGGAGAGTTTGACGCCGGATGCGTTAGCCATTGCCAGCAGGTGCAGCACTGCGTTCGTAGAGCCGCCGAGCGTGATGACTACGGTAATCGCGTTCTCAAACGCCTTACGGGTCATGATGTCGCTCGGGCGTATATTATTCTTGATCATGTTAAGAACAGCGGCTCCGGCGTTCAGGCAGTCGTTCTTCTTTTCTTGAGAGACCGCGGCCTGAGCGGAGCTGTTCGGGAGGCTCATCCCGAGGGCCTCGATCGCCGACGCCATGGTATTTGCCGTGTACATGCCGCCGCAGGAGCCGGGGCCCGGTATCGCATGGGTTTCGATACTCCTCAACTGGCTGTCCGAGATATCCTTATTCGCGTGAGCCCCCACGGCCTCGAAAACCGATACGATATCTACCGGCTTACCGTGATAGAACCCGGGCATGATAGTCCCTCCGTAGACGAAGACAGAAGGCCTGTTGAGTCTGGCCATGGCAATCACGCACCCGGGCATGTTCTTATCGCATCCCCCGATCGCGACCAAGCCATCGAACCCCTCCGCCCCGGCGACCGTCTCGATAGAATCCGCTATTACCTCCCTTGATACGAGCGAGTACCGCATCCCGGGTGTGCCCATGGATATGCCGTCCGATACCGTTATCGTGTTAAATATGATTGCTTTACCGCCCGCTTTATCCGCCCCGTGCGCGGCGTCGAGCGCGAGCTTGTCTATATGCATGTTGCACGGCGTCACCATGCTCCAGGTAGATGCAATCCCGATCACCGGTTTGAAAAAATCCCTGTCCTTGAAACCGACCGCCCTCAGCATGGAGCGGTTTGGCGCCCTGTCGGCCCCCTCAACGACTATAGAAGAAAACTTACGCAATTTATCCGGCTTACCGTCTGTATCCGATTTCTTTTTCAACACGAGCCTCCCGTCTAAGCTATCATGAAGATTAGATTATTATCATACCAATATTTTTTTATGTCAATTAATCGGCAGTGCGCTCAAAAAAACCCATTGAAAGCGCCCCTCCGCACAGGCTATCTTTAATTTAAAGGGATTAGATGAGGGCAGACTGTCCGCGGCCATAGAGCGGATATGGGCCCGAATTCAATTGCGGAGGTGTACTGTGAATACGCTTATATTTACTGCACTGGCGGGTGTCATCGGCACCGCAGGAATGAGTATCGCGCTATGGGGCGTATCGCACGCGGGAATAGCGAACGCCGCGATGATAAGGGCGATCGGCAGCCTCTTCACCCACTCCTATGAAGACTCTTTCGGGCTGGGCTTGACTGTTCATTTCATCGTCGGAATAATTCTTGCCTTTGTTTACGTCGCGCTGATAAGCCTGCTTGAGCCCGTATCCCTCGCGGGCGCAATAGCGTACGGCGGAATGATCGGGTTTGCTCACGGGGTCGCATTCGGATTTACACTCGTGGTCGCCGTAGCCGAGCACCACCCGCTCGAACGGTTCAGGAAGGCAGGCCTCGAGGTGGCAACCGCGCATTTGATTGGACACGTTATATACGGAGTCCTCGTGGGGCTGGTCGTCGGATTGACAGGCGTCAGGTTCTTCGGCTAGACGTATAAATGGGGACCGAAACTCCGACGCTTAACTTGAATACCCGCCCCTTTGAGTCTCGAAGTCAAAAACCGGATTGCTGAATTACTCCGGCCTGCAATTGAGAGACCGTGTAAAGAGATTCAACACCCTTGTTAAAATCAGACTGAGACCCTGTCGATCTCTTCGAACACCTTAATGATCTCTTCTTCGGTATTGTAGAAGTGAGGCGCCATCCTCAGGGCTCCGCCCCTGTTGTTGACCACGATATTCGCTTCCCTCAATTTTTTTTTCAGATCGACGGGATCGAAATCCCCCGAGAAAGAGACTATACCTCCCCTTTCATTCCGGTCGCGGAGCGTCCTGAGCCGGAACCCCCTCTTCCCGGCCTCATCCATAATTAAATCGCCGAGGTCCTGAACCCTCGCCCCGACATTCTCGATGCCAATTTCGAATAAGAGATCGAGCGCCGCGCCCAACGCCCTGATCCCCATCACGTTGAACGAGCCCTCCTCGAACCTGAGGGCGTTTTCCTTGAGGGTGAAATCTATATTCTCGAAATCGTAATCGTTCTTCACCGATTTCCACCCGATCAGATTCGGCCTCAATCCCGAAGCCCGCCCCATACTACAATAGAATATGCCAGTCCCCTCGGGCGCAAGGAGCCACTTGTGGCCGTCAGCGGCGAGGAAATCCACTCCGAATTCCCTGACGTCCATGGGGATAACCCCCAGACTCTGAATAGCGTCTACAAAAAAGAGTACGCCTTTTCGTCTACATAAGGCGCCTAATTCTTTAAGGTTAATCATGAAGCCGTTTAATGACTGTACGGAGCTCATCGAGACCAGCCTGGTCCGCCTGTCCATCAGGTTCTCGATATCATCCAGGCGGATGCGGTCGTCCCTGAGCGGAATGAACCTTACTTCTACCCCTTTTCTTTTCAAATCGAGCCATGGGTAGATGTTGGACGGGAATTCTTTCTCGAAGACAAGCACATTATCCCCTTCTTTCCAATCGAGCCCGCCCGTAACTATGGAGATGCCGTGGGATGTGTTTTTAATAAATGCGATTTCATCCTTTTCGGCGCCAACGAGCCGCGCGGATAGTGCCCTGACACCCTCTACCCTTTCCATCCAGCTTTCATAGCTGATAACGGCTTTTTCGGCGGCTTCTCCCAGAAACTTATCGACCTCCCTTATAACCCTGACCGGTATCGGGGCTACACCGGCGTGGTCGAGATAAATGCCTGTCTTTACTATGGGGAACTCCTGCCTGTAACCCTCGACCGAGGCCCTGTCGATCCCTGGCAATTTATTGTTTTTCATAGAAGGATAAAACTAACGCAAATGAAGCCCGCTATCAATTGCAAAATACAAAAAATACTATTTGACAAAATATAAAAAACGTGCAATAGTAAGCTCTTTGAAGTAGATTCTTAGGAGGAATCGAGCTTTATGCAGGGTAAAGTAAAGTGGTTTAACAGTTCCAAAGGTTACGGGTTCATCCAGTCGGATGAAATAGGCAAGGACGTATTCGTTCACTACAGCGTTATCGAAGGGGACGGATATAAAAGCCTTACCGAGGGTGAGACCGTAGAATTTGATATTACGGAAGGGCCGAAGGGACCCCAGGCGACGAAAGTAGTCAAGGTAAGCCCGGCCTGATAGACGTATCGACTTTCGAATAGCAAGCGCGTTCTCTTTACAAGAAGATTCCATCAAAATTGCTAATAGGGGCTTCTTTGTCCGTTTTTCGACGTAAAACGGACCGCTTTTGCCTCTCTCACTTGACAGAGCAATTGAATGCCCGCAATATTTTAATAGTGTGCTTACCAGAAGGGAATTCCTTAGAAATATCCTTGCGGGAACAGTCGGAGCGGTATCCTTTCCGCTTCTAGGGCTATACGAAGGCTCCAAATTCCACTTTGCCCAGCTCGATTATAACGGGGATTGGGACCCGAGGCCGAGGGATTACAAGAGGCTCATGAGCGCCCTCGAGCTGAGGACGAGTGTTATTGCGTCCTACGAAAGAAAGGTCCTGAGGCTCGCCGATACCGACCTCTTTAATTTCCCATTCCTTTATATGGCTGGCGACTCGAGCTTCGAGCCGTTTACGGAAGAAGACAGGAGGAGGCTTAGGAAATACCTCAAGCTGGGGGGGACTCTTGTAATAGACGATGCATCGGGCACCGATATATCGCCGTTCAATACACTGATCAGGGAGGAATTAAAAAATATACTCCCCGAATCTCCGCTTACGCGCCTGACGCAGGACCACGTCGTATACAAATCATTCTATCTCCTTTACTCGGCGAGCGGGAGAATAATCATAAACCCTTACCTCGAAGGCATTACGTTCGGCGACGAGGACAGGACAGCTGTCTTCTACTCGAGGAACGATCTCGGCGGAGCATGGTCGGAAGACGAGTTCGGGAAATGGGAGTTCGAGTGCCTGCCGGGGGGCGAATCTCAAAGGGAGCTCGCGTTCAGGATGGGCATCAACCTGATACTCTATGCGCTTACCGGAAATTACAAAGAAGACCAGATACACATCCCGTTTATCAAGAGAAGACAGCTCTTATAACAAATGATTACACAGTATCCGGGGTTCCTGACTGTCGATTAACCCGTGTAAACCCGCTCAAGTTTAATAACCGCGAACACGGCGCCCTGGGGATCCATCATCACGGCAAATCGTCCCACTCCCGGGATGTCCATCGGCCCGTTTAATATTTCACCCCCGAGAGACCCGGCTTCCGCGGCACAGCCGTCGCAGTCATTAACGGCGAAGTAAACAAGCCAGTTGGAAGGCACATCTCCCCAGCTCTTATCTATCTTCATCATTCCCGCAGCGGGCCTTTCTCCGTTCATGAAAACCGTATAAAGCATACCGCCCATATCCTGCTCATTCGCAGTCCATCCGAACAACCCGGTGTAGAATGCGCCGGCTTTCCCGGTATCGTTCGTAAGAAGCTCGTTCCAGCAAAGGGTCCCGTGTTCGTTTACGACACGGGCGCCTATGTGCTTCAACGGCTGCCACAATGATACGGCGGCGCCCGTCGGATCGAGGATTAAAGCCAGCCTCCCCGCATCGAATACGTCCATGGGTCCGACTATCATCCCGCCCCCCAATGACTGCGCTTCCTTCACAGATTCATCCACATTCGATACGGATACGTAGCTAGCCCAGTGAGTCGGAACTCCTTGTTCCTTCTGCTCAGACCACATCTGATACATGGCGCCTGCGTCTTTTCCGTTGACGGAAGCCATGGAATAGACCTTCCCGTCACCGATCGGCACATCCGCAAAATTCCATCCGAAAAGCTTCGAATAAAACTCCTTCGCTCTATCGGAGTCATCCGCCACGAGCTCCGCCCAGCAGAAAGTTCCGGGCGCGTATTCTTTCATTTCGCTCACTGTTTAAGCCTCCCCGGCAATATTAATACAATTTGCTTTTTTCATTTGTATATACATTACAGAAAATAATAGCATAGACAGGTTAATATAATATGAAGATTAATAAAAATAACCGAAAAAAAGACTGGGGGTGATTTTTCAATCACCCCCAGTAGCCAAGAAGGACCCAAGGTGTTAGGGAGGGTAATGGCCCGGATAATAGGTGGCATTATCAGTACACCATTCCAAGATTAAGGGGATATTTAGAAAAAATTAAGGCTGTGTTAATGTTTGATCTGCCGGATTTGTACCGAAAGGGATCCGAATTGCGTATGAATTAAATCGAAACGGCACTGAACATATGTCCGGCCGGTGATAATCAGCCGGCTCCGCGCCTGGATCGTCCGAATAAAGAAAAAAGGAGAACTCAGATGGAAAGATGGTACGTAATGACTCTACTGGCCCTTGTTTGCTTTTCCCTCGGCAGTTTTTTGGGCAAGGTCGCGTCCTTTAAGGACATCTCGTATCGGGTGTATTTCTTTGAAGGAGTCGGGACCCTCACCGTGTTTACGACGTTCGTTGTCTGGAACAGGAACGCCATATTCAATAACTTCTCCGTAAACTACCCCGCGCTCCTCATGGGCCTTAGCTGGGGCATAGGGACTATACTCTTTATTATCGCACTCAAGTACGCGAAACTTTCGGTGCTCGTCCCGCTGTCCGCGGTCTATCCGGCCTTGACAGTCATACTGGCGCTCATATTCCTTGGGGAGAAGCTCGGGCCGAGGGAGATGGCCGGAGTAGCGTTTGCCGTCGTGTCGGCGGCGCTTTTGGCCAAGTAAGATCGGGTAGCCGAGGGATAATCCGTATTATCGAGGAAGTTCATTTAACCGCCTTGTAGCGTCTCTCTTTATCTTGTATCGCATCAAGCTCCCCCTTCAATGCAAGGACGCTCTCTTCGAGCTCCTTTACCCTTTCAATAAGGGGAGAAATCGGGTCTGGCAGCTTGTTGTGATCGAGGCCGGAATAGGAGGGGAAAATATCCCCGGGTACGACGCTGCCCGGGATGCCGACTACCGTCGAATTCGGCGGCACGTCCCTGATAACGACGGAGTTGGCCCCGACCTTGGAATTATCCCCGACGGTCAGCGGACCTAAGATTTTTGCGCCTGCGCCGATAGTCACATTATTCCCTATAGTCGGATGCCTCTTCTCCTTCGTAAAACTCGTACCGCCCAGGGTAACACCATGGTAGATGGTCACGTTCTCCCCTATTTCGGATGTCTCTCCGATAACGACGCCCATCCCGTGGTCGATGAAGAACCCCTTCCCAATTACAGCCCCCGGGTGGATTTCGACCCCTGTAAAAAACCGTGAAAGGTGAGACATGACCCTGGCCGCGAATTTGAAGTTTTTCCTCCACAGGTAATGCGTAATACGGTGGGAGACAGCTGCCTGAAAACCGGGGTATGCCGCGATTACCTCGAGCGAGCTCCTCGCCGCGGGGTCCCTTTCGAATACCGCATGAAAATCGGCCCTAATGTCCGTTAGAATGCCCATTTTTTTATAAATGTCTGAAACAGAATCCGCGTATTATACAATATTCGCTATATTAAATCGGGTCTATTTGTTACAATCCCGCTGACCCCCATCTCCCTCAGCCACATGGCTTTTTCCCTGTCATCCACGGTCCAGGTGAACAGATAAATCCCGGCGTCACGGGCCCTATCGGCGAGGTTCTTTGTGATAAACCACCTGAACGGCGCGACCGCATCGGCCCCGCATGTCCTGGCGATTCTCAAGGGGTCTGTGGATGCGAACAGGATGAGCCCGGTTTTCAAATCCGGCTCCAGATCCTTTACGGCCTTTAACCTGTGAGGTTTGAAGGAGACAATGAACACGTCTTCCATTTCACAGTAATCCCTTATGACCTTGATTACTTGATTTTCGAGTCCGTCCTCCTTGAGCTCGATAACGAACCTCGTCTTGCCCATCGCCGTCTCAAACGCCTCCTCAAGGGTCGGTATCCTCTCCCCCATCCCGGCGTCGAGCTCCTTGATTTCGGTGAGAGACTTCAGCCTTACAAGTCCTCTCCCGTTCGTCGTCCGGTCGACTTTACTGTCGTGAATGACGACCAGACGCCCGTCAAGCGATCTTCTTACGTCAAGCTCAACCATATCCGCCCCGAGCTCGATCGCCCTCCTGAAGGAACGAATAGTATTCTCCGGCTCATAAGCGCTGGCGCCCCTGTGTGCTATCTTGACAAAGAGCCGTTCCGAGGTTCTGGCCACCCGAGTAATATACACAGCAATAACGAGTCTTTGCTAATATACTTAAAAATAGTAGAATGCTAGGAATGCAGTATTTCTTGCGAGACATCGCGTACACGCTCAGACCCCAGCAATGGGTGAAAAATTTCCTGGTACTGGCCCCCCCTTTTTTCGGCGGTGCGCTTTTTACGAGCACCGATATGTTCTTCAAAATGTTTCTCGCTTTCGTGGGATTCTCGCTTGCATCATCTACGGCTTACATCATAAACGATATCTCGGACATAGAGTACGACCGTCTGCATCCCAAAAAAAAGCAGAGGCCCCTGACCTCAGGAAGAATAAACATATTTACAGCGGTCGTCCTGGGAATAATCACTCTCGCTTTGTCGCTGGCGGCATCCTTCATCATCGGGATCGATTTCCTCATCATAACTGTGCTGTATCTATTACTCGCACTCTCATATTCGTATTATCTTCAGAAGATCGAAATAATAGACGTGTTTTGCATCGCTATCGGCTTTGTCCTTAGGATTGAAGCCGGGGGGATAGCATCGGGGATACAGGTCTCTAACTGGCTGCTGCTTACGACGTTCCTGCTATCGCTTCTCCTCGCGTTCGGGAAGCGCCGCCATGAACTCGTCCTTCACAGCGACCCGCAAAACTCCTTCAGAGAGGTGCTTTCCCGGTACAACACGAATTTTCTCGATACCACGCTCAGCATCTTCGCAACCACAGCTATAGTTACATACGCCATCTATACGGTCGAAATCGAGTCGAGGATATTCCTCATCACCGTCCCTTTTGCCGTCTTCGGAGTGCTCAGATACATGTACCTGGTTCAAACGGATACAAGGGGGGACCCGACCGAGTCCCTGTATAAAGACAGGCCGTTATTGATGACAGTATTACTGTGGTTCCTTATAACTACCGCCATTATTTATTTCAAGAATATCGCGGGCCTCTTTTAATAAATTCTCCGGGAGGCCGATCCCGATAGCATTCCCGGCCTCTTTCCTGGCTTTGTCCGCATGGCCTGTTTTCAGGTATATCTTCGCGAGAAGCAGGTTCGCTCTTCCATAGTATTTATAACGCTTCATCGCTTCTTTTACATACCGTTCAGCTTCAAGATAGCTGTCGGCCGAATCAGTCAGCTCACCGTTTATATAATATATAAGCCCCAGGTGGTAATATGTCTTGCCGTAGCCCGGATCGTATTCGAGCGCCTTCCGAAACCACATTTCAGCCCTTTGGTACTCCTCCTTGTCCAGATAAACGAGCGCCAGATTGTTCGCCGTAATTGCGAGGCCCCTCGGGCTGTCATTCATCTCGGGAGAAAGCGCGATTCCAAACTCTCTTATCGCCTCGTCAAGCTCACCGTTATTCGACAATGCGAGCCCGTAGTTAGAATGAGGCAGCGGGTGGTAGGGTGAGCTGAGAGATACGTTCCTCCAGAGCGAGAGGTCGTCTTTCCAGACCGCCTGTCTCTCGTATGAAGCAAACGCATACGTCGCAATAAGTACGATCCCGAACCCCCAGGCGGCTTTTCTCAGGCGCACCCTTTTTCCGGCTTCTATTATTATATTCCCGATGACTAGGCAGAACCCGGCTGACGGGATATAGAGGTAACGCTCGGCGAGGGGGGTAGAAGCGATTGAGAATACCGCTATGAGCGCCGAGGGCCCGAGTGTAATCAATATCCACAATATCCCGAAAGCCGTGACGTTCTCTTTCTTCCTCACCGATATAAAGACCAATACTGCAAGCGCAGCGATAATAATACGGGAGGAGATGAGATGCACGGCTTCCATCGGAACTTTCGTGATAAATGCATTGAAATCGAAGGGAAGCATCAGTTTATTCAGGTAAAAGAGGTAAGAGCCAAGCAGGATCTCGAAGAGCTCTATATACCGGGATGCAGTCGACAAGCTCTCGCTCACGCCCGGGACGCTTCCGAGCCTATTACCGGCTGCCTCCTCCGTCACCTGGGGGATATTTACGAACGCCCTGCTCCTCAGGTAAAAATAGAGGAGCAGAATCAAGAGATAGACCCCGTATCTGATTATATTCCTCCGATCCAGGAACCGTCTGCTCAGGAGGTCGAAGACGACCGCAAGCAGGGGGAATACGACCGCCACCTCTTTCGACATCAGGGAGAGGGAAAACCCGAGCGCTGCAATCCCGAGGAGCCATAGATTCCTCGAGGAAAGCATGTGAAAGATGAATGCAAGAAAAAGAAACAGGGCGCAGAGCACGTCCGACCTTCCCGCCACCCACGAAACCGATTCCACGTGCATGGGGTGAAGGGCAAAGAGTACCGAGGAAAGGAACGCGCAGGCTTCCTTTCCGCTCACTCGGAACCCGCCGAGCACCAGGAGCGCCATGAAATAGAAAAGCACGACCGATAGAGAATTAAGCAGCAGATTAGTCAGATGGAACCCGAACGAAGATACACCCCATACCCCCTGGTCCGCCACATACGATGCGTAGATCGCCGGACGGTAGTAGCTCGCATTCTTATTCTTATAGACATCGGTTATTACGATATCGGTTATGTACGAAGCGTCGAATGATACATTGCTCTTTGTTATTACCTCGACGTCGTCCCAGACGAAGTCGCTTTTGAGCGAGGGCGAGTAGAGAGCAAAGGAAATGAGAATGAGAATGAGAGCCGATAGCGGCCTGTTGGCTATTAGTTTGGATATTAATTCCATAAGCTGACTAAATTATATCACCCGGACGCAGGTTATTCCCGCAGCCTGGTCAGGAACTTTCATGCAGGCCTTCTCTCAGGCAGCACCCCTCCAGGCACGGAGCATATAATTGCGCTCAGCGGAAGAGATCGTCTTCCGGATTCCTTATCATCTCCCTCGCGCCCCCGCCCCCCTTTTCAAAGCCGTACCCCCGGACAATTACAACGGGCACCGAATCCGCTTTTTCCATGACGAGACCGGCAGCAGAAGCTATCTCGTCGGCGACGGCCATGACAGTCGCGCTCAGGACGAGACCCTTCGAATCCTC
>MFCJ01000152.1:12611-13501 GCA_001775255.1 Candidatus Dadabacteria bacterium RIFCSPHIGHO2_12_FULL_53_21
CTGTAATCCCTGAGCGGCCTGATTCCCGAACACCCTATAGCAATATCCACCAGCCCTTCCCTCCACGGCCTTCCGACCGTGTCCGTGATAATGACCGCAATCTCCACGCCGGACGCACTTTTAAACCCACGAACGAGGTTTTCCGCGGACAGATCAGAATCCACGGGCAGGAGTGTAACCGAGTCCCCCCCCGACACGTTCGAAGCGTCTACGCCCGCGTTTGCCGATATAACCCCCCCCCGGGTCTCCACTATCAGCCTGCCCTTGTCCGGCTTACGTTGATCCATCCTTATGATTTTCGTTGTTTCGCCGAGTATTACTTCGACCAGCCGGGGGTCCTTGCTCACTTCCCTGGATAGAGTCAGGGCGAAGGGCGACGGCTCCACTTCGCTCAATCTGACTATGCGGTTCTCCGCCTTGGATATTATCTTCTGCGCGAAAACGACTATATCCCCGTCCAGGATCGAAAGCCCCCGGTCTTTTACCGCTCGGGATACGACCTTCACGAGGTCGTCTCCGGGCATGATTTCCGGGATGCCCCTTACCGGGATTATGGAAATTGTGTCAGGTGTGTCCGCCATATTCTTCCCGCTTAAGAACCTGCGCCTATCAAGCAAAGATAATAGTATAGAGCGAAACTTATGCAAGGAGGCGGCCGGGATAATCTTTATTTACATATACCGGAGCCGCCTGCGGCCCGGAGAACGGTTCGGGATATTTACAAGTATGTTCGTTATACTCAATACACCGAAGATGAAAGTACCGAAATTAATACAGTCGATAGAAGAGCTCGTTAAGCTTGCGGATAAGGAGTTCTACTACAGGGAAAATAATCTGCAGCTGAGATTCTCTTCCCAGGATTCCGTCTTTGTAATAGGGACGAGGGAAGA
>MFCJ01000153.1 GCA_001775255.1 Candidatus Dadabacteria bacterium RIFCSPHIGHO2_12_FULL_53_21
CCGAATTTCATTGCGAATTCGACTGCCCTCGCCTGGAGCACCTTCGACCCGAGGCTCGCGAGCTCGAGCATCTCCTCGTAGGATATCCTGTCGAGCTTCCTCGCTGTGGGCACTAGTCCGGGGTCGGACGTGTATATGCCGTCGACGTCGTCTTTATAAAGCTCGCACGAGTCGGCGTTAAGAGCGGCTGAGAGCGCGACCGCCGTGAGGTCGGAGCCGCCCCTGCCGAGGGTCGTGACGTTGCCTTCCTCGTCCACCCCCTGGAACCCGGCCACGACGACTATCTTTCCCTTCCCGAGCGCCTTCTTTATCCTCTCGGCGTCTATCCTGACTATCTTCGCTTTGGAGTGGGCGTTGTCGGTCACTATCCGCACCTGATGACCCTGGAGCGATAGCGCGTCGTGCCCGAGGGCTTTGATAGACATCGCGAGCAACCCGGAAGAGACCTGCTCCCCGCTCGAGGTCACGACGTCGAGCTCCCTCTCGTCGGGGGGGTCCATTATCTGGAGCGACAGCTTGACGAGCTTGTCCGTCTCCCCGGCCATCGCCGAGACGACGACGAGGACGTCGTTCCCCTTTTCCTTCGTTTTAATTACGTGTCCCGCAACCCACTTTATCTTGTCGAGGCTGGCAACGCTTGTTCCGCCGTACTTCTGAACGATGAGACCCATTCCTTTTTCCCTTCTATTTTGATTTCGCGCGTGTTTTCCGAACCGTCGTCCGGTTCCGGAATCTTTATGTCGATATATATAGTATATTCAGGAAATATTTCCTCAACCCTCTCCGCCCACTCGACCGCCGATACCCCGCCGCCGTAGAGAAACTCGTCAGCGCCTATTCCCATGAGCTCGTCCGCCCCTGAAACCCTGTAGAGGTCGAAGTGGTAAAGCGGAATCCTGCCCTCGTACGCGTTCATAATTACGAAAGTGGGGCTCACGGGCTCGTCTTCTATATCGAGTCCCCTGGCTATCCCCTTGACGAGGACAGTTTTGCCCGCGCCCAGGTCCCCCCTGAGGGCAATAATACTACCGGGTTCGAGCGATTTGCCAATAATCTCGCCCAGTTTTATTGTTTCTTCAGCGTCTGTCACCCGTATTTCCATACTCTCTCTATCCGTCATATCGGTTTTTTGTTGGATTAAAATAATGAGTGATATCAGCGGATTCGGAAGAAAGGCTCCTCGTCCGAATCAGGAAGCTCCGATAGAGTCCGGGGGAGGACGTCCGCGAGGTCGCCCGCTATTATCCCCGCCTGCCCCCGCTCGCTCGCGCACAAGTCGCCCGCGAGCCCGTGCACGAAAACTCCCAGCCTGGCCGCGTCTTCAGGCGCAAGGCGCTGCGCGAGGAATCCGCCTATAATGCCCGTAAGCACGTCCCCCATGCCGCCCGACGCCATCCCGGGGTTGCCCGAGGTGTTCACGTATACGCGCCCACCGGGGGTCGTGACGAGAGACCTCGCCCCCTTGAGCACGAGAATGACTTTATGCTTCCTCGCGAAATCGAGAGACACGCCTATCCTGTCGCTCTCTATTTCATCGGTTTCGATACCGGTGAGTCTCGACATCTCGCCCGGATGGGGGGTGAGTACGATGGGCGCCTTCGCCTTGAGAAGGATTCCCGGCTCTTCCGCTATAAGCGTGAGCGCGTCGGCGTCGATCACTGCCGGTATCTCGCACGACCTGATTATCTCGTAGAGGAACCCGCGCGTTTCTTCTGTTGTGGAGATGCCGGGCCCTATTGCGAGCGCTGTTTTTTTATTGGCGATGATTTCTTTTACGCGCCTTACGGAGACCCTGCCGAGGGTGCGGACGTCCGTTTCTGGCAGCGGCTCCGTCATCGCCTCGGTCGTCTTTACTTCCATTATGTCGTTCAGGCTCGCGGGTATCCCCACCGTAACGAGCCCCGTGCCTACCCTGAGAGCGCCCAATGACGCGAGTGTCGCGGCCCCGGTCTTTCCCGGAGAGCCCGCGATAATGAACAGGTGCCCGTATGTGCCCTTGTGCGTATCGGCGCGCCGCGGCTTCAATATCCCGCTCACGGAGACGCGTGTGAGTAATTCGTAGGGAATGTCCTTTTCGAGCGATTTCGGTGTCGTGATGTCGGCTACGTATATCCGGCCCGCGTAGTCGAGTCCGGGGTATATCGAGATTCCGATCTTGGGGAGCACGAAGGTTACAGTCACGTCCGCCCTTACGGCCGCCCCGAGCGGGAGCCCGGTATTCGCGTCTATACCCGAAGGCAGGTCGACAGCGACGCGCGGGACGGGCTGACTATTGATGAAATTTATTAGCTTTCTATTGAACCCCTCTACTTTTCTGTCGAGGCCGGTGCCGAAGAGGGCGTCCACTATGAGGTCCGCCTGTTTGTATTTCCTGATGCTCCCGTTAAGCTCGACGACTTCGCCCCCCGATTTTTTGAGCGCTCTCAGGTTGGCGAGGGCGTCGCCCCTGTATTTTGCGGGGCTTACCGCGAGGTACGTGGTTACCCTAACGCCCTGTCCCATCAAATGGCGGGCGATGACGAAACCGTCGCCGCCGTTATTCCCGCCGCCCGCGAAGACGGCTACGCCGTCCGCGTGGGGGAATTCCTCAATTATCACG
Organism: Candidatus Dadabacteria bacterium RIFCSPHIGHO2_12_FULL_53_21; assembly: GCA_001775255.1. Classification (GTDB taxonomy): domain Bacteria; phylum Desulfobacterota_D; class UBA1144; order Nemesobacterales; family UBA2774; genus 2-12-FULL-53-21. Next base: position 2,600 of record MFCJ01000153.1, read on the forward strand.
TCGGCTGCGGCGCGCCCGGCGTTTTCCATAAGGACGAGGCCGGGTATGCCGTGCTTCTCTATCGATAGGGCGTCTATTTCCCTTACTATTTCGCGTGTCGCTATTTTCATGTGCGTGCATAAAAAATAACGTAAATCAGAGGGATTGTATAGGTGGGGGGGGTAGTGTGGAAGAGAAGGATGAAAGATTAGATTTCTCCCGTCGGTCGAAATCACGGGCTAGGGCAGGCTAAGGAGAACGAGCAAGGCAGTTTTTATTCCCTCCATTGTAAAGGAGGGGTAGGGTGGATTTGATTTTTGCATAAACGAAAGGGATAAATGCTGGATTCCCGATAAAGGCATTCGGGAATGACAGAAAGTCTAACTTTCCATACGCCAAGTTAATGAGTATTGGCGCAAAGTAAGCTAGGGCGACCAATTGCTCACTTGTTCGCAATTGTTCTTCGACAAGCTCAGGACGAACGGGTTGGGCTTTGTTTGTGATATGAGCAGAAGAGATTCGGAAGGATCATAGAAACACACGATGTGTGTGTGTCACTTCGCCATGCCGGCGTAGGTGACGGGCCTCGTGTCGCCGAACGTGTTTATGAGCGTATCCATGAACTCCTGCGTGTGCTCTTCGCAGAAATGGTACAGGAGCGAATCCCTCCCGCCGCGGCTCGACACGCTTATCTGCTCGTAGTGCCTGCTGCAGAGGTCCTTATGGCAGAGGGCGCACGTTTTGATCGAGATCCTCTCCCCCTCGCTCGTACAGCGCTCGCCGTCGTCGTTTAAGTGGTCGCACTGGAATATTTCAACCGTGATGGATTTGCTCGACATATCTGATCTCCTTTAATCGAATACATAACCCGCCGCAAATTATATCCTAAGCTCGCCGTCCCCCCCCGGATTGCCGTCCCCCCCTGTCATTAAACTAAATCCGCCGCGTTATGTCAATATCGTTTTACAGGGCGCAGGTCTCGTTCAGTCACCGGTCCCATTCAATCAATGGCGCATCCTGGGCAGGGTCACGCCGTACCCGGCCTGGGGTATGGGCCTCGTGTCGCCGTACTTCTTGGCGAGGGTTTCCAGGAACTCGTCCGTATGGTCGACGCAGAAATAGTATGTGAAATGGTCGCGCGTCCCCTGGAGCGTCACCGTCACAAGCTCGTAGTGCGTGATGCAGAGGTCCTTGCCGCACAGGCCGCACGTCTTTATCGCGTCCCTGTTGCCCTCCCTCTCGCACCTCTCCCCGCTCTCGTCCGTCTGGTCGCACTGAAAAAGCTCTTTCGTTATCAGCTTAATAGACATCCGTCACCCCTGTATATACAACCGGAGAACCGTAATCTAACTATTAAAGTAAATCGCGGGAAATAAGTCAATATATTTTATGTTATTTCGAGGCTGCTTGAAAACTCCCGGCGGGTTATGTATAAATTCTATAATGATTACACCACAGGAAAGCCTGTTCGGGGCCATCAAATATTTCCAGACACGGTTCACGGGGCGCCCCAAGCTCGTAAACCTCGAAATCACGAAGCTCTGCAACGCGAAGTGTGATTTCTGCGACTACTGGCAGACGAGGCACGAGGAGCGTATCTACGATTACAGGCCGGTCATAAAGCTGATAAACCCTCTCGTCGTTGTTATTACCGGCGGCGAGCCTATGCTGAGAAAGGACCTGCCCGATATAGTGCGTCAGGTGAAGGAGTCGTCCTATTTCATCTTTACGTCGATGGTCACGAAGGGAGACCTCCTCACAGTCGATAAGGCGAAGGAGCTATACGACGCCGGGATAAACCAGATAGCGATATCTCTCGACTTCCCCGGGAAGACGCACGATACCTATAGAGGGGTGCCCGGCCTCTGGGACCACCTCTCTGAACTGCTTCCCGTGCTCGGAAAGAGATTCCCCAAGGGGAAGGTGACGCTCAACACTATCATCATGGAAGACAACATCGACTCCATACCGGAGCTCGCGGCGAAGGCGAGGGAGTGGGGGATAGGTATCTCGTTCAGCTCGTACTCGGTGATGAAGACGAACAACGAGACCCATTTCGTGCATCCGAAAGAGCTCGAAAGGGTGAAGAATCTTGTAGCCGAGCTTATAAGGCTCAGGAAGACGTGGAAGGGGACGATATTATCGACCGAGTATTACCTGAAAGAGATACCGAGGTATTTCGAGACGGGCGGGATACCGGGATGCACGGCCGGGATAAGCCACATACAGGTTACGCCGTCCGGGCATTTAAAACGGTGCTCCGAGATGCCCATTACCACTCACTACTCCGAATATTCCCCCAAGCTCTACGAAGAGACCAAATGCACCGCGTGCTGGTACGCGTGCCGCGGGGAGACCCAGACGCCTGCCAGTATCAGGCGCGCGCTCGAGTATATGGGCGTATGGGTTTGAGTAAAAAGTAAAATCCTCCCTAACCCTTGGATGATATTTCAACATTTAGCCGGATGTTAAATTCCTTCGGTGCCTTTATTGTAAGGGTGACCGAATGCGCACTCGCTTGCATTCGTTCTTTGCAAAAGGAGGGAATTAAAGGAAATGAGATGAGATGAGGTGATGGAATTCTGCTTTAACCTTTCACGCGCCAGATCGTGCCTTCGGACTTGTCTTCGAGGAGTATGCCCCTGGAGCTG
>MFCJ01000154.1:0-3214 GCA_001775255.1 Candidatus Dadabacteria bacterium RIFCSPHIGHO2_12_FULL_53_21
TTACCTATCTTGATGCCCGCGTTGTTGAACACATAATACTGAAAAGACATATCATCAATGTGATAGTACTCTAAACTGGTCGAGCTTTTGACTTCAATCATATTCCACTCATCCGCACCAATAACTCTTTGAAGTACGTCTATGCGCGAGTAAGTTCCATTTGTAGGTATATATAATTGGATGTAATGGTATTGTTTTGCCATGTTTAACCTGAACGATGTCGAATGGCAGGCCTGGTGCAATTCCGCAATTTCGGAAGTTCGAGTAATCTGACCGGACTACTTGGCTACGGTTATTACAGGAGTAAATTTAATCCCATTCCGTGTGGTTTCGGAAACCGGTGAATACTCATAGCCGAGCGTTGCAATCTTTTTGAGCGTTGCTTCATCCGCGTCACCCGCTATTGTAATTCCCATCCGAACATTCGTCAGACCGGCCCTGACCTTCGGATCGAGTCCCAAAAGACCGTGCAAATCCAGATCACTTTCTATGTCCACGTCCAGGCGGGTTAATTTAACCCCCATCAAAGCGGCGTTCATATTGGCTGCCGCGATCACGCAGGTGGACACGGCATACATAAGCTCTTCGACGGCTCCGGGGGCGGCATCGGTCCCGCTCAGCTCGACCGCTTCATCTCCGAGAAGCACGAATTGACGGGTCTTTTCGTGAACCATCGCTCCGTCAATCTTATACCCGGTAAAGCCGGTAAAGCTCCTCATGCCGTCCTGCCAGCGGGATTTGGAATAAAATGTTACCCGTCCCTTGTCAGGGTTCTTCTTCATGGCATCGATAAGACCGTTGAGCGCAGTGGTATTCAAACCGTTGACTATAGCGGCGGTCTGAGTTTCTTCAGTTTGTGAATAACCTGCAGAAAACCAGCCGAAGAATACCACTACGGAAAGAGCAATAACGAAAGCTGCATACTTCAACTTAAGTTTTAAAATCATTTTACACCTCCTTATAATTTGTTTATTCGGACAATGCAAAATAATATTGATCCCATTTTATGCACATCTTTCTTATATCACAATTAACATTCTAAAATCAACAATCATTTTCTTTCCATTGGCCTGCCCCCCCTAAAATAGGCCCATAGATTAAGTTAGATTTTTGACAGCAACCCTATATACAGGAGGTCATCGGGATGGCGAGGTCGACCTTGAAGCTAACGTTCCCGTCGCCGTCTTTACTAAGTAATTACACTCATATAATCACCTCAGCTTTATACGAAAAATAAGTAAAAATAAGTAAACTGGCTGGTTTCAAAAACCTCAAAACCCTAATGTTTCGCTTTTATACTACGTCAAGTAATACGTGTCAAGACTCCTAAATGAAACGATTTTTTGAACGAAAACCTAACAAAATCTATAGGTTCTGAAATCGCTAAAACAAGTGATAAGATTATTCTCCGAAAATTGCGTGCTCACGATCTCATAAGCGGAATCGGGCGCATGCGTGTCTTTAATAAGCGTTACGGACTCCGCCCATCCGAGCGCCGCGCGCTCCCGCTCGTCATAGAACGGGACTTCCCTCCATACTACGAGACAGTCTATCCGCTGCTGCGTCTCGCCCTCCTTCCTCAGCTGGTTGGTATGCAGGTCCACGCAGTAAGCGCAGCCGTTTATCTGCGAGACGCGGAGCTGCACCAGATACCTGAGCTTGTGCTCGATCGATGAATTCTCGAGATAATTGGCCCCCGAAGCAAAGGCCTTGACCGCCTCGGGCGCCGTCTTGATGTAGGATGCACGTTTGATCAATTTACACCTCTCCATTGCTATTTTCTCCATATAACTATCAACGGACGAGGCGCATTTGACAAGGAATATTTAGAGGATGAGACAGTGAACAGTCATGGATGACTGATTAAGAGCACCCTTGGGCCGGCTCATTCGATAAAAAATATAATCCGAAGGCCATGAAAGAGACGTAGAATTAATGTAATTTAAAAAGCCGGAACAAATTATTTTATCGAACGTTAATTACACGCGTCCGTATTTATAGATTGTTCATCCGAAGAAGGAGGAATTCAATGAAACGCCTTACCTGGCTTGGAAGTTTTTTATTGATTGCAGGAATTTTACCCATTTTTATGACCGCAGGATGTGACGAAAATAACGGAGGGGGCGATAACCCCTTCCCTCCCCCTAACTCACTCGTTACGCTCATAGCGCAGAGGGGCGGGACAGACCCGGACGGTGAGGCTACATTTTTCGGATTCGAGCGTCTCACGGGGCCGAGCAATAGCGGCTGGGTGGCCTTCAGGGCGTTAGAGAAAGTTACAGAGGACACTTTCAGGGAAGTGCTATATTTAGCCGACACTGGCGGGCCTGTTGAGGTGGCGAGGAACGGAGACTCCGCCCCTGACGGAGGAGGCACGTTCAGGGATTTCCCGCAGAACATAGGAGTGAACGATTCGGCACAGCTCGCGTTCGTCGGCAGGACTGCGGAATCCCCTCACGATGAATTCGGCGATACCGACGGATATTACCTGAGCGGTGAGGGCGGGATTGAAGTGCTCGTCCGCGAAGGCGACGCCCTCCCCGGCGGCGGCTCTATCTTCAAGCTCTGTATCCCGGGCTTCCTCGACTGCTCGTACAGGTACGGCGGGCTTAACGAGAGCGGTCAGATCGCGTACGCCGCGGCCCTCACAGGCACGGACGACAACAGGGCGCTATTCATCGCGGACTCAGGAGGCACTACCGAGCTTGCGCGCAAGGGCGACCCCGTGCCCGGCGGGAACGGCGCGTTCGAGGACTTCTTCACTCCCACGGGACCAAACGAGAGCGGGCAGGTCGCATTCCTCGCGAGCATATCGGGAACGTCGGGCGGCGATAGCGATAACGAGGGCATATACCTCGCGGACGAGAGCGGTGTTACGGAGCTCGCGCGCGAGGGTGACACGGTGCCGGGCGGTAACGGCTCTTTCGGGGATTTCGTCTTCCTGACAGGGCTCAACGACAGCGGCGAGGCGGCGTTTAACGCCATACTCGACGGCACGTCCGGCGGCGAAAGCGATAACGAGGCATTATACATCGCAAGCGAAGCGGGCATAACCGAGCTCGCGCGGAAGGGCGAACCCGCACCGGGCGGAGGCGGGGGAATCTTGAGCAGCATCTTGATACCGACGAATCCCAACGAGAACGGCGAGGTCGCGTTCGACGCGTCCATAGAAGGCGGTGACGAAGGCCTTCCCGTCGACTCGGGCATATTCCTC
>MFCJ01000154.1:3233-16951 GCA_001775255.1 Candidatus Dadabacteria bacterium RIFCSPHIGHO2_12_FULL_53_21
TGAAGCTGGTCCGCGTGGGCGATTCGGGCCCGGGCGGAGTAGGCCGCTTTACCGGGTTCCTCCTCGGCGGGCTCAACGACTCGGGGCAGGTGATATTCAGGTCGAGGCTCTTTCAGAACAAAAGCTCAGTCGAGGGCCTCTACCGCGTAGGTCCCGGCTCAAGCGTGGCCGCGCTCGCGCAGGTATTCCAGCCGGCCCCGCCAGACGGCTCGCAGCTCTTCCGCACTATCGAGAACAGGTTCCAGGGTCCGAACAACAGCGGGCTCGCGTTTTTCCAGGCGGGTCTCATGAACGCGAACCACACTTACTCGGTGAACGATTTCGGAATCTACACCGCGCAGTGAGGTATATTGTAAACAGTTAAAAGCCTAACTTTTTATAGTATTAGCGTCCGGGAGCGGCGGGAAGGTTCTATGCCGGCTATAGGCTAAAAGTACGCCCGGTTTCTCCTGATACCAAACCGATATCCCCTGGAATATCTTCAGAGAAACCCTCTCAAAGATCATAATCCATCCATAATAACACCTCCGAGTCTAACTATTTACAAGAATTTAGGCTAGTTGCAATTATATTCCCTATAAGATTAATCTATTGACATTATTAGTACTATGCCTATACTAATATCATAGCAGTAATCTTAAAGGCCCAATATGAAGAAAGTTGAAACCGAACAGCTCGTCGAAAGAATGAAAACGGAAAACCCGTGGTGGAGATCGCCCGAGGTCCTGCCGCTCTATCTCAAGAGCCTGAAACCGAGAGCTTACTTAGACTTATTTTTTCCTCTCGCAGAAAATCGTTCCGTCAGGAGAGCGGTCGTACTTATGGGTCCCCGCCGCGTGGGAAAGACGGTAATGATACACCACACAATAGAGAAACTGATAAAAAATGGATTCCCGCCCACTCAAATCGCCTACTTTTCAGTAGATCATCCGCTTTATAACGGTTTGAGCCTTGAGGAAATGATCAAGCTATTTTCTGATACCAATGAAGTTGATATCAACTCTGCCCCGACCTATATATTCTTTGACGAAATACAATATTTGAAAAATTGGGAGATCCATTTAAAAAAAATAGTTGATGATTGTCCCAATATAAAAGCCATCGCATCCGGTTCCGCAGCCGCCGCGTTAAAATTAAAAAGCAGTGAATCGGGAGCGGGGCGTTTTACCGATTTCTTACTACCGCCTCTTACGTTTTATGAATATCTGGTGCTTGTCGGGGAGCTAAGTCTAATGAATTTAAACGACAGCCAAATGGATAAATACAATTATTATTCATCAAACGATATCGATTCGCTTAACCGGAAATTTACTGACTACATCAACTACGGAGGTTACCCCGAAGTCGTTTTGTCCGATGAAATTAGAGAAGATCCCGCGCGCTATATTAAAAATGATATAATCGATAAAGTTCTTCTGCGAGACCTGCCCAGCCTGTACGGTATTCAAGACGTCCAGGAGCTCAATTATTTATTTACAACCCTCGCGTTTAATACGGCGAACGAAATATCCCTCGAAGAGCTCTCCAAGAACTCGGGAGTAGCCAAGAATACAATCAAGAAATATCTGGAATATCTGGAAGCAGCATTCCTTATAAGGATTATTCACAGGGTCGACCGTTCCGGCAAAAGGTTCAAACGGGCCAATTTTTTCAAAGTTTATCTAACGAACCCATCGATTAGAGCGGCGCTGTTTTCTCCGGTAAAGTCTGACGAGTTACAGTTCGGCCCTCTCGTAGAAACCGCCGTATTCGCTCAATGGTTCCAATACGAAGGTGATGGTCCGCTCCATTACGCCCGGTGGGAGAAGGGTGAAATCGATTTAGTTGCCATTCTGCCCGACAGGAAATTTTCATGGGCAACGGAGGTTAAATGGTCGGATGCATATCCCGATAACATTTCGAAATTATCCCATATAGTCAATTTTTGCCATTCTAATAATCTGCCAAAGATCAGGATTACCACGAAAACGATAAAAAGGATTATTGAATACAAAAATATCTCGTTTGAATTCACACCTGCAAGTGAATACTGCTTTAACGTTGGTTATAACAGAATAAAAAGCAGAAAGAGCTTATCACTAACAGGGTAAAAACGTGCATATTAGATTATAATCAGATATAGGCTGAAGGGATTCTAATCAAGCGGATTTAGAAACGTCACGCTAAAACAAATCCTGCTGGGCGTCTTCGAGAAGAACTTTTTTAAGCAGGCTCTTGGCGTGGATGATCGCCTTCTCCTTTATCTCCTCGAGGTCGCTCGATTCGTTGGCGAGCGGGAAGGAAAGCGATATGAAAACGGTGTCCGAATCCGTCTCAAAATCCTCGAGCTCTATAGTCATATCTATGAGGAACGCCTGTTCGTCGTCCGTGAGCGTAATGTTCTCAACCTTGTATTGAATCATAGAAGTACCGCGTCAAGCTCTTTAAACATGTTCGGCAATGCGACAATTAATTGAGTAAACCCGATTGACGTCGTCCGTGTCTCAGGACACGGATCGATATCGATAAAAACCCCTGCTCACTTTGATTATATAAGGCTATTGATAAATTTTCAATTAACGCCCGGTAAAATCTCGATAAAGCCCCCGACGCAGTGACGTGTTGACGATAAAACACCTCGCCGTGGTGCCAAATGCCCCGTTTTTTTTGTTCTATATATGGACTGGTGTATTATTCTTGCGGGGGACCACTAACACATATTTCCGGTCACAGCGTGAACCTGAAAATTCTGGACGAAATAAATTCGGAGGCTCGATCCGGCCATGCGTGATACCCGTTTCGTTAACCGCGTAGTCCTCGTGCTCACTCTCTCCGGCATATTGGCGGGGCTCGCGGCGCACTTTCTGGAAATGCCGGACATAGCGGCCTGGGCCTGGGCGGGAGCCACCGCCGCGGCGCTCATACCACTCACGCTCATCGTCGCGCGGACGCTCTACTCGGGTAAGCTGGGCGTGGACGTGATCGCGCTCATAGCGATGGCAGGGTCCCTCGTCCTGGGTGAATACCTGGCGGGGGCAGTGATCGCGGTCATGCTCTCGGGCGGCCAGGTGCTGGAGGAGTACGCTGAATTGAGGGCGCGGAAGGAGCTATCGGCGCTCATCGGGCGGACTCCGCGGACGGTGAACAGGCTGGACGGCGACACCGTAACCACAGCTCCGATCGAAGATGTCAGGCCCGGAGACTTCCTCATGGTCAGGCCGGGCGAGATCGTCCCTGTAGACGGCGTCGTCATAGGCGGCTCCGCCGTGTTAGACGAATCGGCCCTCACGGGCGAGTCGAAGCCCGTCGAGCACAGGGACAGGGACCAGGTCCTGAGCGGCACTGTGAACGCCTCTCAGGCACCGTTCAAAATGAGGGCGACCGTCAGCGCCGGGGAGAGCGTATACGCGGGGATAATAAGGCTCGTCGAGCAGGCGCAGGCATCCAAGGCGCCGCTCGTCCGTATGGCCGACAGGTACGCGATATTCTTCCTCCCGGCGACGCTCGCCGTCTCCGCCTTCGCGTGGATAATATCGGGCGACCCCGTGCGCGCCCTCGCCGTCCTCGTGGTCGCTACCCCCTGCCCTCTCATACTCGCGGTCCCCGTCGCGATAGTGTCGGGGCTCTCGCGTGCGGCGCGCCGCGGCATCATCATAAAAGGCGGCGGGGCGCTCGAAACACTCGCCCGCGGCAAAATCCTGGTGCTCGATAAAACCGGGACCATAACGAAGGGCGAGCCTCTCCTGAGCGGCGTGGAGAGCCTCGGGGATTACGACCCCGACGAACTACTCAAGCTCTCCGCGTCCCTCGATCAGGTCTCTCCGCACGTGCTCGCGCGGCCCATTGTCAAAGCCGCAATCGAGCGCGGACTCTACCTCAGCTTCCCCGAGGATGCCGCTGAGGAATTCGGCTCGGGGATCAGCGGCACCGTCAACGGCAAAAGGGTGAAGCTCGGCAGGATGGACTGGGTGCTGAGCGGCGCGCCCCCCGACCCCAGGGCGGACCGGCTGCACAGAAGGTCTTTGCTCGACGGCTCATCGTGCATATTCGTATCGGTCGACGGCGTGCCGGCAGGCGCGCTGATACTGGACGACCCGGTGAGACCCGACGCCCCCCTGACTATCCGCGCGCTCAAGCGGGTCGGGTTTCAGAGAATAGTCATGCTGACGGGTGACCATAAGGACGTCGCCCAGTCCGTGGGCGCTGCCATAGGCATCGACAAGGTGCTAGCCGAGCGCTCGCCTCAGGAAAAGGTGGACGCCGTCCTCACGGAGCGCTCCGAAGGCGTAACCATAATGGTGGGGGACGGCATCAACGACGCGGCCGCGCTGGCGTCCGCGGACGTGGGCGTGGCCATGGGCGCGAGGGGGGCGACCGCTTCCTCCGAAGCCGCGGACGTCGTTCTGATCGTCGACAAGCTCGACCGCCTGATAGAAGCCGTGAGCATAGCCCGGAGGTCGCGGTCTATAGCGTTCGAAAGCATCGCCGTCGGTATGGGCCTTTCGATAGCAGCGATGCTGGCGGCCGCAGCAGGGTTCCTCGCGCCCGTTACGGGCGCAATTTTGCAGGAGGTAATAGATACGATAGTCATCCTGAACGCGCTCCGCGCGCTCAGGGACGGGAAGCAGAAGGGCCACCTGGACCCGGAAGCGGCCAGGATAGGACTCCAGTTCCGGGACGAGCACGAGAAGCTCATGCCCGAAGTCAAACGCATCAGATACGTTACCGACAGGCTCGATACCATGCCCCCCGAGACGGCTCTAAAGGAGCTCAGGGAGATCCATACTTTTTTGGCCGAGCGGCTCCTCCCGCACGAGAAAGCCGAGGACGCGGTCGTATACCCGCTCGTGGCGGACATAATCGGGGGGGAAGACCCGACTGCCACGATGAGCAGGGCTCATATCGAAATAAGCCACCTCATCAAGGTCTTCGGACATTTGCTGGACGGGATGCCGGCTGAGGGCCCGGGCCCTGAAGACATACGTGAGCTGAGAAGGATACTCTACGGTCTCTACGCGATACTCACCCTCCATTTCGCGCAGGAAGAGGAATCATATCTGGCATTAATAGAAGAGCGTATGAAGTCTGACAAGGATGCGGAGGGCTAGACTGCGGCAGGAAGCATGAGTGTTACTGACCGGGCGAGGGCAGCGCCGCCTCGTTATTCCCGGTCTTCTTTTTAATGGAAAGCTCCATGCTCTCGAACATGACGCCGTGATTGCAATTCCCGTTCTCGCCGTCGAGGCTCTCCCTTATCGCGGTCACTCCGTCCGCCCAGGTAGTCGAATACCTGAGCTTGCCGCTGCAGACAGACTCGCCGAATTTCCCCGGGTCCTGCACTTCCTCCCCCTCTGCCCAGACCACTTCGTCCTGAGCCGGGGTTCCGTGCTCGTTAATGAGAAAATCCTTGACCTTGTCGTAGTCGCTTATGTAGGAATTGGGGTCCTCGTACGAGCCCTGTATAAGGTATCCCGCCCTTATGAGCTTGTCCCCGTCGAACAGGTATCCGACGATCACGGGTAATCCCTCGACCTCACCCCTGTATGTGATTACCTCGGGATTATCCCCTGTCGGGGCAATGTCTTCGGACGCCTTGACCTGCTCGCGGCTCATGCCCCAGGTCGTTTTCCTGAAGGTGAATTCCCCGCCCTCTTTCGTCTTCGAGTCATTCCCGTCCCTGCAGGAGACTGCCGCGAACCCGAGCGCCGCCGCAAACACCAAAAGTAAAAACTTTTTCATCCTTTAAATCCCCTCTTCTTAATTGTCGGTTGCGCATTACGTTATACGCTGTCCCGCCGGGCCGTAATCCGCACACGAAATTCCATACGAAATATTACACGGTTTTTTATACGCCGGCGTTTAGGACCGGCGTACGACTCCTGAGCGAGTGATGCGGATAACCCGCCGGTACGCTGCGCATACCGGCCGCTCGGATATATCACGCCGGCTGGTTACGTACTATTCTCGAACTTCAGTAATCCGAATTACCCTTTCCGAACTCCTGCAGCACCTCATTTATCACCTCGTCCGAGGTAGCCCTGAGAAGCTCGTCGTAATGATCCAGCAGCTCCTCGCGGCTGACGACTCCCTTGTCGGTCAGCAGCTTTTCAAGCGCAGAGATCTTTATCCTGTCGGTAACTATTGCCCTTACGAGGTCGAGGATCAGCCTCCACTGCGTATCGCCCCCCAAAAGCTCGTAGAGCTGCTTTTCGTTGCCCTTCTCCAAACCCGACCCTCCCTTAACTCCGAGTAACCAGTTTTACTCCAAGGCCTTCTTTCAATGCCCGTGCTCACATAGAGCAAATGCGGGAAACTGCCCGCGGCGGTACATTATACCGACCCAAATCAAATTATATATACATTATCCCGCCCGGCATAGTGCGCCGGAAAATATTGAGAATTACCTATATCTCCGGGCTCCCGAGAGCGCCCGTATAGATATCAACGGAATGAATTCATGATACCGGAGAAATGTGCTCAGGAAACAGCCGGCGAAGAAAAACGCTCACATCAGAAGGTGTGAAAATTCAGGATAAAGCTGTACGGATATTTCTCCGGTTAGAAAAACGCGCCCCGTTAAGGGCGGCCGCAGAGTGACCGCGTCGGGTCTTCAATGCTTCCAGGCGGCAAGGCCCTGGCAGACGACGGTAAACCAGTTCTGCGGGTATTCCCTTTCGAGGTTCCAGCTCATGTTGAGCACGGAGTTCGCACCGACGAGTATGGCCTGGTCCTTGAGCGCGTTTATGCACTGGCCTACGTACATGTGTTCGTTATACTCGAACTCCCACGCCTCCCTGAAGTGCCGCTGGCTCTTGCCCGTGACGTATTCGACTGAATCGTACTGTTCGATTTCGTCGGGAGCGCCCATCTCCTCTATGAATACGAACTCGCGGAGATTCTCCCACGCGCCTGCGATATTCGCGCATGTAAAAAAAAGAAGCAGTGCCGCAACGAATGTCCTCATATCATCATCCTCCTTCCGTATATAAAAAGCTTGACCCGTATTCGGGATCATAGCCCGAACGTCTATATTATATACCCTATATACCCGATTGAAAATACAGCCCTTAAAAAATTTTCAATGCGAATTAAACCGGGACCGCGGGCTTCCTTATCAGCCGGACGATGTAGGCCCCGCCCAGTGCCAGAACGGCGTAAAGCGGGAAAAGGGCGGTATGACCCGTGGAGTAAACCCTCAGGGAGTCGGCCAGGAAAACCTTGAACACGGAGACTTGAAACATGTCCCCCTCCATAAAACCCGGAATGATATATTCCGTGAGGATGTTGACATTCCGGTCGTACTCTTTCGTCATGGAGAACGATACGCATGCGAGAGATATCAGAAAACTGAGCGCGAAAAGCCCGAGCAGACCCGCACGGAGCTTCCTGCCCGCCCCCGCCCACATCACCGCAAGCGGCGGGCAGAGAAACGGCAGCATCGGAGTCATGAAGCGCGGCCCGGTCGATCCCCCTCCCGTCCAGTACTCATACGACGAATTCAAAAGCAGGTAATAGAGCGGCACAGCGGCGAGTGTAACCGTAACGGCTTTGGCGCCGGGCATCTTCCACAGCTTATAGAACGCATACGGGGTTATTAAAAGGATCGGCGAGAGCCAGAAAAGACCGTGCCCTCCGGCGAAGAGGAGCTTCACAATCAGCGAAGGATGCGGGTACGTAAGCCCGTAATACCCAAGCCTCATGCCGGTGTAATATACCGTGTACTTGTAAAGCGAGCCGAAGAAAGACTCGGTAACGATATAATTATAGATTAACAGGGGAGAAACGAAGACGAGCGCGCCCGTAACTCCGGAAAGGAGTACACGCGCGAGCCTTCGCCGCTCCCAGCTCCTCGCGCAGAATATGCCGTAAACGGCGATTATTGCGGAAGCCGGAGCGGACGTAAGCTCTATCACTACCGACCAGGATAGAAGCGCCCCCGCCGCGAACCCGACGACGACGTCCCTCCTCACGCTCCCCGGCGAAACTGTGAGATAATAAACCGCCGCGAAACCCATTAAGAGACACCCGCCCGCGGGGTTGTGGCCGAAAAATGCTGTCGCCCATCCCCATGCCGGCGTGGCAAGCCCATAGGTAAGAGCGCCTAACACGGCCCCTGAGAGACCGGCTCCGAGCCTGATCGAGAGGAGATATATTGTTAACGCAGTAAACACGGTAAAAATAGCCGTCGAAAAAATGTTCGCAATTTGCTCAAGAAGAATAAAATAAATCGTTATATATCCCCTGGAGTCGAGCCACCCGACATCTCTGAAATACGATTTCATAAACTGCCGCGCCAAGGCTACGCTCGGTATAGCCATCAATGACATCCCGGGCGCCTTGTCAGAGTAAAACCTGCCTTTATATTGAGCTATATCATGAGTCGTAAATCTGTATTTATCGATTGCCGGCGTCCCCTCTTCGATGATCGAAAGGGCAAGCGCCATCCGCGGCACCGAGTTCCAGTTATCGGGGTTCTGGAGGAAATAGCAATAGGAGACATACAGCATTATGAAAAGGACCCCCGCAATTCTGATTATTTTTTTCCTTTCCGTCATCCGTATGGCCCTGTTCAGCTAATTGAAACGGCTTTAATTAGAGGATTGAACTTGTGAATCTATCAGCCGCACTGAGTTAACACGCACGATTATGCTACTTTTATTTGCTCTCTCTTTCAATGTCCCTGTATAATTTAAATAATTTTTTGATAGAAAAACACCGCGAAGGCGTCTGCCCCCGCCGAAGGTGCGGAATAAAAGACTTGTCAGGGTTCGGGTCTCAATGACAGAGAATTACGAATTCAATGAAGATTTCAACGAATTTATCAACGACACCGGCATACAGATAAAGCCCGGGGGCAGGGAAACCCTCTCACTCGGGGACATCTACGTATTCCCCGACCTCGACATACTTAGCCCCGGACGCCTGACAGGAGCGGGACCGCGCGGCGGGCGGATAAGCTCGTCCGCGCTTGTGGACGCCGCGGCTGAGGGCGGCGGGGCTCTCATATGCGGCCCCGTGGATTCCGGGAAGACATCTCTCCTTAAGGTCCTCGCCCGGCGCTTTCTCGATACGGGCTTATTTCCCGTGTACGCCGACGGCAAAGCCCTTCGCGTTCCGCTCCCGGAAGAGACGTCCGAATTCCTCCTCGGGAAATACAGCCGGCAGTACACGTCAGAAAGTTACGGGCTTATAAAAGGCGAGCCCGCGGAGAGGAGGATACTCCTTCTCGACAACGCCGACAGGATAAGGACCGGATCGGCTGAGCTCGGCTCCTTCCTCCTCGGCCTGAGGGATCATTTCGGCGCCGTAATCCTGACAGCGGTGAACCCGCCCGAATTCACCGATCTGCCCGAGGGGCTGTCCGTTTTCGGGGTGCCCGAAGGGTACGCCGTCTGCGGGATCGCGGAGCTCGGACACGCCCTCAGGGAGGAGCTCATCTCGAAATGGACGGAGAGGGGAGAAGCGGGGGATGAAAAAGCGTCCGCTCAGAGGAAAGACAGGCTCAGGGGCGCGGTGGATATGGTTCTCGGAAGAAACCTTGTCCCCTCATACCCGGTCTTCGTTCTGACGATACTCCACATGGCCGATTCGGAGGGCCCGGCGGGGCCGAGCGCGAGCTCCTACGGACAATACTACGAATACCTGATAACGAAATCGCTCAAGGACACTGCGGGCAGGGAAAGTCTGCCCTTTTTTATCCGTTTCCTGTCAGAGCTCGCATACAGGATGTTCTCGAGGAGTAGCAGATGGATATCGGAGGAGAACATCGAAACCCTGGTCGGGGAGGTCTCCGCCGATTTCGCTGACCCCCCCGAAGGGCCGGGCACAGTGATAACGGCCCTTCTCGAATCCGAAACGCTCGCCGGGAGGGAATCGGGTTACGAATTCAGGCACGGGTATGCATATCACTACTTCGCCGCCCTTTACTTCTCACGTAACCTCCACAAGGAACACGTGAAGGAAGAAGTGAAAAGTCTTTCAGGCAGACTCGACGAAGAAGAATGCGCCAATATTATGCTGTTCCTCACACACCTGTCGGCGGACCCTTTCCTCCTCGAGCAGATCGCACGCAACGTCGAATACGCCGCGGCCTCCGAAGAACCCTACAGGAGGGAAGAGGAGGAGCCTTACCTCGACGAGCTCATCAGGGAACTCGAAAAGCTCATAGACAAGGACAGGAAGCTGAGGGAGATAAGGGCCGAGTACGTGCCTGAGGCGGAGACGCACTCGAGACAGCCGATCGGGTTCCGCACGAACGGCGCGGATATCAGGGTCAGGAGGAGGAAGGAAGCCGCAGTCTTCGTCTCTTCGAGGAGGTCGCTGTTCATAGATGCGCTCCTGCGGATCTCATCCGGGGCGCTGACGGGGCAGCCGGCCGGGGGCCCGTACCTTGTACCGCGCGAATTCGGCGAGAATATTTACGCCCTGTGGTCGTCCGCCCTGAGGAGAAGAAAGAGAGAGGCGGACAGGGTGAGGAAAGCGGCCGAGGGAAGGGAGGGGCGCGTTTTGGAAAGCGGCGGAACCGGGGAAGAGCTCTCGTATACGACCGCACTTTACGGACTCTATATGAGGATATACATGAACGCCGTGAGGCAGTTGTCCCTCCTCACGGAAGCGGGCGCACCCGAATACACGAACACGATCCCCGATGAGCTGATGAGGATATGCGCCGGCCTCTTCCGTAAAGACGAGGCTCCCGGCATAGACACGATCAGCAGGTTTCTGGAGGAGAACAGAGAGAGGAGATTCGCGGGGGAGCTAATCAGGGAATGCGCTTTACACAGGTCCCGCCTTTTCGGCGGAGAAGACGGGTATTCAAAGGAGATCGGGAAGCTTCTCGATTCCGGCGAAGGGAAATAAGCCGATAATTATTAAGAAACTCACCCGAAGCTCGTTACGAAGTTGTAATCGACCTCGTACGGCAGCTCGGGGTCGGCGATCATCTTCCTGAGCTCCTCCGGGCAGCCGCGCGGGAGATTGTCCGTGTCCTCCACCCCCAGCCACCCCCAGCTGTTGACGAAACCCCTGGCCCTGGTCTCGTTCCCGTCCGCGAAAAGCCTGACGAGGTCCCAGGCGAACTCGTCGACGACGCTCTCTAGCCTGTCAACGTCTACGATGAATTTCCCGCCCCAGGGGTCGTGCCTTATGGCCCCCTTGTCCCTGAAATGCCTGTAGGCGAGATAGGCCGAGCCTGTGTCAGGGTGCTTGACGAACCCCTCCCTCCTCATATACCTCAGCATCTCGGCTACGGTGAGCAGGTATGCCTTATGGAGGAGCCCCCCCTTCAACAGACCGCCCGAGAGGTGTTTCATGTTGTAGAGAGCGATCATGTCCGATTTCAGCTCGTGGAGCACCATGTAGTTGCTGTCGAACTCGGACATTACCCTGCCGAGCCTGTCCGCGCCGATGAAATGCCCGGCGTCGTGCCCCCTGAGCCATATCAGGAGAAGCCGCGCAGCCTCATCTAACGACAGCTCCGCGAGCGCTTCAGCGCCTGACAGGTACCGGAGGGCGATCTTTTCCGTCAAGGCCTTGAACCTGGCCGCGTAAAGGTTTATGAATACGGTCATATGGGAAAGGGACGACACGTTCTCCTTCGTCCCTCCCGAGAAGAAAACGCAAATGGGTTTGTGCAGGGCGTTGAGCCCGCCCGCGAGGGAGAAGACGTCGAGGCATTTTATGTGCGGGAGGTCGCCCTGGAAGACCTTCCCCTTGTACCCCCGCGATATCATAAGCTCTTCCGTGAAGAGCCCCATGTTGTCGTCGTATTCGAGGATCAGCCGATCATACCCCCGGTTCTCCGCGCCGGCCGCGCCCGAGTAATAACTTTCTCCGTCCCCTTCAGGTGAGAACACCTTGCCGAATATGAGCTGGATTCCGTCCTTCCCGTCCCCGCTCCGGGCGTCCAGGGGAAAGAGGTCGAATATACCCCTGCCGAGCGATCCCGCGCCAACTTCATATTTACTGCGCGCCTCGCCTGTCAAACCGGCCGCGCCCTTTTTCAGATTTTCGGTAACTTCGCCCCAGAGTTTTTTTTCGAGCGAGAGGGTGAGCTCTTTCGAGAGCTGCCTTTTATACATGCCTTCTACGAGCCCGAGCGTTTCCTTAAAGACATCCGCCGCTCCCTTCAGATTCAGGGGCAGCTTCACGCGGACGTCCTCGGTTAGGGTCTTTCTGGTTTCTGCCATGACCCGGTATTTTAACAGGTAATGAATGCGGATTTAAGCGGTGAATTCGGAGATTCTGTTAATCGAGCATTTCACTCTTGCCGGGTACGACCTCGACGACCGACAGGTATTCGTCCAGCATCCCGAGCGCTTCCTCTATCAGAGCGGTATTTCCCGCCTTCGCGGCTTCCTCTATGCCCTTGCCTATCCTGCTTATCTCCTGGAAACCGTAACCGCCGCCCGCGCCCTTCATACCGTGCCCGAGCCTCTGCGCCTCTTTCAGGTCGACTCTTTTAATGCATTCCCTGATATTCAAGATATCGTTGTGCCTGCTTTCGAGAAAGAATGGTATGAGGTCCATAAAATCGGGGTCAACGTAAACAACTTCTTTCGTGTATCGTTTTTCCGGCATATCCAGGTACGCCTCCCGGTGCGCTTCTCGGATAATAATACACCCTGCGGGGTTTCCGGGTAAACAGCGGCGGATATACGGGCGGGGTCAGGGCTTGGGCTGGTGCTCGGGCTTCAGCAGGTCGAATACGGTCTTTACCGGGTTGAAAGTCATGAGCGGGACTTCGACGAAAACGGTGTTCCAGAAGGCCATCGCCCCGTTCCATAGACCCGGGAGCTCGAGGGCCTTCAAGTCCCTCCCGTCTTTCGATTTGACGGATATGAACCCTGCGTCCCTGTCGATGAACCCGTGCAGGTCGTAGGGAATTCCCCTGTGGTCCCTTAGCCCGCAGACGATGTCGACGGGGTTGAAGTGGGTCGAGGACCCCCAGACGGCCTTTTGTCCGGGCGCGTCCATATCCACCTGCGCTGATTCCACAATCTGCTTCGTGAGCCTCCCGTCCCTCCCCCTCACCCAGAAGGGTCCGCCCCCGGGCTCGCCTTCGTTCCTCACCACTCCGCACACCCTGAGCGGCCTCCTGAGAGCGGATACCAGATGAGCGGTCGCCTTCTTCCGTGAAGCCTTTTCCGCCTCGCCGGGTAGAACGATCTCGAGACCCATCCTTTCGAGCTCTCCGAGCTCCCGGGAGACGACTTCACGCCCCCCGCCGCCCTCGAGTTTTACGAGCGCTCCGGATACGAGGCCCTCGAGCCTGAGCAGATAGCCGCCGAGCGCCTTCTTCCATAGATAAGTCTCCTCTTTTAGCCTGTCGGGCACTACGTTGTCTATGTTTTTTATAAAGACGATATCGCATCCGAGCTCGTTCAGGTTCTCGATGAGCGCCCCGTGTCCGGCAGGCCTGAACACCGGCTTTCCGTCGTCCCCGATGAACGGCCTGTTCTCCATATCGACGGCAATGGTGTCCGTCGACGGCTTCTGTACCGAGTAGCCGACATCGAGGCTCTCCCCCTCCCGCTCATAGATACCCCGCACCCCGTCTATATAACCGCTCACGATATCCGTGTGCTCGGGAGACAGGGTGAAATGGACGCGCGCCCTGCCCTCTCCGTCCCTCGCGTAGCACAGCGCCTCGGCCAGGTGCTCCTCGAAAGCAGTCCTGTCGTGCACGGGATACTTGTGGAACTTGATCATCCCCTTGGGCAGGTTCGAATAATTGAGTC
>MFCJ01000155.1:0-3047 GCA_001775255.1 Candidatus Dadabacteria bacterium RIFCSPHIGHO2_12_FULL_53_21
CTCCAGTTCACCACCATGGAAGGGGGAGCGACGGACGGCTCCGTCATACACCTCCATAAACACGGCGTACCCACTGTAGTGCTGGGCGTTCCAACGCGTCACATACACAGCCATAACGCGATAATCCACAGAAACGACTTCGATAACACGGTCAAGCTGCTGAAGGCGGTCGTACAGAGGCTCGATAAGAAAAAGGTGGATGAAATTAAGTCGTTCGTATAGTTCGTTACGGCGTGCAGGCGGGGTCTCCGCTTCGCTTTGAATGGGCGATAAAAGCCCTGACCCGGGCGTATCTCGTATTAAAAAATAACTGGTAAACTTAGAACCACTTTGGACTCCATAAAAATCACAGGCGCCAGGGAGCACAACCTTAAAGACATATCCCTCAGGATTCCCAGGAGGAAACTGGTCGTCATAACGGGGATCAGCGGGTCGGGGAAGTCGTCCCTCGCATTCGACACCCTGTTCGCCGAGGGACAGCGGAGGTATATGGAGTCCCTCTCCGCCTACGCGCGGCAATTTGTTGAGCAGATCGGGAAGCCCGACGTTGATTCCATAGAAGGCCTTTCCCCGTCCATATCGGTCGACCAGAAGACGTTTCAGAGGAACCCGCGCTCCACGGTCGGAACGATTACCGAGATATACGATTTTCTTAGGCTCCTCTTCGCGCGCCTCGGCAAGCCTTACTGCAGCAGCTGCGGGATAGAGATTTCCGCGCAGAGCCTCGAGAGGATGACCGAGCGCGTAGCCGAGCTGGGGGCGGGAGAGAAGGTCTCAATTTTCTCGCCGATAGTACAGGGGAGGAAAGGGGAGTACAGAAAGGAGCTCGAAGAGCTCCAGAGAGAGGGGTTCTTAAAGGTCAGGATCGACGGAAAGCTCTGTGACCTCGACGAAGAGATTAAACTCAACAAGCAGAAAAAACACACTATAGAATTACTCGTGGACGTAATCGTAATCCGCCCCGGCGAGGTGCGGGGCAGGATAAACGAGTCATTGAAATTGGCGCTCAAGCGTTCGGGCGGAGTGGCGAAGGCGGAGACTGCCTCTGGCAGTGTCCTCAGCCTGAGCGACAAGTTTGCGTGTCCCGAATGCGGAATGAGCTACCCTGAGATTTCCCCGCGCCTATTTTCGTTCAACAGTCCTTACGGCTCCTGCCCGACGTGCCAGGGCCTGGGGGAGACCTGGTTCTGCGACCCGGAGCTCCTCATCGACGAAGAGCTTTCAATCGATGACGGGGCGATAATACCGTGGCGGAACTCGAATTACTTCAGACAATTAACAGAGAGCGTCGCCGAATATTACGGCATCGATACCTCTGTCCCGTTCAAGAAACTCTCCGCGAAGTTAAAAAAGACCATCATTCACGGTTCGGGTGATGAGGAGATAACGCTGAGGAAGGAAAGAAGGGGGCGTGCGCTCAAATACAAGGACACCTACGCGGGCGTGGCCGGGATTATCACCGAATGGTATAAGGAGACGGATTCCCCTCCTGTGCGCGAGAAACTCTCTCAGTTCATGCGGACGACCGAGTGCCCGGGGTGCGGGGGCGCGAGGCTCAAAAAAGAGGCCCTTTCCATACTCTTCGGCGATAAATCCATATACGACGTAGTAACTATGTCGTCCGAAGCCTGTCTCGATTTCTTCAGAAGCCTGAGTATGACAGCGAGGGAGAGGGAGATAGGCGACCGAATTACAAAGGAGATTATTTCCCGCCTGACGTTTTTAACCGACGTAGGACTTGGTTACATGACCCTCGACCGCTCCGCCCCGACGCTCTCGGGCGGCGAGGCTCAGAGGATAAGGCTCGCGACACAGGTGGGCTCGAAGCTCACCGGCATAACCTATGTCCTCGACGAGCCCACAATCGGTCTCCACCCGAGAGACAACGGCAGACTCTTAGAAACGCTCAAGTCGCTCCGCGACGGGGGCAATACGATAATAGTCGTCGAGCACGACGAAGAGACGATAAGGAACGCCGATTTTATAGTCGATATCGGGCCGGGCGCCGGAGAGAAGGGCGGGAGGGTAGTGGCCGAGGGAAATGTGAACGAGCTGATAAGCCACCGTGAGTCCCTCACCGGGGGTTATCTCTCGGGAAGGATCACGATACCGGTACCGGAAGCACGGAGAAAGCCGAGAGGATATATAACGATAGAGGGCGCGTCCGAGCACAATTTAAAATATATAGAAGCCTCATTCCCTCTCGGCGTATTCACATGCGTCACGGGCGTATCCGGCTCTGGTAAGAGCACACTCGTTATAGATACGCTCTACAATGCCCTCGGGCGGAAGCTCTACAGGAGCAAGGATAAAGTCGGTAAATACGAAAGGCTCTCAGGCGTCGGGGAAATTGATAAGGTGATAAACGTGGAGCAGTCCCCGATAGGCAGAACCCCCAGGTCGAACCCCGCCACATACACGGGGATCTTCGCTCCGATCAGGGATTTGTACTCGATGCTGCCCCAGGCCAACATCAGGGGGTATAAGCCGGGCAGGTTCAGCTTCAACGTCAGGGAAGGGAGGTGCAGCGTCTGCCTCGGCCACGGCGTAGTGAAAATCGAGATGCACTTCCTGCCGGATGTATACGTGACATGCGAGAGGTGCGGGGGCAGCAGGTACAACCCCGAAACCCTCGAGGTCAAATACAACGATAAGAGCATAGCCGAGGTGCTGGACATGACCGTTAACGAAGCAGCGGAATTTTTCGCTAACGTCCCGCACATAAAATCGAGGCTCGATGTGCTGGTCGCGGTCGGACTCGAATACATACGGCTCGGACAGCCGGCGACGACGCTTTCGGGGGGCGAGGCCCAGCGCATCAAGCTGTCGAAGGAGCTCGCGCGCCGCTCGACCGGCAGGACCCTCTACATACTCGACGAGCCCACTATCGGACTTCATTTCGACGATGTAAGGAAGCTCCTCGAAGTCCTCGAGCGGCTCACTGACATGGGGAATTCTGTGATAGTGATCGAGCACAACCTCGATGTGATTAAATGCGCCGATCATGTGATAGATATGGGGCCCGAAGGCGGGGAGAACGGCGGGCG
>MFCJ01000155.1:3055-11606 GCA_001775255.1 Candidatus Dadabacteria bacterium RIFCSPHIGHO2_12_FULL_53_21
CTCGGGGCACGCCGGAAGAGGTCTCGGCGGCGGAAGGGTCGTACACGGGTCTCTACCTGAGAGGAGTGCTCGGCAGGAAGAAACCCCGGAGAAGGGGGATTAATTAAATTGGATCTGATACAGTCGATAATACTCGGGGCGATACAGGGGATAACGGAATTTTTCCCGATAAGCAGCACGGCCCACCTGGCGCTGCTCCCTTGGTTCTTGTCCTGGAAAGACCAGGGCCTGCCCTTCAATGTGGCGCTCCATGTCGGGAGCCTCATCGCGATTATTTTTTATTTCTGGCGGGACTGGATTCTGATAGGAAGAGATTTTTTAAAGAGCGTCGCCGAAAGGAGCTTCGAGGGTCGGCCTAGCGGTAAAATAGGTATGTTTTTGCTTATAGCTACTGTCCCGGGGGCTTTATCGGGATTCCTTTTCGAAGAACAGGCGGCCGGGTTTCTCCGGAATCCCCTGTCTATCGCCTTTGCGCTTTCCGCTTTCGGACTGCTCCTCTATATCTCCGACAGGTTTTCTCGAAGGGATAAATCAGTCGAGGACATGAACCTGACGGACTGCATAATCATCGGCCTCGCTCAGGCGCTCGCGATCATTCCGGGCGTCTCCCGCTCGGGGATCACGATCACGGGCGCGATGTTCAGGAACTTCAAGCGCGACGAGGCGGCCAGGTTTTCCTTTCTGCTCGCGGCCCCTCTCATAGCGGGCGCGGGAATATTCGAATCCCGTCACCTCGCGTACTCGGACGTCGTAAGCGTTCCGTTTATTGCGGGTTTTATCGCGTCCGCCGTTTTTGCATTTCTCGCCATTAAATACCTGCTCAGATTCGTCAGGAAATCGAGCTACACGCTTTTCGTGATATACCGTTTGATACTCGCCGTGCTTATAGTTTTCATGTACTTGAAATAGATTGTCCCCGCTGCAGAGCCTTAATACTTTCGAGCTTTCCCAGTCGTCCGGGGGATGTGAGCATGCATCGTCTGTCCATTCTATTCTCACTCTTTATTCTTTACATCCCTGCTTATCGTAGCTAATCTTTTTCTATGGTTAGAATTCGGAAGACGCGAAGCTTCATACCGTTTCTCTTTCTTTTATTGATAATCGCTCCGCCTTTAGCGGGGGCGGCCGGGTCCGGCGAGCAGCAAGCTGAGCGGGGTGACATGGCCGTGCTCACCGCTATGCAGGACGAGCTCGAGCGGTCTCAGAAAAAACTCAAGCTCGAGGGCTATGAAGACCCCTATTTCATCAGCTATCAGATCAAGGACAACACTTTTTATAGTATCGACGGCAAGTACGGCGCGATCGTCTCATCGGACAAGAGCAGGATAAGGCGTCTTTTCGTCGACGTGCGAGTCGGGGATTACCGCTTCGATAATTCCATGAGAGGCAGGTCGGGCGGCGGCGTCCCGTTCGACGGGGCTTCCTCCGTGCCTCTCGATAACGATCCCTCGGCCATAAGGACTGTCCTCTGGCAGGTCACGGACTACGCATACAAAGAGGCTCTCGCGCAATATCTCAACAAAAAGGCCGTAAACGTGCAGGAGGTCAAGGCGGAGGACTTCGGAAGCTTTACGAAAGAGAAGACACGCGTTTTTTATGGCACCGAGCTTACCCTGTTGTTCGACCCCGCTAAGTGGGAGGAGACCGTCAGGGAGGTCTCTTCGATCTATAAGGATTATAAAGAGCTCCTAAATGCGGACCTCGCGGTCACCGCTCAGAAGGAGACGGTCTACTTCATCAACACCGAGGGCACGCGCTATGTAAGGGACGAAATCCTCTACTCCATAGACGCCGAGGTTACGGCGAGGGCCGACGACGGCAAGGTCATCGAGAACTACAGGAACCTCTACTACGTGGCGCCCGGAGATATCCCCCCGGTGGAGGAGCTCAAGAAGACGATACGTGAAATGGTCGAAGAGACCGTCAAGATGAGAAAGGCGGAGGTCCTCCCCCCGCTGAGCGTCCCCGCGCTCCTCGAGCCCGAGGCCGCGGGCGTCGTGTTCCACGAGGCCGTGGGGCACAGGCTCGAAGGTGAGAGACAGATCGACGACGACGAGGGGCAGACGTTCAAGGAGAAGGTAGGGAAGAAGATAATCCCCGATTTCCTCTCAATCATAGACGACCCGTCGAAGAAGAGTTTTAACGGGACCCACCTCATGGGTTACTATCCGTTCGACGACCAGGGCGTGCCGGGCGAAAGGACCGTACTCGTCGAAAACGGCGTACTCAAGAGCTTCCTTATGTCCCGGACCCCTGTCGAAGGGTTCCGGAAATCAAACGGCCACGGGAGGGCGTCCTACGGGCAGGCGCCCGTCGCGAGGATGAGCAATACCATAATCGAGTCCTCGAACGAATACCCGAAGGACAAGTTGAAGGCGCTTCTGATTGAAGAGGTAAAGCGTCAGAATAAACCCTTCGGCCTGATCATAAAGAGCATGAGAGGCGGAGAGACCAATACCTCCTCGTATAACTTTCAGGCCTTCAGGGGCACGCCGCTCGTCCTTTACAAGGTCGACCCCGAGACCGGCCGGGAGACCCCGGTGAGGGACATCGAGATCGTCGGGACGCCTATAGTTACGGTGAATAAAATCATCGCGACCGGGGATGACTATGCGGTATTCAACGGGTTCTGCGGGGCCGAGTCCGGCTACATCCCCGTCTCGACAGTCGCGCCCAGCATACTCGTCTCCGAGATGGAGTTCCAGCGCGAGTCGTCGCGGAAAGAAAAGCCGCCGCTCCTTCCGCCGCCCGCATTCGACACAGTGAAATAAGCGAGGGACTTTGATTCCTCCTCTGCCTTACCGCCGGGGCCTTTATCCTCATCGCTCTGATTATGAAGGGCATTAAGAGAGTGAAGCCGGGGAATTAAGAAAAGCCTCGCGGCACGCCATAAAAAAATACTGTTCAAATCCCCGCCGAATTTTGTTAGTATAGAGTATCTTACTGCCTTTGTATTTCTCTTAAGGGGGTCAATATGGCTGACGTCGAAAAAACTATCGAGGACTTGCTTACCGAAGGCCGCACCTTTACACCCGGCAAAAAACTGAGAAAGAACGCCAACATAAAGAACGAGTCTGTTTATAAAAAAGCAGCCCGGGACAGGGAAAAATTCTGGGCGAATTTCGCAAAAGAGCTCGACTGGTTCAAGAAATGGAGAAAAGTGCTCAAGTGGAAGGTCCCTCATTCCAAGTGGTTTATCGGCGGGAAGCTGAACGTCTCATACAACTGTCTCGACAGGCACATAAATACGGCGAGGAAGAATAAAGCGGCGATAATATGGGAGGCGGAATCGGGGGAGAGCGTTACTCTTACATACTGGGAGCTCTACAGGGAGGTAAATAAGTTCGCTAACGTGCTCAAGGCGCTCGGCGTCAACAGGGGAGACAGGATTACGATCTACCTCCCGATGATCCCCGAGCTCGCAATCGCCATGCTCGCGTGCGCGAGGATAGGCGCCCCCCACAGCATCGTATTCGGAGGGTTCAGCGCGGAGAGCCTCAGGGACAGGATAAACGATTCCAAGGCGAGGGTGCTCATCACGTCTGACGGCGGTTATAGAAGGGGAGGGATAGTACCCCTCAAAAAGAATTCGGACGACGCGCTCACGGACACGCCGAGCATTGAAAAGGTCGTCGTCGTGAAAAGGGTCGGAGACAAAGCAGAAATCAAGATGAAAAAAGGAAGGGACGTCTGGTGGCACGAGCTTATGGAGAAGGCGCACTCTTATTGCGAACCCGAGAGAATGGACAGCGAGGACATGCTCTTCATGCTCTATACGAGCGGGACCACCGGAAAGCCCAAGGGGATAGTCCACACGACGGGAGGCTATCTGGTCGGCGTTTACGCAACTATGAAATGGGTGTTCGACTTGAAGGAGGAGGACACGTACTGGTGCACCGCGGACATCGGGTGGGTGACCGGCCACAGCTATATTATCTACGGCCCTCTTGCTAACGGCGCCACTTCGCTAATGTACGAAGGCGCACCCGACTATCCGGACATCGGCAGGTTCTGGGCAATAGTGGAAAAATACCGTGTGAACATCTTCTACACCGCCCCTACGGCGATAAGGACGTTCATGAGATGGGGCGAGGAGTATCCGAAGAAATACGACCTCAGCTCGCTCCGCCTCCTGGGTTCTGTCGGCGAGCCGATAAACCCTGAGGCCTGGATGTGGTACTACATCAACATCGGCAACAGCAAGTGTCCTGTAGTCGATACCTGGTGGCAGACCGAGACGGGGTCGATACTCATTACCCCCCTGCCCGGCATCACCAAATTAAAACCGGGCTCGGCCACAAAGCCCTTTCCCGGTATACAGGCCGATATAGTCGATGAAAACGGGAAGACGATTAAGGAAGGCGCGGGGTACCTCGTGCTGAGGAACCCCTGGCCCTCCATGCTGAGGACGATATACGGCGATCCGAAACGTTATGTCGATCAGTACTGGAGCAGGTTCCCCGGACTCTATTTCACGGGGGATGGGGCAAAGAGGGACAAGGACGGCTACTTCTGGCTCCTCGGACGCGTGGACGACGTGATGAACGTGGCGGGGCACAGGATAAGCACTATGGAAGTGGAGAGCGCCCTCGTCGATCACCATTCGGTCGCCGAGGCCGCCGTAATAGGCAGGCACGACGAGCTCAAGGGACAGGCCATAGTCGCGTTCACCACGCTTAAGAAGAGTGCAAAGCACGATAAGGACATGATAGAAGAACTGAGGAACCATGTGGCTAAGAAAATAGGCGCGTTAGCGAAGCCGGACGAAATAATCTTTACGGCGGAGCTCCCGAAGACGAGGAGCGGGAAGATTATGAGGAGGCTCCTCAAGAATATCGCCGAAGGGGCCGTCCTCGGTGATACGACGACACTTGCCGACGCTACAGTCGTTCAGAGCCTCAAGGACCAGTACGAGCACCTTGAGGGCTAAATAATCGCCGTAACTGATTACGAAGGGATTAATCCGTGGTGTCCGGATGTGCTGCGTCGGTCTTATGATTCCTGAATTTTACTATATCGTTTTTCGCCGCCGCCAATACGAAACCTATCACGCTTGCGTCATCGAGAAGCCCCGCCGCGGGCAATATGTCGGGTATCGCGTCGAACGGGTTTACGAAGTAAATGACGGCCCCTGTCCCGAGGAGTAAAGTACTCCATGGTACTTCCCTGTACTCGCCGCGTGCCCAGGCCTTGAGAAGCTCGACGACCGTTGCAAGGTCGTTCTTTATGGACGCGATCCTGCCGCTGCTTGATTCTATTTTGGCGGATGCCGAGCCTATGAGGCTGAATAAGGCCCTCCTGTCGTTTAATAGAGTCCCGGCCTTTGTAACCGCTTCGAAAATATAGCGGTCCAGCCTGGTTTGTGAATTAATCTGCATTGAGATTAAATATAATCAGAACCGGTGTGAATTCCAGTATTGATTGATATGGATTTAAAGCAGGTCCTTTATGGTGAGCCCGTTGTCCTTGAGGAATGCGGAAAGTCCCTTCTTGTTGATCGTCCGGAGGGCGCGCGTCGAAACCCTGATCCTGACATTCCGGTCGAGCTCGGAAACATAGACGTGCTTCCACTGGAGGTTCGGGTTCTGGCGGCGTTTCACCTTGTTGTTGGCGTGTGAAACGTTGTTCCCCACGAGAGGGCTTTTTCCGGTTATCATGCATTTCTGAGACATCGCTATCACCTCATCTTTTCTGTCAGAAGAACATTAATTATTCCACAGCAATAAATTTTGTAAACCCATGCCTGCTTTATATGTGCGGCTTCCGGTTCGACCCGGAGTTTTATATTTTGAATGATAAAGAGGGGTTCCGCGAATAAATACCCTCAATCCGAGGTGAAGCGGATTAACAGATTTCGTCCGCGTAAAGGGGGGCTTGTTATACGCCACCTCAAATCGGCTCATTCCCTGACGACGCTGATATCCCTTTCCGCATTGTTAAACGCGCCTTCGACGACGTTCCCGTCTTTATCCAGAAGCTCGAGCTTTACTGCGTAATCCCCCGTCGTGAGCCCTGTCACATAGGCGGGAGCCCAGTCGGTAAGAATGATCGACGTGACTTCTCCCGTCGAATCCTTCTTCCTGATCGTGTATTTCGCTTTATACCCGTCGGGGCCGAGCTCGACGTTGTTTAAATAAAAGTCGAGCATTACCTTATCGGCGCCGGGTCCGTCATATTTACCCTTGGGCCTGCTGTAGATAATAGTCGGCTTCGATTTGTCGAGCATGAACTCCCCTTCTTTCTTCCCGACATAGAAATTGACGATGTCCGCAGCCTCGGGGGATTTCACGCTCTCGTGATAGGAGCGGCTCGGAAATACCACGAGCGTATGGGGGCCTTCGCTGAGCGTCCCTATTTCGAACGGTTTCCCCGATTCGTAATCGGCTAAATAAGGATCGTTATCCAGTATTATATGGGCATGCTGTCCCTGGGCGGAATTCATTATCTCCTTCGCCCTTTCGGTATCGGTCTGGACTCCGAGCTCGAAGTTCTCCACATCTACAACGACGGAGACATTGGGGTCTTTGAGCACGTCTCCGTCTTTGAGTGAAGCGAACCGTGCTCTTGCCCCGGGGAAAGCCGGGGAGTTCGCGACGGCTTCGATCTTTATTTCGTCGCCGCCCGCTCCGGACGCTGCGGTTGTTTTGACTGCAGAGCCGATCAGAATAGCTGCAAAAAACAGTAAAATCAGGGAAAGTTTATTCATGTTTTAATACTCCTTTTGCATTTGATCTCTATATATGTATTCTAATGAACCGGACGTTCGATACTAGTAAAATTTTATTTTAACCGCATCCGACTGTCCGGAGTGACTATGATCGATAAGGAATTACTCGATATAATCGCCTGTCCCGAAACGAAGCAGGACCTGGTGCTTGCCGAGCCCGAGTTGATTGAAAAAATTAATCTGCTCATCGAGAAGGGAGAGGTGATGAACAGGTCAAAGCAGAAGGTTTCCGAAAAGATCGACGGCGGGCTAATACAAAAAGTAGACCGTAAATACCTTTATCCGATAAGGGACCATATCCCCATACTCCTGATCGACGAGTCTATTCCTCTCGAAGCCCTCAATAACTCTTAACGACCTCGACCCCGTCGGCCGTCATCGAGTAAATTCCGCCCACGAGGATTTCTTCGTTACCTCAGCCAGGGCTGCTTCTCTTCCTCTATGATTTCGATTTCTTCGGGCGTTTCCTTTTTCTCCGCTCCGACAAATAGACTCATATATTTTTTATTGATCTCCTTTTTTACGGGCTCGGCGTAACCCTTCTCCAGAAGGAGGACATTCAGCATCTTCCCGCCGGGTACGAACACGTAGGCCGGTATATCCGCGATTTCTTTTTTCTGCTCCTTGCCGGGCTCGATCTTCACGAGCGTCCCTCTCCTCAGTATCGATTCGCAGTATTTTTTCGCTTCCTTTTCGCTCTCCGCCGGTATGCTGATCCCTATCAGCCTGATTTTTTCCATGTCCATATCAGGCGGCTGGCAAAAGAAGCTTTCTCCGTCCGCGACCCTCACGACGTCGCACGTGAAATATTCGTATTTGAGGAAATCCAGGTTGTCCGCGGCCTTTTCATACTTGCTGCATGCCGAAAGAAAAAGGAATGCGGATATCAGGAGCGTCTTTTTGATTGAGGGATATTTCCCTCTGCTCTGTGTAAATTTATTCATGTTTTTATTCCGCTTCACTTTTTAGAGCCTGACCTTTACCTCACGCCATAAGAGTCCCAGTATAAAAAATACAGAAGCAGAGACCGCCATGGACGCGCCTGTAGGGATTGATAATACGAACGAAAAGAAATATCCGAGCGTCGCCGATAGAGCGCCTATTATGACCGAAAGGGCGAAAACCAGCTTGAGCCTTTCCGTTAAAAATAGGGACGTGAGCGGCGGGAGGGCGAGGAATGAAAAGACGGGAAGGGCGCCCAAAGCCCTTGTCGCCACAGCGACCACGACTGCGATAGTAACCAGTATAGCGGTGTTTAGCGTCCTTACCGGATACTTGAATAACCGCGCCGTTTCTTCGTCGAATGAAACGAAAACGAAGTCTTTAAAGAATATGATGTGGATGACGACAGCCGCGAGGGCGACAGCCGGAATGATGTACACGTCTTTCGGATCGACGACGACTGCGCTCCCGAAAAGTATATTGGCAATATCGTGGGCGCCCTTGGTAATCCGGTCTCCCAGGATTATTACCGCCCCCGAAGCGATTAAAAATCCGAACCCGATCACCCCTTCCTGGCTGATGCGGGAAAAGTCCCTCTTCATGGCAAAAAAGACGGCAGCCAGCGACGTAAGGACGGTCGAGAGGATGAAGGGGTGTATGAATGACGACATCGCGCCCATGCTGAACCCTTCCAGATAGAAGGAAAGGGCCACTCCGAAGCTCGATATTTGAGTGAGCGCCGCGCTTACGAATATTATTCTCCTTAGCACGACGTATACGCCCAGGAATCCGCAAACCGCTCCCGACACGGCCCCTACGATCATCGGGTCGCGCCAGAGGAAATAGCTGTTTATAAATTCTGACAAGATCCCCATTTACGCT
>MFCJ01000156.1 GCA_001775255.1 Candidatus Dadabacteria bacterium RIFCSPHIGHO2_12_FULL_53_21
GTTCCCCGTATCAGGTCGAGGAAGATACCGTTCGGCTCAGGCCGTGACGGGGACGGTATATCCTACGACGGGCGGGGGATAAAGTACGGAAACGATTACTACGAGCTTCAAGGAGTGAAGCTCCCGGGCTACCACAATGTAGAGAATATAATGGCCGCGATCGCGGCCGCGACGGCAGTGGGGTGCGACCCGCGTCTGATACACGAGGCCGTGATCGAGTTCGATCCCCTGCCGCACAGGATCGAGTACATAGGGGAGATAAAGGGCGCCAAGTTCTATAACGATTCGAAATCGACCAGTCCCGGCGCTGCGCTCCGCGCGCTCGAGACCCTGCCTCCCCCGATAATCCTCATAGCCGGGGGGAAGGACAAGGGCGTGAGCTTCGAGCCGCTCAGGGGGACGATAGAAAGTAAAGTCAAGCTAATGGTGCTGATGGGCGAATCAAGATTCAGAATGGAGAGGGATTTACGCGGGAAGGTAGGTACTCTGCTCGCCGCGTCCCTGGAAGAAGCTGTAGAGAAGACACTCGAGAACCTCGCTCCCGGGGATAAAGTCCTCTTCTCACCCGCATGCTCGAGTTTCGATATGTTCCAGTCTTACGAAGAACGAGGAAGGAGATATAAAGAACTTGTTAGAAATATTCAGCTCATCCAAAGCAAGGGCCTATGATATAGGCGTTATCGTCTCGGCCGTTTTTCTGACGGCGGTAGGCGTGTTGATGGTCTACAGCACGAGCTCCATATATTCCCTCGAGATGTACGGGAACGCCAATTACTTCCTCATACGCCACGGCATATACCTGGCGATCGGCCTCGCGTCGATGATAGTGCTCATGAGAATTGATTACCGTCTGCTGAGAAAATTCGTATATCCGGCCTACCTGCTCGGCCTCGTTATGCTCATAGCGGTGCTCATACCCGGTATAGGCAAAGAAGTGGGCGGCGCCAGGAGGTGGATCGACCTCGGTCTGCTCTCTTTCCAGCCGTCCGAGTTCGCAAAATACATACTCGTCCTCTACTTGGCTCACTCACTTACGAAAAAAAGGGACAAGCTCGATAACTTCATCGTCGGCTTCGCTTCCCATATATTGATCGCGGGCGTTTTTGTGATACTCGTGCTGCTAGAGCCCGATTTCGGCACCGCGACGATAATGCTCGTCACCCTCTTCTTCATGCTGTTCATAGGCGAGGTCAAGATGAAATACCTCCTGCCGGTCGGTATCGTTTCAGTCATATTCCTCTGCCTGGCCATTGTTACGAAGGGCTACAGGATGAACCGCGTAATGTCTTTCCTCGATCCCTGGCAGGACCCGCTCGGTTCGGGCTACCAGGCCATTCAGTCGTTCATAGCTTTCGCATTGGGGGGGGTCTCAGGCACAGGGCTCGGCGACAGCTCCCAGAAGCTATTCTTCCTGCCCCAGGCGCACACGGACTTCATATTCTCCATAATCGGCGAGGAGCTCGGGTTTATAGGCATAGTGCTCGTGCTTGCAGGGTTTGGCGTTCTCCTGGTCAGGAGCCTCAAGGTCTCGCTAAGGGCCCCCGATCTGTTCGGCTGCTATCTCGTTTTCGGATGCGTCATACTCATCGCGCTACAGGCCGGGATCAACATGGCCGTAGCGGTGGGCTTATTCCCGACGAAGGGGCTCACGCTTCCCTTCATCAGCTACGGGGGCACCTCTCTGATTGCGACCCTCTCCGCGGTAGGTGTGATCCTGAACGTCTCGAGATCAGGTTTAAAATGAAGGTCATAATCGCCGGGGGAGGCACCGGGGGGCACATATTCCCGGCAATCTCGGTTGCCGAAGAAATATTAAAGCGAAGCGGGACGAACGAAGTTCTTTTCGCGGGTACGAAAAAAGGGCTGGAAAACGAATTGCTCTCAAAAAGGGGATACAGAGTCGAACATATAAGCGCTCAGGGGATTAAGGGCAAGGGCGTCAAAAAAAGCATTGCCGCCCTCTTATCTGCGTGTAAGGGGGTCTCCGATTCCATGGCCCTTATAAAGGGGTTCCGCCCCGATGTCGTTTTGGGGGTCGGTGGTTACGTTTCGGGTCCCATGGTGCTGGCGGCTGCCCTCAGGGGCGTACCGACTGCGATCTGCGAGCAGAACTCTTACCCGGGGGTAACTAACCGCATCCTAGGAAGGTTCGTAAAGAGGGTGTTCGCGACATTCGAGGAGAGCGTGAGGTTCTTCCCCCGCGGAAAGGTCGTTATCACGGGAAACCCGATAAGGGACGATATATTACGCGTTAAGTCTATCAAGGAAGACACGGCCACGGTCACCATACTCGTATTCGGCGGGAGCCAGGGCGCACATAAGCTGAACGAGTCGGTCCCGGAGGCGATTGCCAGGCTTGGCGGGGCTGATATCAGGGTCATACATCAGACGGGCGACAAGGATTACGAGCCCGTTAAAAATGCCTATGCAGGGCATCGTATCGAAGCCCGGGTGCTCAGGTTCATAGACGATATGGCGGCCGCCTACGGGGAGGCAGATTTCATAATCGGGAGGTCGGGCGCAGGGACGGTCGCCGAGATTACGGCTCTCGGTAAACCCTCTCTCCTGATCCCCTATCCGTTTGCAACCAACAACCATCAGCTCGAGAACGCAAGGGTGCTGGAGCGCGCGGGGGCCGCGGTGATCGTCGAGGACAGGGACGCAGGCCCCGGGAATCTCTATGCGGCATTGACCAAACTGCTCCAGAAGGACAAACTAACTACGATGGCGTCGAATGCGCGGAGCCTCGGCAAGCCCGACGCCGCGGCTGTCATAGTAAATGAAATTTCGAGACTTGCCGGAGAGAATTAGTGTACGGAAAAATCAAGAGGATACATTTCGTAGGGATAGGCGGGATAGGGATGAGCGGTATCGCGGAGGTCCTGCTGAATATGGGTTATACGGTTTCGGGCTCGGACTTAAAAGAGTCGGACACTGTTAAGAGGCTAAGGGACCTGGGGGCTGCAATTTCCATAGGACACAGCGGGGAAAACGTTCACGGCTCGGGTGTAATCGTCATATCGTCCGCGGTGAACGAAAGGAACCCCGAGGTCGTGGAGGCGAGGAAGAACAACATCCCCGTTATCCCGCGCGCCCAGATGCTCGCCGAGCTCATGAGGCTCAGGTACGGCATAGCGGTGGCCGGGAGCCACGGTAAAACGACCACCACTTCGATGATTGCGAGCGTGCTTTCGCGCGGGGGCTTCGATCCGACTATTGTTGTTGGGGGCAAAGTCAAGACACTCGGAACGAACGCCCGGCTCGGCAAGGGCAGCTTCATGGTGGTTGAGGCCGACGAGAGCGACGGCTCTTTTCTGCTTCTCTCCCCCGTTATTTCGGTCCTGACCAACATCGACGAGGAGCATCTCGATCATTACAAGGGCCTCCGGGAGCTCGGGGAGGCGTTCGCAAGCTTCGCCGCCAAGATACCCTTTTACGGCCTTTCGGTCTTCTGCGCCGACTGTCCGAGGGTAAGGGAAATAGCTAAAAACTTTGAAAAAAGATCGGTCACATACGGATTTCACCCTGAAGCTGAATTGAGGGCTGAGGGAGTCGGCATATCAGGGTTCAATACCGAATTCCAAGCCGTGCTCAACGGTTCCCCGCTCGGAAAGATCAGCTTGAATGTCCCGGGCAGGCATAACGCGCAGAACTCCCTCGCCGCGGTCGCCGTCGGAATGGAGCTCGGGATGAGCTTCGGGGATATAAGGGACGGTCTCGGCGAGTTCAGGGGCATCGACAGGAGGCTTCAGATAAAGGGCAGGGGCAAGGACGTGCTCGTGCTCGACGATTACGCCCATCACCCGAACGAGATAAGGGCGACTATAGATGCGGTCAAGGATTCGGGGCTCGGCAGGATAGTCGCGATATTCCAGCCCCACCGTTATTCGAGGACGAAGCTCCTTTTCGACGATTTCGCGAATGTGCTCCTCGACATAGACGTGCTCTTCCTGATGGATATTTACCCCGCGGGAGAGGACCCGATAGAAGGGGTCACGTCCAAATCGCTCTACCAGTCCGTAAAGGAGAAGGGCCACAGGAACGTGTTCTACTCGAACGGGAGCGATAACCTCGTATCCTCCGTGCTTAACGCCGTCAGGCCCGGCGACGTCGTAATCACCCTCGGGGCGGGCAACGTATGGGCGGTGGGCGAAAAGATAGCAGAGGAGATCGCATGAGCCTGGTGCATGAGATAGCGCTCATAGGCTCTGAAATCGACCGGATGTACCCCATGAGCAAGTACACCTCATTACGTGTAGGCGGTCTCGCGGATATCCTGGTTACGCCGAATAACCTCGAAGAATTCAAAAAGCTGCTCGACCTGCTCACACGGTCAGGCGAGCCCTGGGTTGTGCTCGGGGCTGGCTCCAACACGGTCGTTTACGATACCGGTATAGAAGGCGTCGTGGTCTCGACGAGGAAGCTGAAAAATATAGAAATTACCGACGATCACAAAGTATATGCGGAAACAGGCGCCGTCCTCGGCACGATACTCAACAGGACGATTAAGGCGGGGCTCACCGGTTTCGAGTTCGCGGCCGGGATCCCGGGGACTGTCGGGGGCGGAATCTTCATGAACGCGGGCGCTAACGGCGGCGAGATAAAAGACGTGCTAGAGACGGTATGGGTCTGGCTCGGCGGTGAGGAAATCGCGATCGACAGAAAAGACTTGAAATTCGAGTACCGTAAAAGCTACCTCCCCGAGGGGAGCGTAATAACGAGGGCAAGTTTCGGATTAAGGCAGGGTAACCCGCAGGAGATCGAGCGGAGCGTTAAGGAATACATGGATAAAAGGAACCGCACCCAGCCGATTAAAATGTCGAACACGGGCTCTATATTCAAGAACCCGCCGGAAATTCCCGCCGGAAAGCTCCTCGACGAGCTCGGTTTCAAGGGCCTCTCTATCGGGGGCGCAAAGTTCTCCGAAATGCATGCCAATTTCATCGTCAACGCCGGGTGCGCCAGCGCGAGCGACGTGCTCGGGCTCATCGAAAAGGCGAAAAAGGCGGCGCTCGACAAGAGGGGGATAACCCTCGAAACAGAGGTCAGGGTAATAGGGAAGGATAAAGTTGAAAGATAACAAAAGGTTCCCATACCGTAAAGCGATACTAATCTTCTCGGCTCTATTCGTAGTAGCCGTTCTTGCGGTTTCTTCATACGTGACGCTTCACCTCGGGATGTTCACGGTGGAAGAGGTGGATATAAAAGGCAACAAGAGAATAGTCGGCAGGGAAATTCTCAAGAGGTCGGGATTGAGAGAAGGCGAAAGCAGCATATTCTTTTTCGAGAAGCAGGTCGAGGACGAGATTAAGAAAAATCCCTGGATAAAAAACGTCTCTGTCCAAAAAGAGTTTCCCAAAAAGGTCACTGTAACAATCGAGGAAGAGGACGTTTACTGCATCATGCTTTCCGAAAGCGGAAAGCCCCTCTATATGAGCAGGACGGGCAGGATGCTCGGCACCGGAAATTTTGATCTGGGGCTTGATTTTCCGGTTCTGATAGGCGATGGTATAAGGGACCCGAAGCTTTTGGAAGAGGCCCTCGAGATCTTGGAGTTATCTAAAAACAGCGCCGTGCTGAAATGGGACGATATTTCAGAGGTCCAGCTGAGTTCGGTATACGGAATCACCGTATTCACGAACGATAACCGCCGCATTGAATTCGACAGAAACGACATAGTTGTAAAGTGGGACAAGGTGGAAAGGATTATTAAATATTCGAACTCCCTCGGCCTGGAGGAATCCTACATCAACGTATCCTCGGGCAGCATGGGAGTTGTGGATTTCAAAGGTCCTGCAGCGAAAGCGGGAGCACAGGATGGGTAAAGAGCAGAATTTGATTATAGGGCTCGACATCGGGACGACAAAAATATGCGCAATTGTGGGTGAATTAAATTCAAAAACAGGGGAAGTCGAAATAATAGGCGTAGGTACATACCCCTCTTACGGACTTAAGAGGGGGGTCGTCGTAAATATAGAGAATACAATTCAGTCGGTTAAGCACGCGGTCGAAGAAGCCGAGCACATGGCCGGATGCGAGATTCGGACGGTCTTCGTGGGCATTGCGGGGGGCCATATTAAGGGCATGAGCGGGCACGGGATGATAACGATCAGGGACCGCGAGGTCGCGAAACGGGACGTCGAAAGGGTGATAGAGTCGGCGAACGCCGTGCTGATACCCGCAGACAGGGAAATAATTCATGTAATTCCCCAGGAATACGCAATCGACGGACAGAGCGGGATAAAGGACCCGGTGGGTATCTACGGAATCAAGCTCGAGACCAAAGTACATATCGTCACGGGGCAGGTCACAGCGGCCCAGAACCTCGTAAAATGCATACACGGCGCCGGTATGGACGTGGCCGACATCGTGCTCGAGCAGCTCGCTTCGAGCGAAGCGGTGCTTACCGAGGACGAAAAGGAAATAGGCGTCGTTATGATAGACTGCGGCGGCGGGACGACAGATATAGCCATATTTGTCGGCGGCAGTATACGCTATACCGAAAACGTTACCCTCGGCGGCGATAATATAGACAGGGATATCGCCCTCGGGCTCTCCACGCCGCTTGCGGAAGCGAGAAGGATAAAAGAGAAATACGGCTCCGCCCTCACCGAGCTCGTCTCGCCCGACGAGACGATAGAGGTGCCGAGCGTGGGCGGAAAGCATTTCAGAAAAATATCGAGAAGGGATCTCGCTATGATTATCGAGCCTCGTATGGAAGAAATTTTCGCCCTCGCGAAAAGGGAGATAAAGAAGTCGGGATTGGAAGACCTCGCCCCCGCGGGAGTGGTTATAACAGGCGGGAGCGTGATCATGAACGGAACTGTCGAGCTCGCCGAACACGTTCTGGAAATGCCCGTAAGAATGGGCATTCCGACCGACGTCGGAGGGCTTACCGATATAATTGCCAACCCCGTTTACTCCACGGGAGTCGGTCTCGTCTTATACGGCTGCGGATATAAAGGCGACAAGAAACTACGGATACGCGATGAAAATGTTTTCAAAAAAATATTTGACAGTATGAAAAACTGGTTTCAGGAGTTTTTTTAGGTTAAAATGAGTTAACTATACTGAGGAGGGTGTTAGATATGGCAAACTTTGAGCTCGAAGACACAGGTATAGAACAAAAGGCGAGAATAAAAGTCATCGGCGCGGGCGGTGCCGGCGGCAACGCTATAAACGCAATGATAGAAAAGGGCCTCCACGGCGTCGAGTTTATCGTGACAAACACCGACGCGCAGGACCTGAGGAAATCCCTCGCATCCGCAAAAATCCAGATCGGCAGCAGGACCACCAAAGGGCTCGGCTCCGGCGGTAACCCCGTGCTCGGCAGGGAAGCCGCGATCGAAGACCAGGTCAAGATCGCTGAAGCGATCGAAGGCGCGGACATGGTATTCATCACAGCGGGCATGGGAGGAGGCACCGGCACCGGGGCATCGCCCATCATCGCGCAGGTATCGAAAGAATGCGGCGCCCTCACTGTCGGCGTAGTTACGAGGCCATTCGGCTTCGAAGGTCCAAAGAGAAACAAGCAGGCTCACGCGGGTATAGAAAGCCTCGAAAAAGAAGTCGACACGCTGATCGTTATCCCGAACGACCGCCTGACGGAAGTGCACAAGATTACTATACTCGACGCGTTCAAGAGAGCCGACGAAGTCCTCCACCAGGCAGTGCGCGGTATATCGGACATAATCACGGGTACGGGCTATATCAATGTGGACTTTGCCGACGTTAAGAGCATCATGGGCGAGAACGGCGGAAAGGCCCTCATGGGTACGGGCTACGCCGAGGGCAGCAACAGGGCGGTCGAAGCAGCCGAAGCCGCGATTACGAGCCCCTTACTCGAAGACATTTCGATCGACGGCGCGACGGGCATTCTCCTCAATGTAACCGCCTCTCCTGACTTTGGAATCGAGGAGCTCAACGAAGCCTGCAATTATATAAAGGACCGGGCTCACGAGGACGTAAACCTCATTTTCGGCTTGGTATTCAATCCCGAATTCAAGGAATCTGTTCAGATTACGGTCATAGCGACCGGAATACAGAGCATCAGGAATCAGAATATAAAAAAGCTTGTGACAAAGCTCCCCACGGACATCGGTGAGGACGAGTTCGAAATCCCCGCTTTCATCCGGAGGCGCGGGTTTAAAGAAGGGCAGTAAGTAGAGGCTGATACGCGAAATATAATTCCGGGCTTACCCGAGTGAGGTTATGGGTTCACTTGGGGACTTTGTTAATTACCTCGATTCACAATTACCGAAATATTCTTATCTGTAGCGGGTTGAGCCGGTTATGGAATGGTTCATTCGGCGGCCTGCATTTCCTGAAGCGCGCCGGGTTTTTTCTTGATATCGTCTTCGAAAGACGTTTTTACACGGGGGGCGTCGATCCAGAGGCTCTCTATATCGTAGAATTTTCTGCTTGGTTCATAAAAGACGTGCGCGACAACGTCGGCGGAATCGATAAGCACCCAGTTCCCCTCCGAATACCCTTCAATCCCGATAACCTTTTCTCCCGCTTCATCGAGCGTCTTTTCTATATTATCTACTATAGTCTTTACGCCCCTTGTCGAATTCGCGCTGCAGACGAGGAAATAATCGGTTACGTCGCTTGTGGA
The DNA here is from genome assembly GCA_001775255.1 of Candidatus Dadabacteria bacterium RIFCSPHIGHO2_12_FULL_53_21. Lineage (GTDB taxonomy): Bacteria > Desulfobacterota_D > UBA1144 > Nemesobacterales > UBA2774 > 2-12-FULL-53-21. The sequence goes on from MFCJ01000156.1 coordinate 8,618, forward strand.
GCCGACGTCGAGAAGCAAGGGATTGTCCGCCTTTTTCTCCCATGCCGCTTGAGCCATAACGAGAGCCTTCTTTCTTGAGTTTATAGGTATTCCTCCGTTTTATAGATGTTGTTACTCAGAATGTACTCCTCAACGGATGCCGGGACGAGGTATTTGATCGACCTCCCTGACTTCACGTAACGCCTTATTTCCGTAGAAGATATTTCGAGGCCCCGTATCTTGGAAAAAGCAATTAATTTAGAGTTCTTATCTATGTAGAATCTCACGTCGTCTTTTTCTTTATAATAACTAAAATCGTTTTCGAGGGCAAGCGGGAGTTTCGCTTCATTCGCGTCCGAATAACCGGGCCTCGTGATCACCGCGAAATTGGCCAGCCTGAATAGCCCCCTGTACTCCTTCCATGTCTCTATTTCCCCGAACAGCTCGTTTCCTACTATGAAATAATAGTCCGAATCCGGATTAAGCTCGTTCAGGTGCCTTAGCGTCTCCACGGTATAAGATAGAGTACTTTTCCCAAGCTCGTAATCGCATATGTCGAAGCGCGGGTTTTCCGCCACCGCGAGCCTCAGCATATCGAGCCTCTGTCCTGACGGTGTGGTATGTGTCGTGTTCTTATGAGGGGGGATGGCGGCAGGTATGAAGTACACCATGTCTAAAGAGAGCTGCTCTCTTATTTCCTCCGCTGCCCGCAGATGGCCCAAATGCACGGGATCGAAAGTCCCGCCGAACAGTCCCGCTCTCTCTTTTTTCTTATTATCCATCGCCTGGGTAAAGCATATCATTTCTTTTGACGGTTTTATTTAGCCACATAGCCTTCGACCATAATCTCGTCGCCGAATTTCCTTATTTTCACCCTTTCTATGCCGAGGGAGTCTTTTATGCGGGAGACGCCCAGTTTGCCAATCATGCTCAAACCTTCGGCGCCTATGACCCTGGGCGCGTAAAAGAACACGACCTTATCCACGATCCCGCTCTTTAGAGCCAGCGCCGCAGTCGCGCTCCCCCCTTCGATAAGGAGACTCGTAATTTCATTCTTCCCGAGCTCGCGGACGAGTTCAATGAGACCTAAGTGTCCGTCCCTCCCGAGCCCGACCTCGATAATCCTTGCGCCTGCCCCTTCGAGCTTCTTACTCTTGACCCGGTCGTGCGATTTCCCCGTTACTATTATCACGCTATCATGGGCGGAGAATATTTTCGATTTAACCGGAGTCTTTAGCGTTCTATCGAGCACTACGGGCACGGGCTGCCTCCCGGCGTTCTTATAGAGCCTTACGTTCAGGCTCGGATCGTCTTTGAGGACCGTCCCTGTCCCGACCATGACCGCGTCCGCAAGGTTCCTCAATCTGTGTCCCATCTTTCTCTGCCTCTCGCTCCCTATCCATTTGGAGTCCCCCGTATGCGTCGCGATCTTCCCGTCGAGTGTGGCCGCGAGCTTGAGTGTCACGAACGGGGTGCCCGTGGTTATGTATTTGTTAAAGGCCTCGTTCAGCTCACAGGCCTTTTCCTCGAGCACGCCCGTAGTTACGCGGATGCCCGCGAGCTTAAGCGTTTTTACCCCTTTCCCGCTCACCCTCGGATTCGGGTCGAGCGCGCCGACGATCACTTCCCCGACACCCTTCTCTATAACCGCGTCCGTGCAGGGCGGGGTCTTCTTCTCCCTGTGGCAGCAGGGCTCGAGCGATACGTAAAGGGTCGAACCCCCGACGTCCTGTCCTTTCCTCCCGGCGTCGATGAATGCCTCGATCTCGGCGTGCGGGAGCCCCGCCTTCCTGTGGTAACCCTTCCCTATGATCTTCCCCCTCTTTACGAGGACCGCCCCCACGAGCGGGTTCGGGCTCGTCATCCCTTCCCCCTTTTTGGCGAGGCTTATTGCGAGAGACATGTACTTTTCGTGCGGTTCCTTTTTCATACGATTCATTAATACAAATTCATATTATAAAGCGACGGTGTATGTCAATGCACAGATTCTTCACCGGAGTAAAACAGGGCTTCGACGAATTCATCGGCGTTGAACTCCCGGAGGTCGCTCAGGCTCTCGCCTATACCTATATATTTGACGGGGATATTCAGCTCGTCGGCGATAGCCACTATCACGCCCCCCTTCGCCGTCCCGTCTAACTTCGTGAGCACTATGCCCGTTACGTCGAGGGCCTCGTTGAACATCTTCGCCTGCTGGATTGCGTTCTGCCCCGTGGTCGCGTCGAGCACGAGGAGGGTTTCGTTAGGCGCCTCGGCGAGCTCGCGGGATATCACCCTCTTCATTTTCTTTATCTCTTCCATGAGGTTCCCTTTCGTGTGGAGCCTCCCCGCGGTGTCTATGATAAGCACGTCGGTCCCGCGGGCCGAGGCCGCTTTCACGGCGTCGAACGCGACCGCGGACGGGTCGGCCCCGCTCTGCCCCTTGATGAAATCCGATCCCACACGCTTCGACCAGATTTCGAGTTGCTCGGTGGCGGCCGCCCTGAACGTATCCCCCGCCGCGACCATCACGCTCAGGTTCTCCTTCTTAAGCCTGTTCGCGAGCTTACCTATCGTAGTCGTTTTTCCCACCCCGTTCACCCCGGCTACCATAATGACGTAGGGCTTTGTGCTGATGCGTATCGGGCTGCCCTCCGCTGTTTTCAGTATCCTCAGTATCTCTTCCTTGAGCGCCCCGGTTATAGCGTCCGCGTCCCGGAGCGATTTTTTCTGTATGGCCGCCCCTATCCTTTCCCTGAGCTTCATCGTAGTCCCTACGCCAATATCGGCCATAATAAGCGTTTCTTCGAAGTCGTCCCATACGCTTTCGTCTATCTCTTTTTTGGAGAGTACTTCACCGAGCCTGCCGAATAGCCCGGTATGGGTCTTGGACAGGCCCTTCCTGAGCCTCGCGAAAAGCCCTTCCTTTGTTTCCTCGGGCTCTTCTACAGCCGCCGTTACCTCTTCCCC
>MFCJ01000157.1:0-4368 GCA_001775255.1 Candidatus Dadabacteria bacterium RIFCSPHIGHO2_12_FULL_53_21
ATCGGCGTACAGCCGCTCTACCGGAATATCAGGAATTTAAATATTACGACCAGGATCATGGAGGTTGATTATGTCGCCATCTGTTCGGCCCTGGCCAGAACGAGCGCGTTGGAGAGGGTCGGCCTGATGGATGAAAGGTACTTCTTCTTTTGGGACGATATGGACTGGGGGCTGCAATTCAAGGAAAACGGATTCAAGGTAGTGTCGGTCCTGAGCTCGATAGTATATCATCCCGCTTTTACCGAGAAGAGAGGGATAATGGCGGATTATTATTATGGGAATAGGAATTCCTTACTAACATATACAAAACACATGGGCTTGAGTAACAGGATATCTATTTTTTACAGATACCTCAGACATAAGTGCACTTCCCTCATTTTTTTGGGTCTCAATGGAAAGGAAGATACAATGAAGCTCGGTTTCGAGGGTATCTGGGATTTTGTGGTCGGCAGATGGGGCAAAAAGATTAATGCCTCTAAAACTAATGAAGCACTATATAAATCAACGGACTTCCCCAAAGGCGTGAAGAATATCTTGATACTAAACGATGGGGATAAAGATGAAATTTACAATGCGTACAATTTTTTATCCAGCACATACCCCGATGCCAGCTTTACACTGTTAATTACTGACGATAGAACCGACTTCTTCGATAAAGATTTCGAGAACCTAATAACTATTAACACAACAAAGCCTTATAGTCTGATCTACTTAATTCCAATTTTCATGAAAATGCTTTTCAAGAAATTCGATATAGCCGTAAGTTTTAAGAACAGTTCTCCGTTTTCGTACACAGCGGTGAAGAGCTATAGCTTTCATCTCAACACAAGGAACTTTAACGAAATAGACAGCAATTTCCATAACTTCTGGAAGCTTATTCTTTCCCTGATAATTGGTGAGATGATGAGTATAGTATTATTGCCAATATTATTGGCGTCGAGCTTGAAACACAATAGAACATGACTGTATAATCATCCCATCGTCTCATAGCGAAATCATTACACCCCCTTCGAGGTTCCGTATTTTGGATCTTGTTACTTCATTCAATCCCCTAGATGTCTACAAGCATTACGGCTCGTACAATAGACTAAAAAAAGAGCTTTACGACCTGATCGCTGAAACCGAGAATCAATACCCTCTCGAACTCAGATGGAGTCACGCAAGGGAGGGGAGCATTAAATTCACGGACGCATATATATTGAAGCAAATCCTGCATAAATATAAACCGGCTACAATACTGGAAATCGGCAGCTTCCTCGGATTCTCCACGCGCTGGCTCCTGGAGATCACAAAAAGCTGGAACGCTAAAGTTACGGCAGTAGACCCCAATATACGACACAGGGTATTCGACGACCCTCACTCAATCCTCGTGAAATTTAATTCGCGATTCTATCCGGACAGGCTTGAAATCGTATGCGGATTCCTCGGGTCGTATGACGATAACATATACTACGATTACGAACACTTTCAGCCCAAGAAGGAGCGGAGCCAGGTGGATGATCTCCTGAAGCACAGACTTATTATAGGCAAATCCTGGAACAGGAAATTTGACTTTATATTCATCGACGGAGACCACTCATACGAATCGGTGATGAACAATTTCGAGATTGCGACCGGGCTCCTGAACGACGGGGGATCGATAAGTTTCCATGACGCGCTGAGCTGGATGGGGGTGAATCAAGCGGTCAAGGAAATAAAGGCTAAATACCATGACGAAGCGGAAGTAAATATTTACGGAAACATTGATAAAAAGATTTTCAACCCATTTAATATACATATCGACGGAATAGGATTGTTCAGGTTATTGAGTTAACTCTATTGTGCAGACGTTCACGCCTGTATATTGCCAAGCCGCAGAATAAATTAATCGTGAGAATCGAGCATGTCTCGCGGCACTATCACCACGGGCAGACTAGGGCCAGCGGATGATAAAAGATACAGACCTCTCTCTACGATTGCTTATCTCCCTCACCCATCGCACTAATCAGCGGAATACACACCAATACAAGTCGCTGTTATACTAAGTTTCATGGATACGGTTTAAATACTAACGCCTGGGTTTAGATGCCGTACCAGTGTGCATCTAGGGAGACCTTGAAGTGACAGTTCCGAATATTTTCTTAGTGGGAGCAGCGAAATCGGGGACAACGGCCGTACATGTCTATCTATACCAACACCCGGAAATTTATTTGAGCTATTTAAAGGAACCCAAGTTTCTATCTATAACCGCAAATAAATTCCCACATAACGGCCCGGGAGACAAAAAAGTTGATGACGGAGTAATCAAGTCCCGGGATGAGTACTTGAACCTGTTTAAAGACGCGGAACATGAGAAAGTTATCGGAGAATCTTCCGCAGATTATCTCTACTTCCACAATTCTGTTATCCCGTCGATCAAAACAATCAGTCCCAACGCGAAAATATTAATAATACTTAGAAGCCCTGTCGACAGGGCATATTCGGCGTAGCGGCATATGTTAATGGACAAAAGAGAGAGCCTGTCATTTGAAAAAGCCCTGCAGCGTGAAGACAAAAGGAGAAGCGAGAATTACGAATTCATATGGTATCACAAGGACGTGGGATTTTATTATGAGCAGGTAAAACATTATATCGATTCGTTCGGAAGGGGGAATGTAAAAATAGTCCTTTACGAGGACTTTGTTGGTGATCCGATAAACATAATGAAGGAGATCTATAGATTCCTTGAAGTAGATGAGGGCTTCACTCCGAATACCGCCGTCAAGTATAATGTCGGGCCGACTGTGCGTAATGAGCCGTTTGAAGAGTTTCTTGTTAAATACGACAATCCGGTAAAGAGGGTGCTTCGCCCCATTCTACTAAATACAATTGGCAAAAGATATACTGAATCCCTTGTCAACTATTTTATACATAAGAATACGTTCAATATAAAACCTAAAACGAGAAAGCGCTTAATCGAAATTTACAGGAGCGACATCCTGAAGTTAGGGGATTTGATAGACCGCGACCTTTCCGGCTGGCTTAGTTAAATCTCTAATCTATAATGAATAAAAGCTGCCTCGACTTGCTATTCATAACCGTAGAGTCCGTTAATTTCTTTAAATCCGTAATGTGTGAATAAATCCTCAAGTTCCTCGTTCCACCAGTCGCTATATAAGCTGCGTTTTCCGGAGAAGGTCAGCGTCTCAGCGCCCAGAGACTCATACAAAGCATTATCTATCTCATCGTCCGTAATATTCAACCCTAGGAATCCACCCAATTCCCTCAGCAGCGAGAACTGCGCCTCCCTCCCGTCGTCGCCCATCAGGGTCTCAAATTTTACCTGAAAAACATCGCTGTGATCCTTCCAGGGAAACATATTCCTTATCAGGTCAGCAAATTCTTTGCCCCACATCGCGTACCAGGATTCAAATTTCTCGTTCCCCATCGGTGTTTCTTTAAACTTATTGTACAGCTTTATCCGTTCAGGTTTTGCGTAATTTTGTTCACGAGAATCGTAGTACCTCACCAAAGAGATAATTACGTCCCGCAACTCCCTGAATGAGAAGACTTTTTTAAGCCCCCAAGCATGCGCTCCCCCTCAGGATAATAGGGGATATGGCCGAATGAGAATTGCCCATTCTTAATCAGCTTGGTGGACACTTTAAAGGGTATCGGTATGAAATATCTCCATGCCTCGAGCCTAAGGACCTTTTCATCGGCAAACCTGTTATCCTGGATATGGTCAGTCGCAATATGCACACCGCAATCGACAATTCCTAAATTCTCAAGAACCTTTGCGACAAGATAGGTACCGGATTTAGGAATGGTAAGAATAAATACACGATGCGGGACAGGGGCACGATTGAGTTTGAAACACGGATGCAGGTTTTAATCAATATAAACAGGTAGGTTCCTACCGGCTACCAGGAGAGCTCCCGGAGGTATGGGATCGGCCTTGGTTTGCAATCCGGACGCCACGAAAATTCGACTGATGGCTGATTTCAGCCTGGTGTTGATTCTTTCAAGCATGATCTCTCAAGAGCACCGGCTATTTGTAGAACAAGAGCCGTGTTCACCACTTATTACCCAATGCCCCTCCGATAAAAAAACCGTCTTTTATCGATTCAGCTATTCCCTGGAAAACCCAGCGCCCGTAACGGCCGATCTGGTAAACCCCGTGCTTCTCAAGCTCGCTTATGGCCCGCTCCCTCCATTTCGAGCCCGGCATAGACCATGTGTATGCTACGTCAATCCAGGTCGGGTCGACGGTTTCCGCTTTAGAGATGAACCCCCACGACTTGAGCTCTTTTACGACGGAGTCCGAATAACGCTGTATTTCCTTATCCGACGGCTTCTTGCCGTTTTGATAGGCCTTCTCCACGTAGATGCTCACGCGTTCGTTCTCCT
>MFCJ01000157.1:4387-15625 GCA_001775255.1 Candidatus Dadabacteria bacterium RIFCSPHIGHO2_12_FULL_53_21
GGCGCCGATATTGAGCACAAGGACCGAGGTATAGCTCGCGGGCTTTTCGTCTACCTTTAAACCCGCCATCTGAAGGGCTTTGTTGAGCGGGAGCGTCGAAACCAGATTTTCGTATTTCGCACCGGAGCCGTCCGAAAATAGAACCTCTTTTTTCCTGACGTTTATTCTCGCAACGTGCTTTTCGTAATGGACGTCGCTCTTTCTCGCCATCCTCTGTGCGAGCGTATTCAGCCCCTCTCTGGGATAAACGTACGTGACGTTATACCCGACGACCGGGGGAGGCGCTTTATCGATCGCGCCCTGTAAAGCGACCGTGAGGTTGACGGGCGATTTATAGGAATCCTGGGGGGCGATCCTGGTCCACAAGCCCGCAGTGTAGAGCTCATGAAAAGGGGCGAAAAAGAGCTCGAGGAGAGTTTTTCCGAAGCTCATCTCGAGCCAGTCAGCCATGGTCTTGGGTGTGCCATCGGGTGCGTTTATTATCTCGTTTATCGCTTTCGTAGCAATGTCCTTTCCGAGGAAGCTCAGATGGTTCTGTATCGGGTAGGGGACATAGAGGTTCTGCTTGCTGAAGTAAACCGACGACTTCCTCTTGTACGATTTCACCGGGACTACTGACTTGATAAAATGGAGCACAGCCGGGTCGCCGCCGAATATCCAGTGCCCTCCTCCGATCTCGAACCGGTATGCTTCTTCGTCCTCGGGAGATTTGAATTGACGATCCCCGCTACCGGGAGCGAGATAATAAGACGAGCATATACCCCCCGGTACGGATTCAGACTCATAAACGGGAAGGCCAGACACCATGCCCGCCGCCAATCCCGTAATTCCTCCCCCGAGTATTAAGTTCTTGGAATTTTTCACGTTATTAAGGCCACTCCTTTTATTTTAATGAACCTCTATACTTACACATCAGCGGTAAAAATCAATGCTCTGCCGTGTTTTGCCGCGCTCTTTTTTATTGGGTGTTTGAATCCCCCTACCGGCATAGTCCGTCAGCGTTTTGCGATTATACTGCCCCAGCCGTCCACCTCGCACCTGTAACCCGGCGTGATAAAAAGTGTGGACGTATCCTCAAACACCAGCGCAGGCCCCGAGAATTTGAACCCCGGATAGAAGCTATCCCTCTCGAACGCGGCTACCCTGATCCCCTTTCCCCCGAATACGACGTCATGTTTAACGGACGTGACGACAGATTTTCTTTTTTCCAGCGGAGGGAGCTCGAGGCTCCTCCTTTGTGCGATAGCCCTTACCCTGAGTGTAACGACCTCCACGTCGTTTCCGGGCTTCTTGTATCCGTACATTTTTTCATGGGCACGGTGGAATTCCTTAATGAAATCCTTCCTGTATGGAATCGTAATCTCGTGCGCCTGCCCCCTGTAGCGTGCATCGAGGAACCGTTCGAATTTTATTCTGGAGCCGATGAAATCAGCCGCTGCCCTTTCCTCGAGCCCCCGGAAGCTCTCCTCAATCTTCACTCTATCTGCTTTTTTCCCGCCCAGGAATACAGTAAGGCCGAAATCCTTAAACGTATCCGCCATAAGCATCCCCAACGCCGAAAGTACGCCCGGGTCTCTCGGGAAAATAACGGTCTTTATTTCCATACCGCCCGCGAGCTCGCACGCGTGGAGCCCGCCTGCCCCTCCGAAGGAAAGGAGCGCGAAGTCCCTCGGGTCATAGCCCTTCCCTACCGAAATCACTCGTAGAGCCCTCTCCATATTTGCATTCGCCACCCTTATTATTCCCTCCGAAAGCTCCGGGATTGAGAGACCGAACTTTTTCGCGAGGACGCCCAGAGAGGCCCTCGATTTTTCAGGGCTGATCTTCATCCTCCCGCCTAGAAAGCGGTCGGGATTGATTCTGCCCAGTACCAGATTGGCATCGGTTACTGCGGGGTCGAGGCCCTTCCCGTAACACGCAGGACCGGGGTCAGCACCCGCGCTCCGCGGCCCTACCTTCAATGCGCCCCCGGGATCCATATGCGCGATCGACCCGCCGCCCGCCCCAATGGTCGTCACATCTATCATGGGTATTTTCAGCGGAATCCCGTCTATGCTTGTTTCGGTGCTGAATCTCAAGCCGCCGTCGCAGAGAGCGACGTCCGTTGAGGTGCCGCCCATGTCGTAGGTAATTACCTTTCCGTAACCCGTCAGCCGGGATATATTAAAAGCCCCTACTACCCCGCCGGCTGGCCCTGAAAGAAGAATCCTGACCGGCTCGTCCCCGGCCTGTTCCGGGGTGGTGACCCCGCCGCTCGACTGCATGACCGATATCCTGTGACCAGCCCCTCCGCGGGAGGAAAATCTCCTGGAAAGCGCGCTCATGTATGATTTCACCTTCGGGAGCAGATAGGCGTTGGCGACGACGGTGGAGGTCCTCTCGTATTCCCTGAATTCGGGCAGGAGCCGGGAAGACATCGAGACCGGAACCCCGAGGGCATTCAAGTACTGCGCCGCTATATTTTCATTTCCGGGATTTCTGTATGAGTGAAGAAAGGAAACCGCTATACCTTCGGGTTTAATTCTTTTCAGCCTCGAGAGCAATCTTTCGAGATCAGTCCGCTTTATCTTTTTTAGTATCTCACCGCTAAACGAGGTGCGCTCCGCTATTCCTACCCTGAGTTCCTTTTCCACGAGCGGCTTGGGAGCGTCCCAAAATATGTTATAAAGCTCCCCTCTATTCTGTCTCCCAATCTCTATCACGTCTTCAAAGCCCTCTGTCGTTACGAGGGCAATGCGCGACCCCTTCCGCTCGAGGAGGGCGTTCGTAGCGACAGTTGTCCCGTGAACTATATCCGCATCGGCAAAACGTCCGCCGAGTACTTGACTCAGACCGGAAATTATCGCAACCGAGGGGTCATCCGGGGTGGATAGGACTTTATGTGTAAGAAGATTCCCGCCGTCGTAGAAGACAAAATCCGTGAATGTCCCGCCGGTATCTATTCCTATCCTCATCGTCCGGACCCATCTCACCGTATGATAAAGCGTTTGAAAACATATACCACCAATCTGGAAACAGCAATTAGTGATGAGGGAGACCCAGGATTGAAAATACCGAGCGGGGCTGACCTCCCTCCAGCTGCAGGTTTTATGAAGGGCTGTTTACGGTGCCTGGCTCTAGTATTGGTCCTGTCCGACAGGGTAGATGACTCTTACTTTTTCTTCGGCAATTTCCCTGAGCGAAGTTACTACTTCCTTGTTGTCGGTCTCTTCCGAGAGAGGCATGGCCCCCTTTACAAGGAGTTTGGCTCTCTTCATCGCAGCTACTGACAGGGCAAACCTGTTTACGACCTTCTCAAGACAATCTTCTATTGTTACTCTCGCCATCTGAAAACACCCCCTATGGGAAACATCACCGGATTGAGTATATAAATATATGTAATTAAAATAAGGATGTAAAGCCGGCCCCCTCGGAAATCAGCCGGTAATTGGTTAATATTAACGGGTCGGAGGCAAAAAATGGATTTGGACGAAATTAAATACAATGAGAGCGGGCTCGTGCCCGTCATAGTTCAGGATGCGGAAAACGGCCAGGTGCTCATGTTCGCTTACGCTAATAAGGAATCGCTCCGGAAGACGATGGAGACTGGACGCACGCATTTCTGGAGCAGGTCCAGACAAAAGCTATGGATGAAGGGAGAGGAGTCCGGAAACGTGCAGGAGGTTGTGGACATGTTCTTCGACTGTGACAGCGACACGGTCCTCGTCCTCGTCAGGCAGACGGGGGTCGCCTGCCACACGGGCAGGAGAAGCTGTTTCTTTGTCTCCGTCGAAGGGAACGAAAAGAGCTCGCCTTCGTTCGGGTCCGAAAGCGGGGACAGGACGCTCGATGAAGTCTTCAGGGTAATCGAGGACAGGAAGAGAAACCCCCGCGAAGGCTCCTACGTCAGCGGCCTCTTCGAAAAAGGGGTCGATAAAATACTGAAAAAAATCGGCGAGGAGGCGGGAGAGACTATAATCGGGGCCAAGAACGGGGATAGGGACGAAATAGTGTATGAAACAGCAGACCTGTGGTTCCACTCGCTCATCGCGCTTTCTTATTTCGGTATAACCCCGGAGGACATTTACCGCGAACTCGGCAAGAGATTCGGGAAACCCAGGGAGTCATACCGAAACAAGAGTTAATAAAGAAGCCCGCTCTTAAGGATAGAGACTAGGCAATCTTTCCGATCTGTAAGTAGTCCAGCCGTTTGCCGTTTCAGGCGTCGTATCGACTATTGAAAGTTCGAATACCTTTTCGCCGGGCGTCGTGTGCGTGACTTCTATTAGATAAACCGAAGTCTTTGACGTGGGGATACTGTCTGAAGGTATGCCTTCCGCATCCGTTGTGACTCCGCCGTGTGTTATGAGCACGTTTCCAGTGAGCGGCTGCGTATCGGCATCTCCTATGAACGGGGCATAACGTACCGGATCGTCAAATTCTCCGAATTCCCAGACTTGAGTAACCTCTTTGGTGTCTTCGTTTATAGAATACTCGACTGCACGGCTGAAATTCTCCGTCGCCGGCAATTTCGGATCAAAAGGCGTCGCCTTGTAGTTGCCGTTGTCATAAAGCACAATAGTTCCTTCATCCGTAATTTCCGGCGCATGCTGATGGTACTGGAACAGGAAATCATCCCCTACGGGGTTCAGCAAAAAACTGCCGAACTGAACCGGGTCCCAATTGTCATGGGTCCCCAGTATCCAGACTATTTGACCCGTCTCCCTGCTAAACTTTACGACCGCATCCTGATGACGCAGAGACGCGATTATAGAATTATCCGACGGGTCGTGTATAACAGCATTACCGTGAGCCCAATCCCTGGTCCCTTGTTCGAACTCAGGAAACGTAGTGTTCCAGAAGCCACCGAGAGAATCGTATCCGATCTTATAAGGGTCGAGGAGATCGAGCAGCGACCATTGGTTGATTATCGTGCCGTCGGCGGGAGAGAACTCCACCACAATGTCACCGACGACGACAGCCGTCTCAAGGGGTGCTGCAGGATCAGAATCGCTATTTTGTGTTTGATGCAGTAAAACTATTATTACAATAGTTATAACCGCGATTCAAGATACAATTGGCAATTTCTCACCGCTTGATTTTCTGTCCGCCGGGCTCAAAGATATAGATATACCTGTAATTCGATATCCAGGCATAGAGAAAATCACCAATTGAACCTATAAAGTGTAGTACAGTTGAGTTTGATGCCCGCTGACGCATAGCCATGTCGGCCATACGACCGGCCTCCACCCTCTATAACTCACTGAGCATCAACGATTTTTCTTCGGCCTGTCTTTTTCTTCTATGTACTCGCCCAGGAATGTCCTGTCCCTTACGGACGGGGGGAGGTTGCCGAGGTCAGGTTTTGGCATATTCGTTGAAAGGTCGCTTGTAAAAGCGAAGCTCGATACCACTTTCTCGACCTTCTTCGTCCCGCAAAGCGGGCACTTGAGCTTTTTCTCGTCCCCCGGCTCGTATATGAGCTCCGAGAATCGGAAATTCTTTTTCAGATTAAATAGAACCAGCGTAGTTCCGTCATGGAGATAATAGTTCAAATCCACGGCGTCCCTGTCGCGCTTCCCGTGCTCGGCCAAGACCTCTTCCGCTTCGAGATCCAGCACGCCGATATGGTTTATGTTGTCGTGCTTCTTCACCAGTTCCGATACCAATTTCTTAGTAACCCCTTTCTGAATCGCATTTAAGGAGTCTTCCACGTTCTTTCTGCACGGAATGCATTCATACTCGTAAAGCGGCATCTAATTCCCTCTCCTAGTTTTTATTATCTGTTGAAATACTGATTCAAGTGCTCCTGTCCAACCCAGTCGTTCCTCATTTCCTCGTCTTTCTGCTCTTTATATTCGAGATGCCACCTGAGCTCATCTCCGCGACGGGGCGCCCTCTTGCTCTTGTCTTCGAATATCGCCTTGAAGGTCGAAAACACCCTGCGGACGTCTTTCGTCCCGCAAAGCGGACATTTCAAGTCCTTATCCTCGTCCTTCTCGTAAACGAGCGAGCTAAATCTAAAATTCTTCAGCTCCAGGTAGAGTATTTTGTTATTATCCAGCTTGTAGCGAAACCTTTTCGCGCTCCTGCTGGTGCCCCTCTCGCCGAGCGCAAAGAGCTGTTTGTTCTTATCGCCGTCCGTAACCTCTATATACAGAAAACCGGGATTCTCTTTTTTAATCTTCGCCGCGTTGGTTTTATTCAGCTTGGCGACCAGAGCGTCTATATCCCTGTTATATTTTTCAATACACTTGTCACAGTCATACTCGAATAGTGGCATTTTATCACTCCCCGCTATTAATAAGCTACTAATAATAACTAATATTTTCAAATTGCTCCAGCCCGCACTCGCTCCCGGGGCCGGAATTTGACAAAGCATCCCCGGTGTCGATACTAAATTGTTAGTCTTTGATACCTACTCCGGAGGCCCGCATGCCTGATAAAAATGAGTTGATTGTGGAGGAGGAGGGAGCGGTCTGCAGGATTGTTTTCAACAGGCCCGATAAAAGGAACCTCCTGACCCCCGGAATGCTTCTGGGCCTGGAATCGGCCCTTGAGAGATTAAGGGAGGAAGACAGAACCAGGTGTGTAGTTATCAGGGGGGCCGGGGACAAGGCATTTTCTTCGGGCTATGACATCGGCTCGATAGGCAAAGACGACATGGTTAGGAACCATTCCGGGGACAATCCTCTACCTAAGGCTCTCAATTCAATAGAAAATTTCCCTTACCCCGTGATCGCCATGATGAACGGACACGCCTTCGGGGCCGGGCTCGAGATTGCCGCCACATGCGATATCAGAATCGCGGTGAAGGACTCCCTTTTCGGAATGCCGCCCGCAAAGCTCGGGGTTATATACTCGTACAGGGGCGTCCGGAGGTTCCTAAACCTTATCGGACCCGGATACACGAAAGAACTCTTCCTTACGGGAAGGCCGATCGGCACAGAGAGGGCGGAAAGAATCGGGCTGATCAACTTTACGGTTCCCGGCTCAGAGCTCGAAAAATTCACGAACGACATGGTCGGCGAAATAACCGAAAACGCCCCCCTCTCCCTGAAAGCGCTCAAGGAGATGGTAAACATATGGCAGAGAAACCAGGTGATCAGCGGGGCTGACGAAGACCTGTTAAAAAAGATGACCCTGACCGTACAGGAAAGCGAGGACTATAAGGAGGGGCAGAGATCGTTCGCCGAGAAGAGGAAGCCTATTTTTAAAGGGCGATAGGAAACACTCCAAATAAAGGAATTGATTATGGCCCTTAATCAAGGGTTACTATTTTTCCCTCAGCTGAAACAAGTCAAGCTTGTAATAACTCATTTCGTTGATAGTATACTTTTGGCCAAGCCCTTCCCTCGTATTCTTCCGGCTTTCAGGATGAGCGTGAAAGACAAACCAGATGTTTCCGTCACCCAAACCTTCGAATGAAGGAAATGTCTTCACGAGCGGAACTATTTTTATATCCTTCCTTCTGTTATAGTACGCAGCGGTAATCCTCTCGTAGATCGGCGAAACTACTATTACATCGCCGCTTCGCGCATTAGATTCTATATGGCTCATCACTTCTCTCCACTGATGCTTGCCGACGGTTTTATAATAGGCGCTGATATTGAAATAGGAAAAAAGAACTATAAGCCCCGCGGCAGCCAGAATCGGCCACCTGTTATTCATATTCCCGATCCCGTTCGACGCTAACAGATAAAAGGCGAGAGAAGCCCCGATAGTATAGCGGAATATCAGAATCGGAGAAGAAACGAGTGAGATCAGGAACGGAACCACAACGGGCACGAGCATCCAGAGGAGGAGCATATAGAGCCTCCAACCTTGCGATATCCCGAGCGCGCCTGGTCGTTCACTCGCGGGTCCCAGGGACTTCTTAGCTCGCTTGGAGTCCTTAACTTTTCTAAGGCCGATTACTGAATACAACGAAAATGCCAGGAATAAAATCAAAAGATAGATCGACCCCGAATAGATCGTGAAATATTGCCATATGTCTTCAGAGGTCGGCTCGGAAATCCAGAACCCCTTCTGTATCTTGAGCGCAATTACCGCGAGGAATACGAAACAGGGCAATAGAAATAACGCGGTTATCACCTGAAGTTTGAACCACCCGCCGATACCGAGCTCCCCGATTTTCTTATACTTGATAAGCAGCGTAAGACAGAAGATATTCTGGGCCAGAATAATCATAACACCGTAATAATGCGTATAGACGAGAAGAGCGGTCGAAGCTACATAAGCAGCGGCGTACATCGTTCTATTTTTAATCGTGAGCTGGAGAAGACAGTAATACGAAACCAGCATCAGGCAGACCATGAGGGTATAACCCCGTGCTTCCTGAGCATATCTGATATGAAAAACGGATGTAGCAAGTATAAGCGCAGCGACGAGCCCTGTCTTTTTATTATAAAGGAGCTTGCCGACGGCATATACGGCGAAAATGGATAACGAGCCTAACACGGCCGAGGGCACCCTTGCGATAAATTCGGAATCACCGAAAACGGGAACCCAAAAACTGAGAATCATGTAATAAAATGGCGGATTAGTCTCAGCCGGATTATCGAATACCCACTTGATGATGTCCGCAAACCCGAGCTTGGAGACCGTGATCGAGACCGCCTCGTCATACCACACACTCTCCCCTCCCAGGTCATAAAACCTCGGTATGACGCCAACGATAAAAATCAGTATTATCAAATAATTGTCTTTAAGGAATCCGAGAACAGACCCTTTCTTCATATGTCATGTCCCGTAGCCGTAATCTTTGATCAGATTTTCCCTATCCGTCCACCTTTCACTTACCTTCACCCAGAGCTCGAGAAACACTTTTGTCCCGAGCACTCTTTCGATATCCTCGCGCGCCTGACTGCCTATCGTTTTCAGCATCTCCCCCTTCTTTCCTATGATAATCCCCTTGTGGTTTACCCTTTCGACATATATGAGCGCCGATATCCTGACGAGCTCCTTCTCGGGAACGTCTTTAAATTCTTCTATTACCACGGCGGTCTTATAAGGGATTTCTTCCCTGGTCAGCTGGAAAATCTTCTCCCGGATAAACTCGGCGGCCAGAAACCTTTCGGGCTGGTCCGTGACCATGTCTTCCGGGAAATATCGGGGCCCTTCGGGCATGTATTTGACGACCGTGTCCAGGAGGTCGCCGATCCCGTCAGCATTCCTGGCCGATATGGGTATGACCTCGAGGAACTTTCCCTCGAATCTCCTCGATTCATCGATTATTCCGAGTATGTCTCCTTTTTTTACCGTATCTATCTTGTTGATGACCAATATTGCGGGCTTCGGGAGGTTTTCGATAATGAAGCGGTCTCCTTTCCCGAAAGGGTCTTTGACTTCGATCATCATCATTATCACGTCAGCCTCATGGATCGCTGACATTGCCGTATGAACCATAGCCTTCCCGAGCTTCCCCCTGGCTTTATGTATTCCGGGGGTGTCGATGAATACGAGCTGCGCGCCTGGGAGCGTCTTAATGCCGAGAATCCGGTTCCTCGTCGTATTGGGCTTGTCGGAGACGGCGGCTATCTTCATACCCGTAACCGCGTTGATCAGTGTCGACTTACCCACGTTGGGCCTGCCGATTACCGATATGAAACCCGATCTGAACTTTATTTCGTTCGCCATTAAACCAATTACCCCCCTGAATTACATGGATTTTTACGCCTGTCTATTCATTCTTTTTCCGCTTGAGACGATATATGTAAAGGTAAGGGAATTCTTTCGTATCCAGCACATCGTAGCTCTCTCCGATTCTTCTTTCGACCGTCCCCTTTGTATTCCCCACATCGTCGAGC
This sequence comes from Candidatus Dadabacteria bacterium RIFCSPHIGHO2_12_FULL_53_21, assembly GCA_001775255.1. GTDB lineage: Bacteria > Desulfobacterota_D > UBA1144 > Nemesobacterales > UBA2774 > 2-12-FULL-53-21. The sequence goes on from MFCJ01000157.1 coordinate 14,176, forward strand.
CAGCGGTCGCACAATACCAGCCAGAATTCATTATCCCCCGTATCGGGTGCGGAATAAAACTCGTCCGCGAGAGATATGATCGTCAAATCGTCCCGTTCGGCATAGTAGACGGCGGCTTCCGTCTCGTACCAGGGATATAAAACTATAACATCCCCGGCTCCGGCATTGGATTCGATATAATTAATGCCGGCCCGCCATGCGGGCTTATCCACCCGTTCATAATATCCGAAAATATTGACGGAAGAAAAAATCAGAACTAATCCCGTAACGAGGGGAATGAATCTCTTATCGCCTGTTCTAACAGCACCGAATGAAGCGAGCACATAGAATGCGAGAGACCCGACTATTGTGTATCTGTAGAAAAAAATCGGCGTCGAAACGAGCGATATCAGGAACGGCACGGCCACCGGAACGCAGAGCCACAGTAAGAGAAGAAAGACGCTGCTTGAATAAGACGCGCCGACTTCCCCGGGGCTGCGGGCCGGGGGTTTGAAGACTCCTCCAAAATACCGGGTGCTAATCACCGCCGGTAACGACAGCACGGCGAGCAATATGAGGAGATACGTCGATCCCGAGTATAATACGAAGCAGTCGTAGAGGACCTTTAACGTGGGAGGGGAGAGCCAGAACCGGTTCTGAATCCCGATCGAATGACGGTATAAGATATATAATCCCGGAATACATATAATTCCCAGAATCACCTGGAGCGCAATCCATTTCTTGAAGTCGGGCGCTCCTGATTTCCTGTGCGTCGAATATTGCCACGCGCAGAAGATGTTTTGAGAAAGGATGATGAACAGGCCGTAGTAGTGAGCGTATATCAAGAGCGCGCTCGATATGACATAGCCTAGTGAATTGGTACCGGTTCTCTCAGCGGCACTCTTTAAAAAGAAATAATAAGAAAGGAGAGTGAGAAGGGCCGCAAGACTGTACGCCCTTCCTTCCTGAGAGAACTGGATATGAAATACGGAAACAGCCAGGATCAGCGCCGAAAGCAGTGCAGCCTTTCTATTGAAGAGCAGAGCGCCGACTATATATATAAGCAGAATACTGAACGACCCGAATATAGCAGAGGGGAGCCTGACGGCGAATTCGGAGTCCCCGAACAAGAGAACCCAGACACGGAGAAATGCGTAGTATAGAGGCGGATTGTTGTCACTCGAAGCCAAGCTCCATCTTATTTGCTCTAGAAATCCGAGCTTCGATGCCGCAACCGAAACCGCCTCATCGAACCAAATGCTCTCAGTACCAAGATTGTAGATTCTGAGGAATAAACCCAGAAGAAATATAAAAAATAACAGCGAATTATTTTTGAGAAAACTATATTCCGGTTCATATATTGACGGTATTTTCATTATTCGATAGGGCCTGGTCTTTAGAACCGCAGCCAACTCTATATTTATCCCATATATATAAATTCAGAATGCCGCGCATTATGCGAGCGCCCATC
>MFCJ01000158.1:0-1752 GCA_001775255.1 Candidatus Dadabacteria bacterium RIFCSPHIGHO2_12_FULL_53_21
CTAAATGATGTCGACTGTTCTGGCTTTGATCACGTTTTTTATTTTATAGAGGAAGTAACTCTTCTCCTTCCAGAACCTGCCCATGATCTTTACCCTATCGCCCTTTGAGATCGGCAGGCGCTGATCCTCGAAATAGACCCCCACTTCGTTGTTCTCGGAATCCTTCAGCTTGAAGACCGTGAACGGCTCCCCTTTAGTGGAATTCCTGTAGTCGACCTTGGCGACCTTGCCCTCGAGAGCGACCTTCTTGCCGTTATATTCACCGGGGTTCGAGACCACGTCCTTTATTTGGACTTCGAGCACCGGGCTCTCTTTCGGAGCTGGCGTTTGTTCCGCACGGGCAAGGGTGCCGATAGGGGATATAAGCAAAGACAATACCGCCAGGAACCCGCACATCTTTAAAATATTAAACATTGGCATAATCCGGATAGACGTCAGATATAAATATTATAAGTACATTCCGATGATTTTCCACCGCCTGCCGTCCGGGAATGTCCGGGTCCCGTTCAGCACGACGCGATGCGAGAGATTCTACACAGGCAATAAAACAGTTAGAATACGTACCTGACAGCCCCAGGGGGAGAGTTAATAATGACATCGCCGATGATACGTAAATTAAACGGTCTCCTCAAAACCGAGACGTTCGGCAAAGTCATACACTACTTCGATGAGACCGGGTCCACGAACACCGTTTTATCGAGGCTCGCCAGTAACGGCGCCTCCGAAGGTACTACGGTCATCGCGGACAAGCAGACGAGCGGAAAGGGAAGGCTCGGACGGAGATGGATCTCCCCGCCCGGTATGAACCTGTACATGTCGGTCCTCTTCAGGCCGTCTATACCGGCCTGGGAATCGCCGCTCCTCACACTCCTCGCTTCCATAGCGATCACAGAGACGATTAAGAAGACAGGCGTACGGAACACGTCTATAAAATGGCCGAACGACGTGCAGATCGAGGGCAAAAAGGCAGCGGGCGTGCTCACCGAAATGGAGCCCAAGGGCGACAGGGTCGATTATATAGTAGTCGGAATCGGGGTTAATATAAACATGACCAGAGAGCAAATGAGGCGCGAACTGGGAGAGACCGCGAAATTCGCAACTTCTCTCAGAGAGAATCTCGGCGGAGACGTCGACAGGGCTAAATTCGCCGGAGACCTTCTGCTAGAGCTCGAATCGTGGTATCAAGCGTTCAACAGGCGGGGAAAGTCCTCTATAATCAAGGAATGGACAGAGAGGTGGGGCGGATATAATAAACGCGTCAAGGTCAGCACGGAAGACGGTAAGGTTATCGAGGGTACCGCGACCGGAATAGACGGTGAGGGGCACCTGCTTCTCAAGAAAGAGGACGAGAGCGTAGTCGAGATAATAACGGGGGATGTCACCGTTATCTAACGCCCTGGCCGGGCCTCAAATGCATCAGGAATAAATTTGGTCATTTCATCACGAATGCTTTCCATGAGACCTGTCCATTCGTTCACGAGTGAGACGTCGTTCCTCGGGAACGGTTTTTTTATCTCGATACCCGTGCGTGTCGCTTTTACTTTGCAGTCCTTATAATTCCTTCCGATTATATCGCCGAACTCGTAGAGGGTGTTCACGACACGGTCGTCACTTCCGGAGAACTTCGAGACCAGCACGACCTCCTGATCGAAACCCTCGAATATAACGTTCCAGAGGCTCGCACTCGATTCCATGCCGAAGGTCAACGCTATCAACTCGTGTCCGTCCTTATCCCGCGGCATATTACCGAAC
>MFCJ01000158.1:1778-13109 GCA_001775255.1 Candidatus Dadabacteria bacterium RIFCSPHIGHO2_12_FULL_53_21
ACTTGCCCCCGCCGCCGAGGGCCGAAATCCTCTGCTTGGCCTGCGCGGCGTAACCGGCGTACATCTCCTGCTCGATAGACACTTCGAGGAATTTCTTGTAGTAAACGACGGCCTGCTGAGGGTTGTTTGCCTTCTCGTAGCCCTGCGCTATAAAAAAGTACGAATCGGGATAATTCGGGTTAAGCGATATCGCTTTTTTCTGGTTGTCGATGTTCTGGTTGAATTTGTTGAGGTAATAATACGTAATGCCGAGGTTCATGTATGCGGGCGCGTAATTCGGGTTCTCTTTTATAGCCTTTTCGTACTCGTCGATCGCTTCGTTGTAGTGACCCTGCGTCCTGAGAGCGGTGCCGAATAAGTTGTGTATCTGCGCAGAAGGTGCTATTTCCGCCGCTTTTCTGAAGTACTGGGTCGCCTGCCCGTAAGCCCTTTTCTTGAAGAACAAGGCGTTTGCGAGTCCCACATATGCCGGCACGAACTTCGGACTGAGCTCGAGGACCTTTCTAATCTCGGGGGAGTCGGGGTTCTCTCCGCTGGCCGACCAAAGGATGTAAATGGCTTCCGGGTTATTCGGGTTTTTGGCCAGTATCTTCTGCGCGGCTATCTTCGCGTCTTTCTCCCTGCTCAGCTGGATATAACTATATGCGAGCGCAAGCTGCACCTCTTCGAGGTTCGGATTTATCTGAAGCGCCTTCGTCATGTTCGTGTACGATTGGTTATAGTAGTTCTCGTATTCCTCCCTTACCTGATACCTGTAAAAACCCATGAACGAATATACTTCCGCCAGGCCCGCGTATGCCTGCGCGTAATTCGGGTCGGCCTTTATAGCCTGATTGTAGAGGGATATCGCCTGGTCGAAACCCTCGGGTGTAAATTTCATAAAAGATTCCCTGCCCTGTTTATAAAGACCCGCAGCGCCCCCCGCATTCTGGGCGTATGCTGCAGACTCAGCCAGATAGAATGCGCCTATGGTTACAGGCAGAAGTAAAAGACAAAAAATAAACTTTCTCATATCATCCTCCCGAATTAAATTTTAAATAGAATTTTTCGGCTTGCTCAATAGGTCTCGTTTATATACTTGACGATTTCCTCGGCCATGCTTTCGAAAATATCCTTCGCCATAAATCCGGTGGAGCTGAAACCGTTCACCTCTCCGGTCGCGATTTCGTCTCCCGTCGCTTTATTCACCAGTGCGAGCTTAATGGCAATCGATACTTCGCCGAATTTAAGCGCACCGCCTTCGTACGAGACATCGGAGCTCGGCCTGTATTCACTCACCTCGCCTAACAACACTATAGTATCTTCAGCGGGGATATTTTCAATTTCGCCGTATTTGACCTCCTTGAACTTATTCTCGGCTTCGATGAGAGCGGCCGTTTTATCCGGAAGCTTCGTGAGGGCGTCCTTCGGGAAGTACTCGATCTCAGTCTCGAAGGTCTCGACCTGTAATGCCTGAAAGTCACGGAGCTTCGTCTTTGTCGGCGTAAAATAGGAAGTAGTTTTTATATTCGTGCATCCTGAAACGAACAGGGCGAATACCGTGAGGCAAATCATCAACGGGAAAACTAAATGCTTATGTCTACACATGGTTCAAACCGCCTCCTTCTGAAATAGGTAGTATAAAATAGCATACTTCCTCTAATTGATAAATATTGATTCATTAGAACCGTGCTGACGGTCACCAAAACAGATATACTGACAAAAATTGTCACATTTCCGAGATGGCGACCGAAAAATGTCGCATCTACTGAAATTCGGGAGTATGGCCGATGCAGAGAACGTTTGCACACACGCAAGTATAAATGAGGGTTTTCTGTTAAATTACGGCATCATATGCTTTTGAGATTTTAAAATCACCTCACTTGGCACGGCCATTGCATCCTTAATCATCAAGACTCATTACCGAAAAGGAGGTTATTGATATGTTAAGCAAGTTAAACAGAGTTAAAAAGGGAGAGAAGGGTTTCACACTTATCGAACTTCTCGTAGTAGCGGCAATCATAGGCATACTGCTTGCGATCGCGATACCTAACCTTATAAAGGCGAGAATGTCGGCGAACGAAGCTAGTGCCAGGAAGTCCATGCAGACCCTGAGGGACGCTGAAGGCGAGTACTTCGAGCAGGACCTGGACGATCAGGGAGGAAGAGATTTTACCGATGCAATCGGTGCACTTGGAACTGCTCAGTCTTTGCGTGATCCCGGAGGTACTAGTGCCGAGGAGGACGCTCTTATTGACAGCAGCTTCGAGGCCGCGGAAGGCGCTGGTTGTGCCGACCCGAAGGCAGGTTATTGCCTCCAAGGTGATTTTGGTGCGTTCACTGCAAACGGTTCCGGCGGTTTTGACGATTTCGGCTGGCAGAACAGCATGTCGAGCTTTAACAAGACCGGCAGAAGGGACTTCGCGGTTTACGGTGACGGAGCTATAAGGTGCACATTAAGCACATCGGCAACAGGAGCCGCGGGAACATTTCAGGCCCTTCGTACCTCACCCGGCTGTGATTAACTCTTATAATTAATTGAAAGAAAAAACTTAAAACGGCGGGTTTGCAATAAACCCGCCGTTTTATTTTCTAAATACCACACCACTACCCCAATTGACAACGACCTTATCACAGTTTCTACAAAGCTAATAGACATTCGACAATAAAATTTTTTGCCACCCTTTGTTATGAAAATTGAATGTTTCCTTTTCATCCTCGGCCTGACTTTTTAACAGAATTTGTATAGCTATGACAAATATTGTCACGGGATTCCATAAGGATGAAAATCAATACGAGACAACCAGTGAAGCCATATTACGATAATTCGTTTTATATAATATTAAGAGCATGTTATATCAGGAGACTCAAGAGATAATTTCATGCCGGTTCTGGTATATATATTGCTAATTATAAAGTAGGAAAGTAGGAGTATATACGTATGATCAATCCGCAACAAAGAAAATTTGAAAAAGGATTTACCTTAATCGAACTCCTGATAGTGGCGGCTATTATAGGAATTCTGCTCGCAATCGCTATACCTAACCTTCTGAAAGCCCGTATCTCCTCGAACGAGGTTAACGCGCGGAAGGCCCTGCAGACACTTAAAGACGCCGAGTATGAGTATTTCGAACAGGACCTGGACGATAATGGTGACAGGAACTTTACAAACTTAATCGGAGTGCTCGGTATCGCGGGAACACTCAGAGACCCGGCCGGAACAAGTGACCCGGCGGATGCGCTCATAGATTCCACTTTCGAAGATGCGGTCTCGAGCGACGGCAGCCCTTCGAGCTCCGCCGTTTGCATCGATCCGAAAGCCGGATACTGTCTCTCATGGAGCGCTGACGCCGGCACCGACGCTCAGTCGCTCAAAGGAGACTTCGGATGGGAGGCCTCGATGACGAGCGCCAGGGTAAACGGCAGAAAGGACTTTTCAGCATTCACCGACAAGGTCATCAAGTGTACAGTGACATCACAAGCTTCGGGAGCAAACGGCACGTTCGAGTCAGGAAGCAATGACCGTGCTTGTGATGGATAAAATTGATTAATGCCACCTGAACACTCCTTTCAATGTATTGCAGTATTGCCTCCCAGCATTCATTAACATATATTTAGATGTCTGAACATGTCAGAAACAATTCTCAATATCACGAACCTCGTTAAGGACTATAAAACCGGGTTTTCGGGGAAGAAGACACGCGTCCTGAAGAACGTATCCTTCGACGTTTACAAGGGAGAGGTGTTCGGGTTCGTCGGGCCTAACGGCGCGGGGAAGACGACGACGTTCAAGTCGATCCTGGGGTTCGTCACTCCGACTGAAGGGAAGATAGAGCTCCTCGGCAAAGATCACTCGGACTCGGGGGCCAAGGGCAGGATCGGATATCTGCCGGAGAACCCTTACTTCTACGATTACCTCACCGGGGAGGAGCTCCTTTACTACATGGGCGAGCTCCACGGCCTGAAGCGAAAATACCTCCACGAAAAAATAGAGGAGCTGCTCCGGAAAGTCAGCATGGAGCACGCGAAAAAGGTGCAGATGAGAAAATACTCGAAGGGCATGCTCCAGCGTATCGGCATCGCCCAGGCCCTCGTAAACGATCCGGAATTCATAATACTCGACGAGCCGATGAGCGGACTCGACCCGATAGGCAGGAGAGAGATTAAAGACCTGATACTCGAAGAGAAACGGAAAGGAAAGACGATACTCCTGAGCTCCCACATGCTCTCGGACGTGGAAGCGCTCTGCGACAGGGTCGGGATAATCATGGAAGGCACAGTCATAAAAATCGGAAATATCGGGGAGCTGCTTAAAGAGATTCACACGGACTACGAAATGCATCTCGAAGGGCCCGGCGACGAAGTAAAGCAGTGCGTAAAAGACCTGAGGGTGGAAATGGACAGCAGGGCCGGATACATAGTGCTCAAGTTCGACGAAGACATCAAGCGGATGGTCCTCGAAGCCGTTACGCGCACGTCAGCCGAGATCGTATCTATCCACCCGCTGAGGAAGTCCCTCGAAGGGCTCTTCGTAGAGGAAGCCAAAAAGGGGAACCCGCAAAAGGAACAATAGAAACTCGGGTGTCAGTCACACGAATAACATAAGATGAGAAGAATACTGAGCGTCGCGCACAATACGTTCATAGAGGCAATCAGGGACAGGGTCCTCTACAGCCTGATACTGTTCGCGATAATAATGATCCTGAGCTCGCTCGTCTTCGCCAGCATATCGGCGGAACAGTACAACAAGATAGTCAAGGACTTGGGGCTCACCGCCATATCCATAATCGGAATCCTCATATCCGTTTTTCTGGGCATCGGCCTCGTATACAAAGAGGTGGAGAGAAAAACCGTTTACAACATTTTCTCGAAACCTATCAAGAGATACGAATTCATATTCGGGAAATACCTGGGCCTTGGGATCACTCTATTCGTAATCACGCTCGGCATGGCGCTTATTCTATTCCTGCTGGTGCTGTTAATAGAAATCAGATACGAGGGGCTTATAAGTTTTTATTACGGGGGACATTACTACGCGGAATTTTTCAACGCGGTGTATTTCGAATACCTCGAATTCCTCGTCGTAATAGGCATTGCGCTCGTATTCTCGAGCTTCACGACCCCCATTATGAGCGCATTATTCACTTTCTTCGTCATCGCGATAGGGCGTTTCTCGAGCGATATCAGACTATTCGCCGAGGAAGTGAAAAGCCCCTTAACCGGGCTCTTTTCAGAAGCGGTTTACAGAATAATCCCCAATCTGGAGAAATTCGACGTGAGGAGCGAAGCCGTATACGGAGGTGTAGTCAACCCCGATCTGATTCTATACACGACGGTATATGCGGTCATATATACACTCGCACTCCTCATACTCGCGACCATCATTTTCGAGAGGAAAGAGTTTAAATAGCAGATGTCAGTCAGAACCGCGATAAAACCTTTGATCGCCCTCGTCATACTGGCCGCTCTTGTTGCGGTATCGATCCCGTTTCAGATCAGGATCGACGATATAAGGGGCAGGTTCCGGTCCGTCGAAGGGAGCCTTTACATATCGTCTTCGTCCTTGAAGAAGCTGTCTCTCGGCTACAACGAGCTCCTCGCCGACATTTATTGGATAAGGGCGCTCCAATACTTCGGCAGTAAGAAACCCGGCGAGCAGAATCCCGACCTTCTTTATCACTACTTCGATATTATCACGGACCTCGACCCGAAGTTCGTGAACGCATACAGGTACGGGGGCACATTCCTGGCTGAACCCCCGCCTTTCGGACTCGGCGAAACGAGGAAGGGGATCGATCTCCTCGATAAAGGGAGAAGGAACAACCCCGAGAATTACAAGCTGCCTCTCGAAGAGGCTTTCATCTATTATTTTTACCCGAAAGACTACGAAAAAGCCGCCGAGCTGTTCAGGGAAGCCTCCGAAAAACCGGGCATCTCCCCGCTCAGAAAGGCCTCGATAACCGGCATGGCGGCATCCGCTCACGCGAGGGGCGGAAACAACGAGCTATCGAGGAAGATCTGGGAAATCATTTACGAAACGAGCCCGAGCGGCGGGAGGAGGGAATTCGCGTTCAGGAACATCAACGAGATAGACACGATGGCCCTCGAGGACAAGCTGACGGAATCCCTAAAGGAGTACGTAAAGCGCTACGGAAGGCTGCCGTCGTCGCCTGAAGATCTGGCGCGGTCAGGCATAGTCAAAAACGGAATTCCGGAAGCCCCGGTGGGAGGCAAATTTATCCTCGCGCCCAAGATAGAAGCGATAAAGAGCTCGGAGCTCTCGAAGCGGAAAATCCAGGAGGACATATCTTTTCTAAACGCAAAGTCCGCCAGATATAAAAAACTATACGGAGATTATCCGAGGAGCCCGGATGAGCTCAGGCAATTCATCGAGCTGCAGACAACAGCGGATTTCCCGGTCCACCCGCTGGGCGAAGAATACGTATACGATCCTGTGACGGGCAAAGTGGAATCGAGCGTTGTAGTCGACTAAACCGCCCGGGAGAAGGCTCTAGAAGCTGTCAGCTTATCTCCAGAACCACGAACTCCCTTACGCCGCCAGGAGCCTGAACCTGAACGTCGTCATCCACCTGTTTCCCTATGAGCGCCCTTCCTATAGGCGAGCTAATCGAGATGAGACCGTCATCGGGATCGGACTCATCGGGGCCTACGAGCTGATACGTCACCGTTTCCCCCGTCTCGACGTTTTCGAGCTTGACACTGACACCGAACGTTACCCTGTTCTTATCCCTGAGCTCGGCGGGGTCGATAATCTCCGCCCTGCTGATTTTGCTGTCGAGCTCCTGTATCCTCCCCTCGACGAACGACTGCCTTTGTTTAGCCGTTTCATACTCTGCGTTCTCCGAAAGGTCCCCGAGGGACCTCGCGTATGCGATAAGCTTTATCACTTCATATCTTTCGACGGTCTTCAGCCTGCGGAGCTCTTCCTGAAGCTTTTTATATCCATTGGGAGTCATCGGCACTCTTTCTACGGTCATATTAAAATCCTCCTGGAGCTGTTAGGGGAGCGGGAAAGGAAATCGTCTCGAGCGGATTAAATCATATTTGGATAACATAAGCATGGTATTCAATTATACAACACTTAATAATAGTCCTGAATAGCCTTAACGTCGAGACCCTTCCTGATAAGCACCTCTATCGCGCCTACGGCGGCCCTGGCCGCCGAAATAGTCGTAAAGTAGGGGACCCTGTGGACGAGCGCCGTCCGCCTGATAGAGTAGGACTGTTCCACCTCTTTCTGCCCGAAAGTCGTGTTCACGACGAGCTGGACCTCCCCGTTCTTAATATGATCGACCACGTGCGGGCGTCCTTCCATCACCTTCTTCACGACGGCGCATTTGACGCCGATGCTCCGGAGATACGCGGCCGTACCGGCCGTAGCCATAATATTAAAGCCGAGACCTTCGAGGTCCTTTACAAACTCCGAGAGCTTGGGCTTATCCTCGTCCTTGACGCTTATGAACGCCGTCCCGGCGAGGGGGAGGTCGCTTCCCGCTGCAATCTGCGCCTTCGCGAACGCCATGCTGATATCGTTATCGATGCCCATCACTTCTCCGGTGGACTTCATCTCGGGTCCGAGGATCGTGTCTACACCCTGAAACTTGATGAACGGGAAAACGGACTCCTTGACGCAGTAGTGCCCGGGGACGATCTCCTTCGTAAATCCGAGCTGCCTGAGCGTTTTCCCTATCATGACCTTGGTCCCGAGCTTGGCAAGCGGGACGCCTATGGCTTTACTCACGAACGGGACGGTCCTGCTCGCGCGGGGGTTCACCTCGAGTATGTAGACGATATTGTCCTTTACGGCGAATTGAATATTGACGAGTCCTATGACCTTTAACGCGAGGGCGAGCACTTTTGTCTGACGCTTTATCTCTTTTATCACAGGGGCTTCGATCGAGAAAGGGGGAAGGACCATGGCGCTGTCCCCGGAGTGGACCCCGGCCTCTTCTATGTGCTCGAGCACCCCTCCGATGACGACCGTCCTGCCGTCGGATAGGGCATCGACGTCGACTTCCTTGGCGTCTTTTAAAAACTTGTCTATGAGAACGGGCCGGTTGGGGGAGACCTTTACCGCCTCTCTTATGTAGCGCCTGAGCGAATCCTCGGCGTATACGATCTCCATGGCGCGGCCTCCGAGGACGTAGGAGGGCCTGACGATGATCGGATAGCCTATATCATTCGCGATCCTGATGGCCTCCTCCTGGCTCCTCGCTATACCGCTCTCGGGCTGCCTGAGCCCGAGTTCCTCGACGAGGTCCCTGAACCTCTCCCTGTCCTCCGCAAGGTCGATGCTGTCTGGCGACGTGCCGATAATTTTCACACCCCTCTCCTCGAGCGGTATAGCGAGCTTGAGGGGGGTCTGGCCGCCGAGATGCACTATCACCCCTTCCGGTTTTTCCCTCGCGATTATGGAGAGGGTATCCTCGAGTGTAAGGGGCTCGAAATAGAGCCTGTCCGAGGTATCGTAATCGGTACTCACCGTCTCGGGGTTGCAGTTCACCATTATGGCTTCGTAACCCTCCTCCCTCAAGGAGAATGAGGCATGTACGCAGCAGTAATCGAATTCGATGCCCTGCCCGATCCTGTTAGGGCCTCCGCCCAGAATCACGACTTTGGGCCTATCCGTCGGCGGGGCCTCGTCTTCCGTCTCGTAGGTCGAATAGAGGTAAGGCGTATACGCCTCGAACTCCGCGGCGCACGTATCGACCATTTTGTATACGGAGGCGATATTATTCCTGAGCCTTGATTTTCGCACGTCGTCCTGTGACTTGCCCGTGAGCTCGGCGATCCTTATATCGGAGAACCCATACTCCTTGGCCTTTCTCAGGAGGGTCCCGTTCATCTTCCGCGCGGAGGACTTGAGCCTCTCCTCCATTTGAACTATTTGCTCTATATTCCGGAGGAACCACCTGTCTATATATGTGAGGCCGAAAATTTCCTCGATACCCATCCCGCACCTGAAAGCGTCGGCGATATACCAGAGCCTGTCCGCGTTCGGAGTCCTCAATTTATCGCTTACGAGCCCGGCATCCGCGGACCTGGGCTCGAATCCCGAGGAATCTATCTCGAGGGACCTGATAGCCTTCTGGAGCGATTCCTTGAATGTCCTTCCTATCGCCATGACCTCGCCCACGGACTTCATCTGCGTCGTGAGGGAGGAGTCGGTCTGGGGGAATTTCTCGAACGTAAACCTCGGTATCTTTACTACGACGTAGTCTATGGACGGCTCGAATGAAGCCGGTGTGTATCGCGTGATGTCGTTCGATATCTCGTCGAGCGTGTAACCGACCGCGAGCTTGGCCGCGATCTTCGCTATGGGGAAGCCCGTCGCCTTCGACGCGAGCGCAGAGCTCCTGGAAACCCTGGGGTTCATCTCTATGACCACCATGCGCCCGTCGTCCGGGTTGAGCCCGAACTGAATATTGGAGCCCCCGGTGTCGACTCCTATCTCCCTGATTATCGCGATCGACGCATCCCGCATCCTCTGGTATTCCTTATCCGTGAGCGTCTGGGCGGGCGCGACCGTTATGCTGTCCCCGGTATGTACGCCCATCGGGTCGAAGTTCTCGATCGAGCATATTATCACCACGTTATCCATAACGTCGCGCATGACTTCGAGCTCGTATTCCTTCCATCCGAGGACCGATTCCTCTATCAAAATCTCGCTCACGGGGCTCAAGTCGAGTCCCGACTTGGCGAACTCCTCGAATTCCTCTATGTTGTAGGCGACGCTTCCGCCGGAGCCCCCGAGGGTGAAGGACGGGCGGATTATCACGGGGAATCCGAGATCTTCAATGACATTCCAGGCCTGCGGCATGGAATGAGCGACGCCGCTCCTGGGGACTTCGAGCCCTATTTTCAGCATGGCCTGCTTGAAGAGCTCCCTGTTCTCGGCCTTATTAATCGCAGGCAGCCTGGCCCCGATCAGCTCCACCCCGTACTTGTCGAGAACGCCTGACTCGGCGAGGTCGACGGCGATATTGAGAGCCGTCTGTCCGCCCAACGTCGGGAGCAGGGCGTCGGGCCTCTCCTTTTCGATTATCTTTTCAACTATCGCCGGCACGAGGGGCTCTATATAAGTCCTGTCGGCGAACGTTGGGTCGGTCATTATAGTGGCCGGGTTCGAGTTCACGAGCACGATCCTGAAGCCCTCTTCCTTGAGGGCTTTACAAGCCTGGGTGCCCGAATAGTCGAACTCGCAGGCCTGACCTATGACTATCGGACCCGACCCTACCAGCAGTATGGTTTTTATGTCTTTCCGTTTAGGCATATTATCAAATAGGAATAAGAGTCAATATATGATTAAACGAGAAAATCGGGGGGGTACGTGTAACGCCTGAGCCCCCGACTGTGAAGCACTTGATTTATACCTGCGAATTCAGAATCTAGCAAATGGAACAGCCCTGAGATTATAAGATAATAGCCAATAACGACCGGGGGCCGGGCCCCGAGTTCATCGGGAAAACAAATGAAGTTTAATGAGTTATAGGCAGTGGGCGGTGAGAAGAATATACCGGGCCGTTCTAGGGAATCGTTCCATGCTCGATCTTCCTTTGCTCGTCCCTCTTCCTGAGCTCGGTCATTACGTGGAACATACGCTGGACGGCGGTGTAAGAAGAAAAGACGAGCATCAGTATCAGCGCGAGCTTGAGCAGATAATCGTCCGGTCCGAAGCCGAACGCCTCGGCAACCATGTTACCCAGGAAATTGAAAACCGACAGCACCCCCAGGTAAACGACCCTCTCTGCCCTCTGCATTACGCCGACTTCGCACTTCACGCCGAGACCTTCCGCCCTCGCGCGGGTATAGCTAACCATAGTGGTCGAAACGAGTATGAGGAAAACGACATATGAAAAAATGGTATCCCGGAAGAGACTGAGCAGGCCGAGATAGATGAAGGCTTCAGAGAACCTGTCGAGACAGGAATCGAAGAAAGCCCCGTGCTCGCTGCTGAGACCCTGAGCCCTCGCGACCCGCCCGTCGAATATATCGAACGTCGATCCGGCCAGCACCAGTACCCCCCCCGCGAATATCCACCCGTAGTGGTAGAAGAGACCGGTGATTATCGCGACTACGAGAGTGGAGACGGTAAGGACGTTGGGATGGACCCTGATCTTGAGCAGATAGTCCTCGATAGGCAGCATGAGCAGGAGCCACCATGTCTTAATGCCGCTTCCGACCAGCATTGTAGACTCCGGCCTTTTTTTGTTTTTAGACCTTTCCGTTATCTCTTCAGGATGGGTCATAACACTCCGTTCCAAAAATAAAATGATACAGCTATTACGGGAATAACAATATCCGTTTTGGCTTTTTCAAGCAAGAAGGGCC
>MFCJ01000159.1:0-705 GCA_001775255.1 Candidatus Dadabacteria bacterium RIFCSPHIGHO2_12_FULL_53_21
CCTGAGCTGGGAAAAATGTTTCCGTATGAGTATGTCGTCGTGAATTATGCCGTAGAGTCCGACCTCTATCACGAGGTCGGGATTTTCAGCGATCGCCCTCAGGCTTTCCGTATCGAGCGCGTCCCCGCGTCCGAACGAAACCCTGTCCGTGAGCCCGAGACGCCCGGCCGTCCTCCCGCTGTCGGCGAGCGCGGTCTCGTTTATGTCCCGCAGGAGCGCCCTCACTCCGGGGCCCGTCTGACGGAGCACGTCGTAGAGATAGTCGGCATCCCCCGAGGCCATGTCCGCGATGAACGTCCCCCCGCCGTCCCTCTCCGCCAGGTAGCTGAGTATCATGTTTTTCTGTATCTCTTTGACGGCCCTCCACGCCCTGCACGTGATTTGGTTGAGGAAGGCCTCGTCGAGCTTCCTGCCTATAAAGAATCTCCCGCGCGGGGAGTTTTTATAGACGTAATTCATTATCATCCCGGAATCGAAGCCGTGCCTGTAGCCCGTCTTTATGCCGTCCGACAATTGACCGACTGTTCCAAGGAAAAGAGAGACGAGCCCGAAGTACCAGCTCCGGGGCGAATACCAGGGAAGGGGTTTTTGCAATTCCTCGAAGCCCGGCATTCCGTTACGACGCATACCACTCTATCTCCACGTCTTCTCTGTCGGCGTAAATATTATCCGCGACCGATTTTATCTCCTCGGCCCTCTTCTTTT
>MFCJ01000159.1:772-921 GCA_001775255.1 Candidatus Dadabacteria bacterium RIFCSPHIGHO2_12_FULL_53_21
CTGCACCCGCTCTATTACGAGGCGGCTCTTCTCGTCGGCGGCGCCGTGGTACACGTCGAGGAGCGCCGAGAAATGAATGAGTGAGCCCCAGGCGTACGCGAGCTCGTCGAACGTATCGTTGTAGGATTCGAGTATGTCGTAGATCTCCT
>MFCJ01000159.1:966-2393 GCA_001775255.1 Candidatus Dadabacteria bacterium RIFCSPHIGHO2_12_FULL_53_21
CACGCGCCCTGTCCGAAAAGAGCTTCGCGTGTCTCGCGTTATCCGCGATTATCTCCGCCGCGACGAGCTTTACGCCGGGGTCCCTGATCGATGCGAGCTTCGCCCCGAAGAGGTCGACCCACGCGAGCATCCCGTACGTATGCCTGCTGAACGCCCTCGCGAGACGCCTCGGGTCTGACAACACCTCTCTCAGTCTATCGGGATTCCGTATGCTCATTACCCGTACCCTCTCTTTCTTATCCGAACAGGGGTAGTCCGTATCTATGCCGGGACGGACTCAGTACATCTTTTTCAGTATTTCTATTATTTTTTCGTCGCCCCCGGCCGGCACTTCCCAGTCCACCTGAACGACCTCGACACCCTGCGCTAGGAGCGCGTCCCTGAAGATGTCGAGCCCCATGTTCACGGCGCGTATCTCCTGATTGAAGATGTCCCGCGATTCGCCCCCGGCCCCCGAAGAGCCCGCGGATATCATCTCCTCCATGGCGGCGAGCGCCTTTTCCGCCGCGGCTTCGGAATCCGCTTCGACGACCATCACGAGGTCGCTGCCCCCGGCGCCCTTAATCCCGGACGTCAGCAGTCCCGCGGAATCGAGCGCGAACCTGGCCTTGTCAGTCGCCATGACTGCCGTCGCCTTCTTCACGCCTTCCATCCCGCCCGCCGTCTTCGATATGCGCATGAGGCGGAGCGCGTCCTGAAAGTAACCCTTTTTAATCCTGAACCTGAGCGGCAATGCGTATCTCCTTTAACTTCCCGGCACGCCCTATACGATCACGTATTCGATAGGGCACGGGTTCGTAATAGTCCTGCTTACGAAACAATATTTTTTCGCCTCTTCGATAAGCCCTTCGAGGGTCCGGGTCGGGACAGTGCTCACGACTTTGACTGTGAGCTTCGTGAACTGAAAATTCTTTACGTCCTTCTCCCCCTCGACCTCGACCTCCATATCGTCCACCTCTATCCGCCTTTTACTGGCGGCGTATATGAGCGCGAGACAGAAGCAGGAGGCGAGAGACGACAGGAAAAGCTCCGTCGGCATCATCCCCGTATCGTCGCCGCTGAACTCGGGCGGCTCGTCCGTGAGCACCTTGAAATGCCGGGCCCTGACGTCCACCTGATACCTCATCTTCCAGAATGCCTTTACGCTCATCTTCCCACCATGCCAGTCTCTATTTCGCCGATTCCGATACCGTTCATTATGCCGGTGTAGAACATGACGTGCCCGAGGGCCGCGTTCTCCCAGCTGTACTCCTCCGCGGTCTCTCTCCCCCTGAGCGCGAGACCGCGCCTGAGGTCCCCGTCCTCCGCGAGCTCCATAATCAGGGACGCGACCTGATCAAAATCCGTCGGGGTCACGAGAAGCGAATTCTCCCTGTCCCTCAGATACTCGGTCATCGGCTCTATGCCCGAAGCGATAACGGGCACGC
>MFCJ01000159.1:2401-3575 GCA_001775255.1 Candidatus Dadabacteria bacterium RIFCSPHIGHO2_12_FULL_53_21
AGGGCTTCCAGGACGACTAACCCCCACCCTTCCTTAACCGATGGAAAAACGAAGACGTCGGCCGCGTTATAAAGGTCAGCTACCGCGTCCTCGGATACGCTGCCCGGAATAAATATATCCTTCCCGACGGAGAGACCAAGACTCTCCGCCCCGGAGAAGAACTCTTCCCTGTAAGCCCTGTAATCGAAGAGGGTCTCTCCGCCCCCGATCACCCAGACGAGCCTCTCCCCTCTCCTTTGAAAATGCGACCTCGCCTTATGAAACGCCCTGAGCGACGTCATTGTGTTCTTTCTCGGCTCTATGCCTCCTATGCTAAGCATCACCCTCGAGCCGCCGAGCGAGAATTTCTCCTTATACGTTTCTTTCGAGTCTTCGTCCGCGAGCGGGCGGAACCTCCGCGTATCCACTCCGTTCCTTATAACCGTCGAGCGGATCGAATACGCGGACGAAAGCTCCCTCTCCCATGCCCTGCTTACCGTTATCACATAATCGGGCTCTAAAATGCTTTTCAACTGGCACTCGATGAGGGATTCCGAGGTGAAGTCGTCTATGTGGTGGACGGTCCTCGCGAAGGACCCGATCAGGCCCCTCTCTCTCAGATTCAATAGCGCGTTTGCAGAAATGCAGTCCTCGGCGTGGAATATGTCGTGCGCGCAGCCGTGCGAGGATAGGTATTCGGTATATATATTTATGTAGTCCCTGATTTTTTCGTCCATGCCTGCGTATTCCTTTTTCGGACACGGTATGAGCGTATGCGGGACATGCACGTCCCTGAAAAATTTTTCCCCCGAAGAGAGCGAATACACGCGGACGCTCAGTCCCAGGCGCGCGAGGCTTTCTGCGAGGGAGAGTGTGTGTACCACCCCGCCCCTGGGCTTGGTCGAGTACGTCAGGAGCGCCACGTCAAGCGATTTCATAGAGCGCCTCCGTTTCGAGCCTCGATACGAGGTACCTCACCCCGTAAAATATCCCGACAGCCATGTCGGCCCCTGTAGTCGCCCCCATTTGGATGAGCGTCTTCGCGGCCGCGGCCGTATCTTCGGGCGGACCCGTGACGAGACTTTTGATGAGGCTTATCGCGGCGCGGGGCCCCTCGCCGTGCCGCGCGTCATCTATCAGGCCCCGGCTGTATATCGTGGTCTTCCGTTTCGAGAGTCTGTAAATCGCGTCCCCG
>MFCJ01000159.1:3631-4710 GCA_001775255.1 Candidatus Dadabacteria bacterium RIFCSPHIGHO2_12_FULL_53_21
GAAGCCGAGGCTCATCAAGAGGCCTGCCAGGAAATCATCGCACGAGGGCGTGAGCCCCGGCCCGAGTCCGAGTATCGCGCCCGCTTTTTCGGTCACGGCGGCGAGATCACCCGTAAACAACCCCCACATGAGCTGTTCTATGTGAGGCCGCGCTTTTTCGGCCACGCTTTCCCCCTGAGGCTCGAGGAACACCTTCATCGGCCCCTTGAGCTCCACGTCCTCAAGCAGCGGGACGAGCCCCTCCCTGCCCGGGAAGGTATAAATAACGTCACGCATAATTCTCAGGTTAAACGCTATCGTATCGGCGCCGAGGCGGGGATTTTTCCTGAGCAGCCTCTCCTTCTTATATACACGCGCGCGGGAAAGGTCTATGCGGATAGCGCCGCTTCCGACGTCGAGGCTCCCGCCGTCCCATAATACACGCTCCCCCGCCTCGAACCCGAGGGAGGCCATCGGCGCGCTTTCGTGCTGTTTAATAAGGATGGAACGGGGATTTATGAAATCTTTATTTCGTATTAATTTTATCAGTTCGTTCTTTCCGCTCGATATATAAACGGCGTGATCGAAAACGCTGTGGATTTCATTTTCACCGCCTGATTTTCCGAGGGCTTTTAACGCCTTCTGCCCTACCGACTCCGCTTCGAGCGAAATTCTGTTAACGCCGCCTGACTCTCTCATTATATAAAACTCTATCGGATCCCCGAGCCGCGCGGGCGTGCCGCCGGCCCGCGGTTCGAACGATAATCCGGAACGCAGACGCGCGCCGGTCAATCGAACTTCTTCCAGCTGGGACGCCTCCCCCCGGGATAAGACGTAAAAAGAATAATTTTTCTCCTCACCTGCCAGGGTACGGCAAGGTAAACCGGGACGAATACGTTCAGCCACAGGAAGGGGACGAGACCCTTCTCCCGGTAAGGCTTCGCGCAGTACTCGGGATAGCGCGCGGCCACACTGTCCCTCGCGGCCTCCATGAGATATTTTTCAGCGTTTTTCCTGAGCCATGATCCGAAAGCCATTTCAACCCCTCACGTTAAGTCTATCAACCTAAAGTCTATCGACCTATTATTTCTTAATATTTT
>MFCJ01000159.1:4771-5577 GCA_001775255.1 Candidatus Dadabacteria bacterium RIFCSPHIGHO2_12_FULL_53_21
CCCCCGTTATTTCTTCTTCGCGAGCTCCGCGAGCCCCGCCTGGGCCGCGAGAGCAATAGGCTCCATAAGCGCCCCTATCGGAGGGGAATATACGTTTTCCATCCACGCGAAGTCCTCTATCCTCGCCCCGCGCTTTATGGAGAACGCGAGGAAATCAGCCCTCTCCTTGATACCTTCCCCGCCCGACATCTGCGCGCCGAGCACCCTGTGCGTTTCGGGGTCGACGATGAGCTTCACCCTTATCCTGGTGACGCCCGGATAATACCTCGCCCTCGAAATGCCGGTCGCGGCTGCGACGAAATGCGGTATGCCGAGCGCCTTGTGGAGGGTCTCCCCGAGCGACACCCCGCCTATCTGCACCTGCCCGCCCACCATGCCCCACGGCACGAATACCGGGTCGTAGGCTCGCTCGAATCCCCCGGCGTTTGCGCCCGCCACGCGCCCCTGGGAGTAAGCGTGGCTCCCCGAAAGCCCCTGTATCGGTATATCGGTCACGCCGTGGACGACCTCGGCGCAGTCCCCTGCGGCGTAGACGTCCTTCACCGACGTGCGCATGTGGTCGTCGACCATTATTCCGCCCGTCGAGCCTATCTCGACACCGGCCTCGCGCGCTATGCGGTTATTCGGTTTCTTGTGCGTCGCAATTACCGCCACGTCGCACTCTATCTCGCCGCCCGTCGTGACGACGGACTTGAGCTTTCCGCCCGCGCCCCTGAACTCGAGCACCTTCACGCCGAAGTGGATTACCGTGCCCAGGTCTTCGAGCGACTTTTGAACCGGCTCCATGATGTCGGGGTCGGCGACTT
>MFCJ01000159.1:5669-13313 GCA_001775255.1 Candidatus Dadabacteria bacterium RIFCSPHIGHO2_12_FULL_53_21
GCCATGACGACCACCTTCTTCACGCTGTCGAGTATCTTGTCGAACTCCATCGCGCGCCTTATGTTCTTCACGTAATGGATCCCTTCCAAGTCGATGCCGGGTATCTCGGGCTTCTCGTATTCGAACCCCGTAGCGATTATCAAACGGTCCCAGGGGAACTTGTCGGCGCCCACGCTCACCGTGCGCCCCTCGAGGTCGATAGCGGTCACGGCGGTCTTAAGCCTCAAGTCTATGCCTATGGAGGCGTAGTGCTCGGACGTCTGGAGGAAGAGGCGTTCAAAGTCGGGTATCTCCTTTCCGAGCACGAACGGTATACCGCACGGGCTGTAGGCCACGTCCTCGTATTCCGTGAATACGGTAACGGACGCGCCGGGGGCTACAGACTTCGACGTGGACGCGGCCGATATGCCGCCCGCGCCGCCTCCTATTATGATTATCCGCAAATTATCATTGCTCATCCGGTTTCACCCCTTAACGTCTCGTTATAAATTTGTCCCGCCCGGAGGGCATAGACGCCCGCCGTGCGGTCAATCCCGCTATATCGCGGCAATAATCCGGCTCCGGGCATAAAGCCCTTTAACTCACGCCGATCTGCTTCGTAAACTTTTTAAACCTGACCCCGTTTGCGCCCGCTGAGTTTTCGAAATCGTGGAGCGCGGAACACTCTCCGCAGCTGACGCACCCTGCTTTGCTGTTTTTCGCGGCCCCGTCGTATTTCGCCAGTATCTTCGCCGCTTCTGTGTAGACGTACTCCATTATCTCGGGCCCGGGCGGCGCGATGTTCTCCATCGGCGTACCCGATATGGGCCTGAACGGGACTATGAACGGGTAAACCCCTATCTCGGCACATAGAGCGGCCCCTTCGATCACGGTCTCTATCCTCTCGCCGAGCCCGACCAGTATGTACGTGCTGACCTGCCATCTCCCGAACACCCTTACTGCCTCCTTCCAGGCCGCGATGTACTTGTCTAGCCCGATCTTCGCCTTCCCCGGCGTGATAGTCCTGAACACGTCGGGGTCGAAGGTCTCTATATGCACGCCGAGCGTATCCACGCCCGCATCCCTGAGCCTCTCAAGCCACGAGAGGTCTTCAGGCGGTATTATTTGCAGCTGTATCGGGAGGCCGGTCGCGCTCTTCACCTCGCGGCAAATCTCCGCGTACTTCGCGAGCGCCTTCTCCTCGTCGGGGGCGACCCCCGACGTGAACACGACGTTCGTTATGCCGTCTAGCTCCTTGGCGAGCGTCAGGGTCTCGACGAGGCTCCTGGCGTTCTTGAATCCGACTGTGCTCCTGTCCTTGAGGGTGAGCTCGATGCCGCAGAACTTGCACCTCCTCTCGTCTTCCCAGAAATCGCACGTCTGGAGGAGAGTGGTCGCGAACGTCGTAGGGCAGTGGAGGAGCCCTATGCGCTGCATCGGGATGCCGGCCGAAGTCTTGTGCTCCTGGAACCTGGGGCCCTTCTCCATCAGCTCCACCTGCGCTACCGCGACCCCGTCCCTGAATATCCAGTACTCCCCGTTTATCTGATCCAGATGATAGGGAGATGAGCTGACGAAACCGCCGACTACCGGAATGTTCGCCTCGCCGCCCGAAAGGATCTTCAGGTGGATTCCGCCGGTAGGCCCTGCGCCCCCGCTTCTGACATCTTTAGTATCGGGAATCCTTAACCCGTAACTCTGCAACTCCACTTTAAGGGTTCTTGAATCCATAACGTGCCCCCTTTGATTGGTTAGACAAAAAAAACGCTTGCAGGCTCACCCTTACAAACCTCAAGATCTATCCGCCTGTACGGATATAAAGATAACGCCTCACAGCCGAATGGAAAGTATAAAGTCCGAAAACCTTATACAGTCCAGGTGTTGAATATCATGGCTCCCGCCCTGTGGTGCTCGATAACGATGTCGAGTATGTCCGTCGGGTGGATCGGTATTACGCCCTCGATGAAGTTCGACTCGTTCTGGCCGAGGAGCGCAGCCGCCGAGAAACGGCACGCCAGGACTTTAATGCCTTCGCTCAGCATCCTGTTGACGAGGTTCGGGTAGAGCTGTATGCCGGCGCCGTAACCGTCGTCCCCGACGTTCGGCCAGCCCCTGTAAACGGGGATGCCCGACGCAGGGCCGTAGAACAGCACGGTCACTTCGTACCCCTTCTTCTTTGTCCTTATCGCCGTCAGCATATTGATGCCGGCTACCGAGCCCTCGTAAGGGACCGAGTGAATGAGGAATAAAGCCTTCTCGCCCGGTTTCGCCTTGTGGTCCGGATAGAGCTTCTCCTCGTAATTAACTAATGCCTTACCCTTCTCGGGCCTGTCCGCTTTTACTCTGTCTACAGCCATTGTAAATTACCTCCTGTAATTTATTTAGAATTAAACTCCGGGGCTTGCGCCCCGGGCTTTTTCTCGATGTTATGCCCGGATTATTCCCAACTCCCTTAACCCCATCATATTATAAAACACAAACTTAATCAATCGAATCGGCATATCTCCCTACCGCCGGGCGCTCCGGGAGCCCGCCGGCTTCCGTGTAATTCTCACTGCGTTATCTCGGTCCCGCCCTTTCCGTTGATGGCGGCGTCCATCTTCTCTGCCGAGGTAATGACCGCCTTCCTCCCGCCCGCGCGGAGGAAGCTGATTGCGGCTTCGATCTTGGGCCCCATGCTCCCCGGAGGGAAATGCCCTTCCGTGTTATACCGCTCGGCTTCTTCGAGCGTGATCCTGGAAAGGAGCTTCTCCTCGGGCTTACCGAAATTTATAGCTACCTTTTCGACCGGAGTGATGAGGACGAGTATCTCAGCCCCTATGAGCGTCGCGAGCTTCTGTGCGGCGAAGTCCTTGTCGATTACAGCGGCTATTCCCTTGAGCTGCCCCTTCTTGTCCCTCAAAACCGGGATGCCGCCCCCTCCGCACGCGATCACGACGTAACCCCTGTCCGCCATTTCCGAGATTTCCCTTTTTTCCACTATATCGATCGGCCTGGGGGAGGGCACGACGCGCCTGTATCCGCGCCCCGAGTCCTCCTTCATCACCCAGCCCTCCCTCTTCCGCAAGTTCCTGCTCTCCTCCTCGGTGAAGAAGGGGCCGATGAATTTCGTCGGGTTCTTGAACGCCGGGTCGTCTTCGGAGACAACGACCTGCGTCACGAACGCGACGGTCGGGTTGCTCATCTTCTTTTCCGTGAACAGGTTCCTTAGCCTCTGCTCGATCATGTACCCGATCTGCCCCTGCGTCATCGCGTTACAGACGTCGAGCGGCATGGGCGGTATCGACGAGGAAAGGGACTCCTGCTGCATGAGGAAATTCCCCACCTGGGGGCCGTTCCCGTGCGTTATTACGACCCTGTAACCCATATCGAAAAGGCCCATGAGTTTCCTGCACATCTGATCGGTCTTCATCATCTGCTCTACGTAAGTGCTCTTGCCTTTATGGTCCATCAGGGCGTTACCCCCGAAGGCTACTACTGCTGTCTTCATAAGTTCCCCCTGTTTATTACTCTCTCCCCCCGGCCGCTATCCAGCCCGCGGCCCTCGACGCAAGGGCGTTCGTCGGAAAGACCATCACGCCTTCTTTCCTGAGCTTCTCCTCCTGGGCGCTGAGCCCCTGCGGGTCACGTTCAGTCCCGCACACGTGTGCGACGTATGCGACAGAGCGCCCCTTTTTCCGGGCAGCCGCCTTCGCCGCCCTTATCGCCGGCAGGAGGTCCCCCGCCGGGTCGGGGCTCGCCACGTAGCCGAGCACGACGTCGAAGAGTATTACGGCGACGTCGGGCTTCGCGGCTTCGTTTATAAGCCTTTCGCTCCGGAGCGTCGCGTCTATCATCGGGTGCGGGCGTCCGACCGTGAATTCCTCTTCCCCCAGATCGACGCACGTGTTGCCCATGCTGACGTTCGAGTCTTTTAGCCTGTTTTTCTTGTTGAGCGGCGCGTTCGAATAAATGTCCCCGAGTGTCTGTGTGAGTATCTGCTGCGCCTCGTAGCAGAGCGTACCTCCCGAGAAGATCCCCCTCAGGTAACGCTGTCCGCGCTTCTGAGCGCGGACGTATTTCCCGGCCTGCCTCTTCCAGTTCTTCCCCGGGGCGGGTGTATATTTCTTACCGTTCCCGTTTACGAGGCCGAGCGCCGAATGCGCGGCTTCTTCGAGCGTCGATACGAGTTTGATCTTTTCGTCATCGGGCGCGCGCATATCATGCCCGAGGAAGCATACGACTGCCGGCTTTCCCGTCTCGCCTATCGCGGCGAGTATCCTTTCCGCTACCTTTTTCGAAGGCGGCTTCGAGACGACAAGCAATACTTTAGTGTTATTATCGCGACTCAGTATCCCGAGCGCGGCGAGCGTCATTATCCCGCCCACTTCCTCCGACAGGTCCCTTCCCCCGACCCCTATCGCGTGCGTTATGCCCGAGCCCGAGTTGCTTATGAGGCTCGTCACCTCCTGCAAGCCGGTCCCGGCGGCGGCGATCACGCCTATAGGCCCTCTCTCTATCACGTTCGCGAACCCGAGCCCCGTGCCGTTTATTATCGCCGTGCCGCAGCCCGGGCCCATAACCAGGAGCCCGCGCCCTGACGCCCTTCTCTTTACCTCTATTTCTTCTTCCAGAGTTACGTTGTCGCTGAATAAGAAAGTGTGAAGCCCCTTCTCTATGGCCTTCGAGACCTCGAGCTTCGCGTATTCGCCCGGCACCGAAATGAGGGCGATATTAGCCCCCGGAAGGACGTTGAGCGCAGAGTCGAGGCCCTTGACCGCCTCGGCCGCCCCTCCCCTGGAAGCGCCGGCCGGGACCAGGAGTGAATCGAGCATGCCTATCGCCTCGCGAGCTTTCGACTCCGATTCCGCGTCGACCGCAACGATGAGGTCGTTCGCGCCCTCCGATTCAGGGACCCCCGCGATGAGCCCCGCTTCCCCGAGCATTTTCAGATTGGCTTCGGTCGCCATTATCGCCGAGGCCTTTTTTATACCGGGAAGCGCGCCGAGCTTTCGGCTAAGCTGCATGAGCTTGAGCGAGTCCTGATAGTGATTCTTTTTAACGACACTGGCTATCGCCATAATAGTTCCCTTACTAATCTCTAATCTGTCCCGCGTCCCTGATATCAGGCCGCGAGTTTATATCTCTGTCCATACGCACTGATCGCCTTAACGAAACAATCGTAAGGCGCCTTCACAATCCCCGCGCCTATCTGCCCCGCGCCCGAGCTCTTGTGGACGACTGCGCTGTTGATGCTGGGCAGTATCCCCGTCTCGACCACCTTTCTGAGGTCAATCCCCGTGGGCGTGCCCTCGAAATCGAGAGCGGGTATTCCGAACTTGGGGTTCCTGAGCGTCGTTATGAGCTGCATTCTCTTCGTTATGCTTATAGATTCCGCTACACCCCCGCCCGCGAACGCGGCCATGGAAGGGGCGGCCGCTATGGCGAAGCCTCCGAGGCCCATGGTTTCGATTATGGAGCTGTCCCCTATATCGGGCGCGCCGTCCTCTGCGCTGTATCCCGGATTGTAGAGGGCGTCGATTAAATATGGCGCCGGGGCCGTGAACCAGGTGTCCCCGAGGCCGCTCACCCTTATGCCGAAATCCGTCCCGTTCCGGGACATGGCGGTAACTATGGTCGAATCCTCAATCCCGTGCGCCGCGTCCATGGCGAGCTTGCACGCTGTCATGCTGATGTTGAGGAAGAAGTGGCTGTTCCCCGCTATGAACTTATATACTTCGAGCGCCCTTTCACGGGGCAGGTCGAGTTTGAAGAGGGTCTCGGCGATTATCTTGAGGAATATGTTCGTCGACGCCGCGTGCCTGTTATGGCACTCGTCCCCCATCTGAATACCCTGCGCCAGTATGCCCCACACCGGTATCCCCCCCGTCATGCGGACCGCCCTTTTCATCACGGGCGCGAACACGTCCCTCATCCACCTGAGACGCTTTATCGTCTCCTCCCCTACGGAGCCGAACCAGAGGACCTTCCCTCCGCCTTCATTGAACGTCGAATAAACGGTCTTTCCGCGGGCCGCGTCCTTCGTCACTATGACCGGCATCGACGCCGAGATTATCCCCGTCATCGGGCCTGCGGCGTCGTGATAGTGATTGGGAGAGAGTTTTATTTTTTTCGATTTTATGAGCGCTTCGGCGCCCTTGTCGTCAGAGGCGAGTCCCTCGAATATAAGCGCGCCCCTGACGGCCCTCTTCATCGGGTCGCACATCCTCTGCCATGTAACGGGAGGCCCCGCGTGGAGTATGGTATCCGGAGTCATCCCCGGAATTGCGGAGAGCGCGGTATCGACGTCAGACAGCACAGGCTCCGTCGAGAGGAGCCTCTCTAACGAACTCGCGTTCGCCTCCCTTATGCGGTCGCCCGTGTACCTGAATCCGTGCTTCTCAGCGCCTTTAATGGACATTCGTCCGCCTGCTCCTTCCGCCCGTTATGAAGGCGGCACCGCCAGTATCCAAAGTAATTTGGCCTTGCTCTGCCCCACGTTTTTCCATTTGTGTTCGAGGAGCGTCCTGAAGTGGATGCTGTCCCCGGGGCTTATAATGTATGTCTTGTCGTATACCTGGAACTCGACTCTCCCGCTGATGCAGTAGACGAGCTCCTCTCCCCTGTGCTTCATAGGCTTCTTGCCGCTCGACGCCCCGACTTCGAGCACCGAATACGCGGCGGTCATGATGAAATCCCCGTATTTCGTGGCCGATATCCCCTGAAGCTCGAGACCTTTTTTAAACGTGAGTATCGGCTCCCTATCCTTCGCGGAGACGAAAACGACGTCGCTGTCCTCAACTTTTTCTTCTATGAAATGGCTCACCTTTTTCCCGAGCGCGTCCGAGATCTTCATCATCGTCGTGATCGTGGGCGTTATGCCGTTCGACTCGATCTTGTGAATCGCCGCCGCCGATATGCCCGATTTATTCGCGAGCTCCTTCAGCGAAAGCCGCCTCTCGGTACGCATGTTTTTTATCTTCTCGCCGAGCCTCGATACTATGTGATCGATCTGATATTTCTCAGTCGCCATTATCCACCTGTGCCGCGTTTGTAGGGT
This sequence comes from Candidatus Dadabacteria bacterium RIFCSPHIGHO2_12_FULL_53_21, assembly GCA_001775255.1. Classification (GTDB taxonomy): domain Bacteria; phylum Desulfobacterota_D; class UBA1144; order Nemesobacterales; family UBA2774; genus 2-12-FULL-53-21. The sequence continues at coordinate 12,688 of MFCJ01000159.1, forward strand.
TCACCCCGATAAGGGGCTCTTCGTCAAAATTCCAGAATACCGCCTTTTCACCGCCGTCCGTAAAGAAAACCCTGCTGTCGTTTATGACCCTGCCTATCGTTTCGCACACGAGGCCCGATTCCCGAAACCTCTCCTTTATATATTGCGTCTTCTCCGGCCGGGACGATATGATGAAGCCGTAACTTGGGAACGTCAGGAGCCACTTTTGGAGCGGCACGTCCCCGGGCGCGGGGATGCGGTCGAGATGAATTTCAGCCCCGGCCTTCGAGCCCTCCAGCATCATAAGGGCGGAGCCTATAAGTCCGGCCATGCTCACGTCCTTTGCGGCGTCCGCGAGGCCCGATTCCGCAAGCTGCGGAAGTATTTCGAGCTGCCCCCGGAGCGCGTCTTCGGCGAGCCCGCTCGAAGAGTCCCAGAAATTAAACGCAGGATAGAACTTCCCGTCGAAGTCGGAGGCGAAAATAATGTCGTCGCCCGCGAGGGCGCCGAAGCCCGAGAGGAGCCGTTCGGCCTTTCCGAGTATAAACACGGACAGAGAACCGGATTCGGCGTCTAACGTCGTATGCCCGCCCACTACAGGGACACCGTAACGCCCGGCGTTGTCCCTTATGCCGCGGAGGACCTCG
>MFCJ01000159.1:13328-16085 GCA_001775255.1 Candidatus Dadabacteria bacterium RIFCSPHIGHO2_12_FULL_53_21
TCCCTAGAAAAAAGCACGTCCACGAGTGCGACAGGCCTGCCGCCCATGGCGTATACATCGTTCACGTTCGTGAGCACGGAAGTCCTGCCCGCGAGATATGGATTCGAATTTAAGAGCGGCTGGTATACGCCCTCGGCGGCGAGCAGCAGGTATCCGTCGCCGGATTTTATGGCCGCCGCGTCGTCCCCGAGAAGGATGTCGTTCCCGTCTATGCGGGGCGCGAGCGGGAAGTACCGCCATAGGCCGGCCAGGTACTGCTTTTGAACGAGCCTGGTTGAGGATTTGAGTATTCGGATCAGATTCTGCAATCGCTCTTCCTTTACTCTTTTATGCGGAGTCCAGGTCCGCCTCCATCAGCTGATGCGTGACGCCTTCGTATTCGACCGGGTCCCCGACGGGCTTCCAGTCGAGCCTCCTGAAAAAATTGACGTTCTGAGGCTGTACGTACGCGAGAAATTTTTTACATCCCCTCGATTTGACCGTCTCGACGGCGAACCTTACGAGCCCCGATCCCACGCGGCCGTTCCTGTAACCGTTCGCCGCCGTGAGGCGTCCGCCGTACCAGGTATCGTTACCCGTCGTGTAGCACCTCACTCCCCCCACCATTACCCTGTCAGGCCCCTTGAGCGCGATTATGTGTACCGCCCCCCGGTCACGCTCGTCCACGTCCGTTCCGCTGAATATATTCTGCTCTTCCACGAAAACCGCGTGGCGGAGCCTGAAATAATTACCGAGCTCTTCCCCGCTCTCCGCGATCTTGAATATGTATTCCCCGGACTTTCGAATGTGCGCTTCCCCAACCTGTTTGAATGTGTACCGGCGATCCCTGAACATGCGCCCGGCCTGCTTTTAATGCGCTCCCCCGGTCTCGTTGACTAATGTGCGCGCCCCCGCGCTACCCCGATGCGACGCCGCCGGCTCGTCTACTATACTTGACACTATATCAACTTTAGTAAATCAAGTCAAGAATATTACCGGCGCGGAAAAACGCTGTGCGATAGTCATTCACCGCCCCGTGTTTAATGAGGATCAAACGGTTTACGAACGCCTTGACTAGCGCGTATAAATTTCCTATAATGTACGAAGTGTATACTATAGGAAAACAACATGCCCATCTATGAATACCACTGTCCCAAGTGCCGCAAAGAAGTAAGTATTTTTTTCCTGACCGTTTCGGAAGCCCTGGAAAAAAAGCCGGCGTGCCCGGAATGCGGGAGCAAAAAGCTCGGGCGGGTCATGTCGAATATCTCCTCGGTATCCAAAGCCGATGACGCTAAAGTGACAGGCGTCCCGAAGACGGGAGCCGGAGTGGAAGACACGGCTTCGCTCGCCCGTACGATGCGCGAGTCGAGCCGGAAGTCGAAGGCGGACTACGGGGAGCAGTTCAGGGAAGTGGCCGGCCGTCTCGAAAAAGGGGAGCCGTCGAAATCGATAGAGAAGAAGCTCAGGAAAAGGGTCGGCGAGACGATGGAAACGCATTGACGGGGGGCAGTCAAGGGGGGCGAACGAGGGGCGCATATGAGTGTGGGGATATAATCGGGGGCGGATTACAGTGGGCGAGTAAGCGGGGGTAAATAGACAAAGACAATGGGTCAAAAAACAAAGACAAAAGGAGACAGTCCGATGAGTATAGTAAAAAGGAAGAAAATTTTCGATAACCACAGCCACATAGGGCCCGTGCCCGGTTTCGCTTATTACGGCCTGCCCCAGGCAGTGAAACCCACTACCGATTACGATAAGACAGAGGACTATATAAAAGGTATGGACAAGCACGGCGTCGACCGCGCTCTGGTCATGTCGAATTACGGCTACCCGGATTCGGCCCAGCCATTCACGTTGAACCCGCTCGTCGCGGACAGCGCGCAGTCGACCGACAGGCTCCTGGGAGCTATATGGGTCTCGGCCCTGCCCAAGGACAAGGAGCGCACGACGGAAGCACTCAAGCTCATAGGCAAGAAGGGTCTCGTCGCGCTCAAGACGACATGCCTCCTCGGCGGGACGTTCAACCCCGAGCAGTGGGACAAGGAATCGGAGGAGCTCTGGAACATGATCCTGGATGCGGCCGCCAAGAATGACATGCCGTTTCACATACACACGAGCCCGGGCGGGGGGTCCGACATCGACGGCGCACTCGCTCTTATCAGGAAATTCGGAAAGAAGGCCAAGATACACGTGGTCCACATGGGCGGCGGGGTGAGCGGTCATATAAAGTTCGTCCCCAGGTTCTTCGATCTCATCGAAGAGGGCTATCAGGTATATACGGACTCGTCGTGGGCCGTAGGGTTCGGCTCGACGTGGCTCCTCGAGGAGATCGAGCGCAGGGGCGTGGGCGGCGACCGTTTCCTGTTCGGCTCGGACATTCCGTGGAGCGATTTCGCGTCCGAGTACTGGAAGATAGAAGGCGCCGACGTATCCGAGAAATTGAAAGCGGACATATTCTGGAACAACGCCGAGAAGCTCTACGGCAAGTTCTGGTGATAATTCCGGTCGATTGTAAATAATCCGGCACCTCTTACGTCACAACCGGCGAAGGTTAGCACGTCGGCAGTCCGGGCAAGGAGTGCGCGCATTTCGTCCTTTCGGACATACCGCGCGAAAGACCCGGCTGACATAATCCGTAATTTTTAATCGACACTTAAAAATTGAATTTACCATATCCGTTCGGTTAATCTTTAATTCGTTTTATCCCCGGTGTCGTTAATGAATACGGTCACTAATCCTTCATTCGGGCTATTCGTAAAAAAGAACTTCCTCGGC